>CAYYYX010000020.1:0-32251 GCA_964476065.1 uncultured Verrucomicrobiota bacterium | reverse complement strand
AGCACGCCAGCTTTCGTTTATGTCGTGGGAAACCAGCCTTGAAAACAGGTGCAGAGATACCCATAATTCACTCCGTTAACTTTTAAAAGGAGGAACACTATGGAACTCAAGGGAAGCAAAACCGAAACCAATCTGATGTGTGCATTTGCCGGCGAATCGCAGGCCCGCAACCGTTACACCTACTATGCTAGCGTCGCCAAAAAAGAAGGTCTCGTTCAGATCTCTGATATTTTCACTGAAACCGCAAATCAGGAAAAAGAGCACGCCAAGCGTCTCTTTAAACTGATGGAAGGTGGCGAAATTCAAATCCCCGCCAGCACCTTCCCGGCCGGGCCGGTGAAAGACACCCTGCAGAACCTGCTGGATGCCGCTGCGGGTGAAGAGCACGAGTGGACTGAAATGTATCCTGAGTTTGCTGTGACAGCGAAAGCAGAAGGATTCATGCTGATTGCCGCTGTATTCACCGCCATCGCTGTGGCTGAAAAACAGCACGACAAACGCTACAAGGAGCTGGCCGCCAACATTGAGGCTGGAAAGGTCTTTGAGCGGGGTGACGCTGTGGTCTGGCGCTGTCGCAACTGCGGATATTTGCACGAAGGTCCCAAAGCGCTTACAAAATGCCCGGCTTGCGATCATCCGCAGGCGCATTTCGAGATTCTCGGCGAAAACTGGTAGCCGACTGAGTCGGAGCTTGCTGACTTTTCCAATGCTTGGAAATGTAAAGTAGAAGAGCGTCTTCGGAGACCCTCGCCGCTTCGGGGCGCTCGTTTTCCACTGCCGCCGAAATGACCCCGAGGGATCGAATGTAGCCGCAATCCATGATCGCGGTGATCCTGTCTATGTCCAATGTGGTTAAAAAACTCAACCCTTCGACCCCGCGATCGAGGATCGCGGCTACAAGAAATTGGGCAGATGCTTTCCGAACTTCTCTACCCATCTGCCAGATTACACTTTTCGCACTGCGGGTCGACCCCGCGGGTTTTGCAAAAATAGCCGTGTGATGCTTCTCTCCACGATGCCCCGCGGTTTGGGCACTTCTCGACAAATTCTGCAAACTCAATAAATCGTTCCATGACATGATCTGGAATGGAGTGCTCCATGGTGCAGGCGAATTCTTCAACCTCTTCGCTCGGAATATCGAGCACGTTGGTGAAGAAGTTGAGGATGGCATTGTGTTTACCTTCAATTTTTTTTGCGATCCGCTTGCCGGCGGGCGTCAGGGTGACGACATCGTAGGGGGCGTAGTTCACCAGTTTTTTTCCGGCGAGTGTTTTTAGTGCACCGGTCACGGAGGCCGCACGCACATGGAGACGATCCGCAATGTCCTTGGGGCGTGCCGCCCCTTTCTGTTCGGCGATGATGAAAATGGTTTCGAGATAGTCTTCGAGGCTGGCGCTTAGTTTTTCCATCTGCGGAGAGTAGCAAACTTTCTTTGCCACGCCTAATTTACAGAGTCCCCTTGCTCTTATTTAAATTTAATCTAAAAAACGGCTTGTTTTATTTTTAGGCTAAGCTAACTTACTTCGCTTTAACTAATAGAGGTGCGGTGAAGAGCCGCAGAAGGAGTTGCAATGAGGAAAATGGTTTGGATGATGATGGTGGTCTGTTTCGTGGCGGGCGGGGTTTTCGCGGAGGAGACGGTGAGCAAGGAGGCGTTCAATGCGCTTCAATTAGAAGTCGCTCAGCTCAGAGCAATGCTTCAAGAAAATCAGGCGCAGACGGCGGCGGTTCAAACGAAGGTGGACGAGCGGGCGGCTTTACCGACGCTCTCGATTCCGGAGGGGTTGGAGTTCAGTGGGGTGATCGAGGTGGAGGCCGGTTACAATAGCACGGGCGATGAGGACGCAAGCGATATCTCGCTGGCGACGGTGGAGCTGGCGGCGGGTTGGCAGTTCGATGAGTGGGTTCGGGCGGATGTCGTGGCACTCTACGAGGACGGCGAAGAACTCGATATCGACCAAGGTTTTATCACGCTTGGAAACCCAGAGGTGACGCCCTTCTTTTTGCAACTCGGGAAGATGTACGTTCCATTCGGGAATTTCGACAGTTTGTTTATTTCCGATCCAATTGTTTTAGAGTTGGGCGAGGCGCAGGAAGATGCGGCGTTGCTCGGATTTGAAAAGGGCGGGTTCTTCGCGAGTGTTTCTGTGTTTAATGGCGATGTGCAAACCGACGGGGAAAGCCAGGTTGAGAACGCGGTCGTCGCGGCATCCTACACGATCGAGAACGAGGATTCGTCCGTGGCGTTCGGGGCGGCCTGGATTCGTAACATCATGGACTCCGATGGGTTGACTGGTATGCTCGACGATTCTGGATATGTGACGACCTCGGATGATACCGGCGGCCTTAACGCATGGGTCAGCGCGACGATGGGCCCCGCAACGCTGATCGCCGAGTATGTGAAGGTGCTGGATTCGATCTCCATCGACGGAGTGGATACAGGCTTTCAGCCGGAGTCACTCAACCTCGAGTTGGGGTTTGCTCTCTCTGATCGAGTCGATGTCGCTGGGAAAATTGAAAAATCAAGAGGGGTGGCTGACTGGTTTGCCGAAACCCGCTGCGGAGTGGTTTGTAATGTTCTTCTTCGTGAAACCGATTTGTACAGCACCGGGCTTTCTCTCGAATACATGCACGAGGAGTTTGACGGTGGACCCGATGCGGATCTCATCACGATGCAACTCGGGCTTGAGTTTTAGTTGCTCCTAACTCTCAAATGCGATACCACTATTTAGATTTTATTTAAAAAAGGAAATGCGATGAAACTCAAGGAGTTGAAGGTCGGCGAGTCGGGTCGGGTGAAGGGCTATGATACAACGGATCGAATGTATCGACAAAAGCTGTTGCAAATGGGGCTCATTCGCGGCGCGGAATTCAAACTGGTGCGGATGGCTCCGCTGGGTGATCCGGCAGAAATTCAGTTGCGTGGCTTTAATTTGACGCTACGTAAGGCGGAAGCAGATTCGCTGAACATCGAGAAGGTCGAAAGCTAAAACCTGAAACCTGAAATTTGAAACTTGGAATTTGAAACATGAAAAATTTAACAGTGGCTTTGGTGGGAAATCCCAACTGCGGAAAAACAACACTTTTTAATGCGCTGACGGGTGCGCGCCAGCGAGTGGGAAACTGGCCCGGCGTGACGGTCGAGCGACTCGAAGGCGATTGCCGCCACGGCGAAACCGCTCTGAAGGTGGTCGATTTGCCAGGGATCTATTCGTTCTCCGCTTGGTCGGTCGATGAAAAGGTTTCCCGCGAGTATATCCTGAACGAGAAGCCCGATGTGGTGATCAATATTGTGGATGCGTCCAACCTGGAGCGGAATCTTTATCTGACGACCCAGCTGCTCGAAATGCGTGTGCCCGTTGTGGTGGCTCTGAACATGATCGATATCGCCAAGCAGCGGAAGATCGGCATCGAGATTGAACATCTTCAGCAGCACTTGGGATGTCCGGTGATTCCGCTGGTCGCCTCGCGCCGCGATGGCGTCGATGCGCTGAAAGATGCGGTGCTGGACGTTGCGAAAAAGCACGCCATCTCTCCGACGCATGTCGCGTATGATAGCGAAGTGGAAGAGGCGATTGACGATTTGCTTCCAACGGTTGGAACCTTCGCGGAAATTGCGTCGGTCGATCCCCGCTGGCTGGCCATCAAGCTGCTCGAAGGCGATGAACTCGCTGAAAAAATTACAGGGGGAACCCTCGCGGAACCGGTCAAAAAACACTCCGATCATATTGCGCACCATGTGGGCGACGACGTAGACGTGGTGATTGCGGACGGTCGTTACGGCTTCATCCATGGACTCGCTAAGGATGTGATTGAACGCTCCGATCAGGTTCGAAAAACGGTCTCCGATGCCATCGACCGGGTTGTGCTCAACCGCGTTGTCGGCATTCCGATTTTTCTCGCCGTCATGTACGGTGTTTTCATGCTGACGATCAACGTCGGCGGCGGATTTATCGACTTTTTCGATCAATTTTTCGGAACCCTCTTCGTCGATGGATTTGGAGCTCTGCTCGGCAGTTTGAATGCACCCGAATGGGTGATCACCCTGCTGGCTGGCGGGATCGGCGGCGGCATTCAAACCGTCGCAACATTTATTCCGCCGATCTTCTTCATTTTCCTCTGTCTCTCCGCGCTCGAAGATTCCGGCTACATGGCGCGTGCGGCGTTTGTGATGGATCGCATGTTGCGCGCCATCGGATTGCCCGGCAAAGCGTTTCTACCCATGCTCGTCGGCTTCGGTTGCAACGTGCCCGGCATTATGGCGGCGCGAACGCTCGAAAATGAGCGCGACCGAACCATGACGGTTTTGATGAATCCCTTCATGTCGTGCGGGGCGCGGCTACCGGTTTACATCCTTTTCGCGGCCGCCTTTTTTCCAAGGTCTGGAAGTTCCGTCATCTTCGGACTCTACATATTCGGGATCGTCTTAAGTGTGTTGACGGGGTTGCTCCTGCGTAAAACACTGCTCAAAGGGGAGGCCTCCACCTTTGTCATGGAGCTTCCGCCGTATCACATTCCCACCCTCAACGGCGTGATGCACCACACGTGGAACAAGCTCAAAAGTTTTATTCTCCGAGCCGGAAAAGTCATCATCATCGTCGTGGTCGTTCTTAGCTTTCTCAACTCCATCGGAACCGATGGTTCCTTTGGAAACGAGGATAGTTCCGACTCCATTCTAAGCGCGGTCGGAAAATCCATCACGCCGATCTTCCGCCCGATGGGCATCACCGACGAAAATTGGCCGGCCACCGTCGGACTCTTCACCGGCATCTTCGCCAAAGAAGCCGTCGTCGGAACGCTCGATGCCCTCTACAGTCAGTTGGATGCTGAAAACACGGACGGTGCGGATGACGCGTTTGATTTTTGGGGCGGCAACGGCGGAGCCTTTGCTTCCATTCCCGCTGCCTTCGAGGGATTCTCCGGCACCTTCGCAGACCCGATGGGCTTGGCCGGAGCCGGAGCGGTAGAGGATTCCTTCGCCGTCACCGAAGCGATGGAGATCGACACCGGAACGCTTGGCTCCTTGCAGCGCTACTTTGGCGGAAAAGCCGCCGCGCTCGCCTACCTTCTCTTCATCCTCATTTACGCGCCGTGCGTCGCCGCCATCGCCGCCATTCAACGCGAAACCAACTGGAAATGGATGGCCTTTTCCGTCGTTTATCTGACCAGCTTGGCCTGGATCGTCGCGACGCTCTTCTATCAGTTGGCCACCGCCGCCGCGCATCCCGCATCCTCTGCACTCTGGGTCGTTGGGCTGGGCGGTATCGTTGTGCTTTTCTGCGGCGCGATGAAGTGGAGTTCTTCTAAAATCGGGTGAAAGGGGTAAGTATGTTTGGACGAATGTTTAGAAAAAAACAGCGGTGTCGCTGTTCAGGACAAGGCGAGCGGAAGGGGAGGCGATGCGCCCGCCCGCTGAGCGACTTCGCGGCGGGAGCCGACGTGTTGGTTTTGGCAAACTCCGACCGGAAAACCATGGAAATGGGGATTTTCAACGGGGCGCGAATTCATGTTCTTCAGAACGATCAGAGCGAACCCAACCTCGTTATCGCCCTAGGCGATAGTCGCTACACCGTCCCACGGGAAATCGCCGTACAAATCAAGGTTCGCTAATGCTCTCTCAAATTTCAAAACTTCTCGCCGAGCGCGGGCCGATGTCGCTCAAAGAAATTGCATTGCATTTTCAGATGGAGACCTCAGCGATCGAGGGCATGCTCAACTTGCTGGAACGAAAAGGCCGGATTGAGCGGCTCGACACGAAATGCTCCAGCTGCAAGGGCTGTATCGAAGTGAAGCCCGAAGACGCCGCCATTTTTAAGGCCGTATAAATGCAGACCGAAACCTTCAAACACAATCACGACTTTCAGGTCCTTCATGAACACGGGCAGAAACGGTCGTGGCAGGTACTGATCCTCACGCTCATCGTGATGGTTGTCGAAATTGTTACCGGAACGATCTTTGGGTCGATGGCGCTGCTGGCGGATGGTTGGCACATGAGCACCCATGCCGTCGCCTTTATCATTGTTTTGGCCGCCTATCGCTATGCGCACAAACACGTGCAGGATCCGGCCTTCAGCTTCGGCACCGGAAAATTCAGCGTGCTCGGCGGGTTTGCCAGCGCGGTTGCGCTGGCCGTGGTTGCGCTGATGATGTTTGTGGAATCGCTACACCGCATGGTTTCTCCGGGGATCATCCAGTTTAATCAAGCACTCGGTGTGGCCGTGCTCGGTCTGTTGGTCAATGTGGCCAGTGCGTTTATCCTGAAAACGCCACACGAACATCATCACGGTCACCACCCCCAGCACGATCATAACTTGAAAGCCGCTTATCTGCATGTACTCGCCGATGCGCTGACATCTGTTCTTGCGATTATCGCGCTGGTGCTGGGAAAATATTTCGGCTGGAACTGGCTCGATTCCGCCGTGGGTATGGTCGGTGCGGTTGTGATCGCTCGCTGGGCAATCGGCCTGCTGAAAGAAACCGCGCCTATTCTGCTGGACGGCAGTGCGGAGCAGAAAATCATTAAAGAAATGGGCGAAGTGATCGGGTCAGAAATCATCGCAGATCTGCACGTTTGGAAACTGGGCCCGCAGGATTATGGAGTCATCCTCGGCATTGTCAGCGACTGCCCGCAACCGCCCAGGTTCTATAAGGAAAAACTCTCCGCCATTCCGCACCTCGCCCATATCACGGTTGAGGTGAATGCCGCTACGGAATAGTTCCAACCCTTGGAAGCTGAATATTGAGCATTGAATATTGATCATTCCTGCACGGCAGGCTTATGCTCCGGGTCTGGAGAAAAACTATGCTTGAAGCGTTCTATGACAAAATTGGTCCGGCAGGGGTGGTGATCGCGGCCCTCTCGTTTATCAGCCTCTATCTTTTTTTGGCGAGTGCCATCTATCTGGCCTGGGTGCCGCGCGGCTTTCGGAGATTTTTGACCGCGCTCAAAAAAGATCAACCGGTGGTGACCGAAGAGCAGGCGTCAACGAATCCGCTCAGCCTCGTCGTCTGGACTGCGCTCACCCACAAAACGATGCGCACGGAGCTGCAGGGCGAAATTTCGTACCTTTTCCAGCGCAACTTTGGATCGACCTATGTATCGCTTACGATCCTCCGTCTGATTTCAGTGATCTCCCCGTTGCTGGGTCTGCTCGGAACGGTACTAGGAATTTCGAGAGTGTTTCGTGAGATCTCGATGCAGGCGGCGGTGGATAATGCGGCGATGGCCGGCGGAATCTGGGAAGCGCTGATCACCACGATCATGGGCATGTCCGTCGCGATTCCTACGCTTGTTTTCTATTACCTGCTTCGCTTGCGCACCCGCGCCCTAATGATCGAGTGCATTGAGTCCACCCGCGACCTGATGAGGGACTGATATGTTCGAAGATTTTTCACTGGATAAAGAATTCGATGAAGAGATCGACCTGACACCGCTGATCGATGTGGTGTTTATTCTCCTCATTTTCTTTTTCATCACCTCGACGTTTATCCGCCCGTCGCTTCCCGTGAATTTGGCCAAGGCCGCCTCGGCGGCGGCGTCTGCTGAGCGGACGGAGCAATTGGTGATCAGCATCGATGCGGACGGCATTCTTTTTAATGACGGGATCACTCTGACTCGGGAAGACATTCCTGCACTACTCAATGCGAATCCTGATCTCGGGATCAACCTGTTTGTTGATCGTGCCGCGCCATTTGACGCATTTCTCGCGGTGATCGACGAGGCGCGCTTGTTGGATCGCGAAGACATCTCCATTACCACGCTGCCCCAAGGTCGTGAATAAACTCCGCCCATCTGAGCGCTGGATCCGTCTGCTGGCATTTGTTTTCAGCATACTTCTTTATGTTGCGGTCGTTGGCGTGATCTGGTGGGGGGCCGATCGGCTGTCCGACGAGGAAGCCACTTCGATCCATGTGAATGCAGTGAATCTGAGTTTTGCTCAGATGGAACTGGTGGCGGTTGAGGAACCGCCGCCCCCGAAAGAGCCCGAGCCGCTACCCCCCGACCTGTCACGCCGTAATGAAATGGAGGAGGAAGAGGCGGATATTGCACTCGAAGAAATCATTGAAGAGCCGGAGCCCGAACCCGAACCGATCCAGGCCGATGCGCAGGTCAATCAGGAGGCATCTTCCGCCGATGAAGAGGTGACGGCAGACGCTCTCTCGGACTGGGTTTTGACGCAGATTCAAACCGAAAAATATTACCCTCCCTCGGCACAGCGCGCGGGGTATGAAGGGGTTTTTGATCTGCTGGTGATCATTGAAGCGGATGGCACAATTTCTGAGGCAACCATCACGTACGGAAAAGGACATCCGTTGCTTCGGCGGTCTCTCGAAAAAATGCTCGGAAAGCTTATCGGACGGAATTTTGGACAGCCGATCGGGCAGGCCGTCGAGATGCCCGTCGAGTTCGAGTTCGAGCTAGAATAGGTTGTCGCAACACAGAGGTTTAGCCGAGGGTGTTGAAGATGCGGTCGCCGGCGTCGCCGAGGCCGGGCAGAATGTAGGCATCGTCGTTGAGTTTTTCATCAATGCCACATACATAGATGGAGATGTCCGGGTGTTGTTTGCGGACGGCGGCAATGCCTTCGGGCGCGGCGATGATTGAAAGCATGTGAATCTCCTTGGCGCCCCAGTCTTTAACCCGCTGGATTCCGGCGTTGGCTGAACCGCCGGTTGCGAGCATGGGATCGAGCACGAAAACGAGATCGGGCGGGTTGCTTGAAAACTTATGATAGTACTCGACGGGTTGGAGCGTTGCTTCGTCACGGGTTAAGCCGAGGTGCCAGACTTCGGCGGTGGGAAGGAGGTCGAGCAGGGCATCGGTCATGCCAAGGCCTGCACGCAGGATGGGAACCAGCCCAATGCGCACGTCGAGCACCGCGCCTTCCATTTCCACAAGCGGTGTTTCGATGGTTTTGGGTTTGAGCGGAAGATCGCGCGTGGCTTCGGCGGCGAGCAAGATAGCCAGCCGCCGGATTTGTGCGCGGAAAATGTGCGGGGCGGTTTCTTTGCTGCGCAGGTGGGTGAGATGGTGACGAACCAGCGGATGATCGAGTTCAAACACCTTCTGCATGGAGCCCTCCTTATTTGGCATACTCGATGGCGCGTGTCTCACGGATGACGGTCACTTTGACCTGACCCGGATAGCGAACCTCCGCCTGGATACGGTTTGCGATTTCGTGGGCGAGGATCAGCGCGCGGCTGTCATCCACCTGCTTGCCTTCCACAATAACGCGCAACTCGCGACCCGCCTGAATGGCGTAGCTTTTATCGACGCCCTTGAAGGAGAGGGCGATTTTTTCGAGTTTGTCGAGGCGTTCGAGATACAAGTCGGTCGTGTCCATTCGTGCGCCGGGACGCGCGGCGGTCATGGCATCGGCGGCCGAGGCCAACACCGCATAGACACTGCTCTTTTCCACATCGTCATGATGCGCAGCCACGGCGTTATAGACCAGAGGCACTTCGCCGTATTTACGGAGCAGGTTCCCGCCAATTACCGCATGGGAGCCTTCCACATCGTGGTCGACCGCTTTGCCGAGGTCGTGGAAAATCCCCACGCGTTTCGCGAGGTTGACATCCAGATCGAGGTCCGCGGCCATCATCGCCATGAGCGAGGCCATTTCAATGGAGTGGTCGAGTACATTTTGTTTGTAGCTCGTGCGGTATTTCAGGCGGCCGAGGATTTTCACCAGTTCGGGGGCCACTCCGGAGATGCCGAGTCTGTAGAGAGCGTCTGCGCCCGCCTGGCGGATGATCTCATCGATTTCGCCCCGAACTTTGTTGAGGGTGCTCTCAATGCTGGCGGGATGGATTCGGCCGTCGTCCAGAAGACGTTGCAGCGCGACGCGAGCCACTTCCCGACGGACGGGATCAAAGCTGGAAAGTTGTACGGCACCGGGTGTCTCGTCGATGATCAGGTTGACCCCAGACTCCATCTCGAACGATTTGATATTGCGGCCTTCTTTACCGATCAGGCGGGCCTTGAAATCATCCGCGGGTAGCCGAACTTGTGTAGAGGTGATGTTGGCGACATGTTCGCCGGCATAGCGCTCGATGGCGGCGCAGACAATTTCGCGTGCGTCATCACGGGCTTGTTCGTGTGCGGCTTTCTGCTGGTGACGGATCAGTCCGCTGATTTCGTCTTCTAGCTCTTTTTCCGTCTGCCCCATAATCATCGTACGGGCTTCTTCTTTGGAGAGTTTTGCAACATCTTGAATACGCTGGGTTTCCTCCTCCATCTGTTCGAAGAGCGTCTTTTTCTGTTCCTTCAGAACCTCTTGCTCCTCATCGGCTTGTCCGAGCTTTTCAGTCAGGTCGCGATCCTTGGTTTCCAGCAACTCGAGTTTGCGGGAGATGTCTTTTTCGCGGGCCACCACACGGTCTTCAAGTTCGATGATGCTCTGGCGCTTATCATTCAGGCTGTTCTCTGCCCTCTCGCGTGCGACGAGCACCTCCTCGCGGGCCGAAACACCCGCCTCATGCTCAATCGAATTCGCTTTTTCTTTGGCATTTTTAAGAATGATATTTCCGCGTTTTTCAGATGCCATCGCATTGGTTCGCATCAAATAGGCATTAAAGAAAAAGCCGAGAATGACGAAAAGAAGGCTGACGGTTACATCTTGTAGGCCGTGCCACCACGTTATAATGCTGTCCATAATTAGATCCTTGTTTCAGAGTTTTATTTTTATAGCCGAAGCATAACTCTGAGAGGCGTCCTTGTCTAACAGTTCATCACACATTTAAGAATTTGTGATTCCGTCACCAACAGATCGACGTTGTTGTCGTGCGGTTCTGAGGGGATTCCTTCCAAACATTGGAACTCGAAGCAGACACCGACTTTTACAGCGTCGTATTGGGACAACAGGCGGTCATAAAACCCGCCACCTCGCCCGATGCGGTGTCCGGCGCCGTCGAAGGCGACCCCCGGTACGAGGATGAGATCGAGTTCTTCGGGGGCGAATGCCGGGTTTGCGGGCTCTAGAATTCCGAACTTTCCTTTTTTGAGTTTTTCGCCGTATTCCGCCAACCGGTAGCCGCCGGAAGCCTCATCGAACGTCGGAATATAGAACTGTTTACCCGCGAGGTTAAAAAGGGGAGTGATGTTGACCTCGTCGGGCAGGGGCATATACGCCCCGACCGTTTTAGCATTTTTAAAAAGTTCCAAGGTTTGGAAGGAGGCTGCCTGCCCGCCGTAGCCTTGGCGAAGGAGGGAGCCTCCACCCATTTTTTTCCCAAAACCTTGGAACTTTTCAACCACTGCCGCGCTCAAAAGTTCCAAACCTTGGAAACCGAGCGCATGTTTCTGCTCGGCGATCTGTTTGCGAATCTCAGTTTTTTTCATGTTTTGTCGTAGACGAGGCTTCCAGCCTCGTTTGTATGGGCAGCGTTCTTTTTCTCGGCCAACGAGGCTGGAAGCCTCGTCTACGTTTTTTTTCTCCGCAGAGATTTCCAGAAGGCCAGCCGTTTGCCGATGGTTTCTTCGTAGCCCTGATCGGTCGGCTGATAATAAACCTTATCGGTCGGAACATATTCCTGATCGACGAAATGATCTTTGCCGTTGTGAGCGTATTGATACTTTTGTTTGCCTTTGTCCGGCTTCGGCCCGCTTTGCAAATGCTTGGGAACGGGCAGGGTGCGGCCGTTTTCGATGTCGTCAAGTGCGGCATTAATCGCCAGGTAGCTCGCGTTACTTTTCGGTGCGCTAGCGAGGTAAGTCGTTGCCTGCGAGAGAATAATGCGCGCTTCTGGCATGCCGACAAACTCAACGGATTGCATCGCCGAGGTGGCCAGCGTCAGTCCGCGTGGGTCGGCATTTCCGATATCTTCCGAGGCGAGGATAACCAGCCGTCGCGCGATGAAGCGCGGGTCTTCGCCTGCATAAATCATCTTCGCCAGCCAGTAGACCGCTGCGTTCGGGTCCGAGCCGCGAACGCTTTTGATGAAGGCTGAAATCGTGTCGTAGTGCTCATCCTCGTCGTGATCGTAGACCACCGCTTTTTTCTGCACCGACTCTTCAATTTCGTGCTGCGTGAGACATACAAGCCCTTCTTCGCCGGGCGGCGTGGTGAGCGCGGCGATTTCGAGCGCGTTGAGCGCGCGCCGCGCATCGCCATCGCAGACGCGCGCCAGATGCGCAAGGGCTTCACCATCGGCGGTGACGAGTTCATTGAGTCCGGCGGGATGCTCTATCGCGCGCTGAAGAACGGCATGGATCGCTTCTTCGCTGAGCGGATTGAGCTGGAAAATTTGTGAGCGGGAGTTGAGCGGCGTGTTGATGAAGAAGAAAGGGTTGTGGGTCGTTGCACCGATCAGAATGATGTCGCCGTTTTCGACATAGGGCAGGAGGACATCCTGCTGCGCCTTGTTGAAGCGGTGGATTTCATCAATGAAGAGAATCGTGTCCTGTCCGTGAATTTTCTTCCAGCCGGCGGCGGTCTTGAGTAGATCGCGCAGAATCGCCACGTTGGCCAGCACGCCGCTGGTGCGCTCGAACCGCCGATCCGTCGTCAGCGCGATGACCTCGGCGAGCGAGGTTTTTCCGCAGCCGGGCGGGCCGTAGAGGATGATACTCGACATGCGGTCGGCTTCGATAGCGCGGCGCAACAGCTTGCCGTCGCCGAGAATATGCTCCTGCCCGAAAATCTCATCAAGCGCGCGCGGACGCATCCGTGCCGCCAGCGGCGCCGTTCCCGCCCCCGCTTTCGGTGTGTTCTTTTTTGATTTCGCTTCGAACAATTCCATGGGAGGAAGTTAACCACGAAGGCAGAGAATCGGGAATGCTGGAATGGTGAAATAGTGGAAGGGGATTTTTTGACCGGATCACAAGATTGGCAGGATTTTAAAAATGGAGAGAGAGATCCGGTTGATCAATGTTTCTTTCCTCCAAAAGTTCACATGGGTTTTTTAGAAAGCCGAGACCAAGGAAAAGGATGGTACCCATGATGAAAACCCATCCAGTTTATCCTGTGATCCGGTCAAAAACTCTTTTCTATCCCTGTTCCGAAGAGACAAAGAAGCCGCTCGGTTTTCACCGAAACGGCTGGAAAAGCGCCCAAACCCGAAGAAGCTATCTCCGAACCCTGATTGACAAGGTGGGTGCCCTAATGAACGACCAAACCATTGATCGGACCGTCCCAAGCTCCCTTTAATTATATGTTTATCGGATCAGAGAATTTTGCTTCCATGAACCGGGCGGGCTAAAATTTAAAAGAACAAGCGAGAAGGTTTTTCTTCTTCCCTTCTACAAACGTAGGCTATCAGATGTGAGCCGAAGGGTCAAGGTGCCGGTGAAAAAAGCGCGGGATTTCTCCGCATTACCCTTCGCGGATGATGGCGTCCGTGGCCTTGCAGACACGTTGTCCGACGGCTTCGTGAAATTTATTCACTTTTTCATCAGTCAGTGTTCCTTTGGGCGAACGGTAGAGGAAACTGTAGGCCATACTCTTCTGCCCCTTTTCAATTCCTTTGCCACGGAAGATATCAAAGAGTTCAATTTTTTCGAGCTCGGCGGGAGCGGAGCCATTGATGGCTTTGAGGATTTCCTGGTGCTGCACCGCTTCATCGACGATGAAAGCAAAGTCGCGTTCCGTGGCCGGGTAGAGCGGGATGTCTTTGACCGTACCCGTTTTCCAAACATTGGAAACCAGTGGTTCGAGGTCGAGTTCGGCGGCGGCGACCGGATCGTTCAGGCGCCACTCTTTCCGAGCCTTGGAATTAATCAGGCCAATCACGCCGAGTTGGATCTTACCGGACATCACTTTGAGCGCGCGACCCTCTTCAAAGGCCCCGTGTTCTTCCCCTGCGACTCCTTTGTCGCTCAGGGCAGGCAAGGGTTGGAATTTAAATTTGGTGACCTTCTGAGTGACGAGCAGCTTCTCGACCAGCCCTTTGAGCCAGAGGAAAACTTCCTCGTCGCCGAGGGGGCGCTGCTTATCGAGTGCGCCGCGCCCGGCGGGGCCCATGAGTCCGAGGCAGACCTTTTCGGTCTGGACAGGGCCGTTGTCGGTTTTGATGAATGTGCGGCCGATTTCGAAGAAGGTGGCTTCGTTGATTTGTCGCGATTTATTGCGGCCGAGGCTTTCGATCATCTGCGGGATGAGTGAGGTGCGGAGCACCGACTGCTCGGCACTGATCGGGTGGGGCAGTTCTTCGCGGTCATCGCTTTTGCCGAAGAGGTCGAGCAGCGGGTTGTTGACCAGCGTGTAGTTTAAAATTTCGCGTGCGCCGAGTCCGGCCAGGTTTTTGCGGCAGGTGTTGACGGCGCGGACGCGGTCGTCGTGTGCTCCACCGACCACTTGAGCGATGGGGAGCTTTTCAGGAATCTTATCGACGCCGTTCATGCGGGCGACCTCTTCGATGATGTCCACCTCGCGGGTGAGGTCGTCGCGGAAGGTCGGGATTTCGAGCGTCGCACCGTGGTCGTCGCTCTCGAGGATCGAAATTTCCAAGGCTTGGAAAATTTGGAGCATCTTGTCAGCCGGAATTTCGAGACCGATCAGTTTGCAGATGTTCGCCCAGCGCACCGTGATCTGTGTTTTTGTTTTCGGGGCGGGGTAGGCATCGATCACACCTTTACAAACGGTGGCGCCAGCCAGCTCGGCCATCAGCGCGGCGGCGCGGCGGCTGGCCCACTCGACGGTATCGGTGTTGATACCGCGTTGGAAGCGGTAGGAGCTGTCGGTCGAGAGGCCGAGCGCTTTGGCCGTGTGACGGATGCCGGATTGCGCAAAGGCGGCGCTTTCGAGCAGAAGGGTGGAGGTGTCGTCTTTAATTTCGGTGTTGGCTCCGCCCATCACGCCGGCGAGAGCAACGGTCTTGTCGGAATCGGCGATGACGAGCATCTCGTTGGTCAGCTCGCGCTCGGCTTCGTCGAGCGTGGTGAACTTTTCGCCGGCGGTGGCGCGGCGAACGATAATCTTGCCGTCTTTGAGCAGGGTGTAGTCGAAGGCGTGAAGCGGGTGGCCGGTTTCGAGCAGAACGTAGTTGGTGATATCGACTAGGTTGTTGATGGAACGGATGCCGCAGGATTCGAGGCGGATTTTCATCCAGTCGGGCGACGGGGCGACGGTTGCGTTTTTGAGAACGCGCGCGGTGTAGCGTGGGCAGCGTTCTTCATCCTGAATGTCGACGGAGACCAGCGAATCGACTGTTTCGGAAGACTCTTTTAGCTCGATGGCGGGCAGTTTGAGGTCGGTGCCGTAAATGGCGGCGACTTCGCGGGCGATGCCGATCATGCTGAGGCAGTCAGGGCGGTTGGGGGTGATTTCGAGTTCGAAAACGTGTTCGGGCGGAGGCATCAGTTCGGCTAGCGGGGTGCCGGGCGCGGCATCGGCATCGAGTACGAGCAAGCCGGAGTGGTCCTCGCCGAGACCCAATTCGTCTTTGGCGCAGAGCATCCCCATCGAGACTTCACCCCGGATTTTGGCTTTCTTGAGCGTGAAACCGCCGGGCAGAGTGGTGCCGACGGGTGCAAAGGGGTAGTGAGTACCGATCTCAACATTGGGCGCTCCGCAGACCACGCGCATGGTTTCTTCCGCGCCGTATTCCACGGTACAGAGGCTTAGTTTGTCGGCATTGGGGTGTTGTTCAATGGCGATGACTTCCCCGACGACCACGCCTTCGAAGGTGCCACCGATGGTTTCGATTTGTTCGACTTCGAGCCCGGCAAACGTCAGTTTGTCGGAGAGCCCCTCTAGGGTGTCTTCAAAGTCTACGAGTTCTTTCAGCCAGCTGACCGGAAATTTCATATTTGCAAAGCTCCGTTGTTCTCTCTATTTTGCTTAAACGGGTAGCGGCTTGTATAACCGAGCGGGCCCGTTTGGTACAAGCAAAAGGCACTTACTTTATGATCGAAACGAAAGCAACTATACGTAACGCGGCAGGGATTCACTGCCGCCCCACGGCTGAAATCATCAAAGCGGTTATCGCGTATGGTGGAACGGTTACGGTTACAGCAAAGAGCGGATCGTGTGAGGTCAGCTCCGCGCTCGAGTTGCTGATGCTGGGCCTTGAGGAGGGCACTGAGATCACGTTGCAGGTTGATGGCCCCGACGAAGAGGCCGCTGCGGTGCAGTTCAAAAAGCTGTTCGAAACGAACTTTGACTTTCCTGATGCGGGACAAGGGGCGTAGTCCATTCTCATATATCAGGGTTTTGTATGTGTTAAGCGGGATTACCCATGCGTTTAAGCGCATGTAAAACAACAGGTCTAAATTTTCTTAATATGCTTATTATAAGTAGATTACATAAATAGTTGTTCCGTACATTCAAATGTATGGGATGCTTCGTCGATAAACAAATATAGCCAATGTTTATAGGGGTTTGGGAGGGTATGACCCGTAGAGCGTGCGCACCGAGGTTATTTTAAAAGCATAGGTTTTACAAAGGGCTCTGTTATTTGCTAAAAACAAACGTGCTTTACGAAACTTCAAAGGCGGTTGATCAATTGTTTCCCGGCGCGGCGGATTACCGCCGGCTGTCTTCTGGGGATGAGGTGCGTGAAACTTCCGGACGCTATTTTCCCTACACCGAACGCCATCTGCATGCGCTTTGGTTCGACGACTCCCTGCGCCCCAAAGAACTCAAAACCTCACGCGGCGAACCGGTGGTGATCGAAAATCCCGGACGCTGGAACCTCGAGGCCGGGCCGGATTTTCTTGGAGCCGTTTTGCTGATCGGTCGTGAGCAACGGCGTGTCGCGGGCGACGCCGAGATTCATATTGTTTCCAAGGATTGGAAAAACCATGGTCACCACACCGACCCGCGCTACGAAGGGGTTCGGTTTCACATCACCTGGTTCCCCGGAACCATCGACGAATCCCTCTTTCCGCCGGGAACTGTGCAACTACCGCTATACGATAGTTGTACCATTGATCTTGAAAGCATCGACACCTCTGCCTATCCCTATCAGGAGCCGAGAGCATCTAAGCATTTTCCAATATCTGGAAGGAGGCTCAGCCTCCACCCCTCTATTCTTCCAAGTATTGGAAAAAAACCGGACCGGATCATGGATCTTTTAGAGAGTGCAGGCGAGGAGCGGATTCGGCAGAAGACGCAGCGCATGGCGTGGTTGATGCAGGCGCGCGGAGAGGCGCAGGCGCTCTACGAAGAGACCGCCGCCGCCCTTGGCTACAAAAACAACAAGGCTCCGTTTCGAAAACTGGCTCAATTTGTTCCGCTTGAATCCCTTGCGCAGTACGGATCCGACTGGAAAACCATTTATTCGGTACTGCTCGGATTGTCTGGACTGCTTCCAGCCCAGCCGGGAGTGCGCTGGCCTGAATCCTCTAAAAAGGAGCTACGTTCCCTTTGGGATCTGTGGTGGCGCGAGGAGCACAAATGGGAAGAGGTCGATCCACTCACGAAAAAGGATTGGAACTTTTCTGGACTGCGCCCGCTCAATCATCCTGTCCGGCGGCTTTGCGCATTAGCCCAGTGGGTTGCGAACGGCTTTTTCCAAACATTGGAAACCGACTCCGCCGTTGCGACGCGAAGCGCTGAAATGCAACGCAGTTGCTTCCAATGTTTGGAAGAATGTTACTGGGAAAATCATGTGGGTTGGACGGGCAAAGAAAAACGAGCCGCGCTCGTCGGGAAGGGGCGGTTGCAGGCGATTGAGCTGAACGTCTTTGTTCCGTTCCGGCTGGCGAAGGGTGATTCGACCGCCCTGGAAAACCTTTCGGTTGAGCCGATGAACAGTGTCATTCGGGAAACGGCTTATACATTATTCGGTCCTGACCACTCGCCGAAAATCTACCGTACTGCGCTCGCGCGGCAGGGCCTCATCCAAATCTTCAACGACTTCATCCTCACGGGTCGGCTCGACGAGCTGAAATAGCGGAGGTTATCCCTTCTCTTATTGGCGTTTTGTCGGTAAAAATGTTGGCTTTATTTTGTTCGATCAATAAAGGAGAACGTTATGTTACACGAACCAGCTGCGAAGCGGGAAAAGGACAATGCGTCCGAATGGAAGGCGAAGTTAGGCATCAAGCTGTTCTGGCTTTATTGCATCATCTATATGGGATTTGTTGGGATCGCGGTTTTCGCGCCGTCCGTCATGAAGACCACGGTTCTTGCAGGAACTAATCTCGCAATTGTTTACGGTCTCGTACTGATCATTTTCGCGATCATTCTCGGTCTCATTTACAACCACGCCTGCACCAAAAAAGAAAATGAGCTCAGCAAAAAAGAAGAGGCGAACTAATGAATTACATCGCTAACCCTATCGCAATTACCATTTTTCTCGCCTTTGTCGGCCTCGTGCTCGGCATGTCGTTCTTTTTTGCTCGCAAGGCCAAATCGGCCGAGGGCTATTTCGCTGCGGGCGGAACCGTCCATTGGTTCGTCAACGGCATCGCTTTTGCCGGCGACTACCTCTCCGCCGCATCATTCCTCGGTATCTGCGGCATGATCGCCATCTATGGTTACGACGGATTCCTTTATTCCATCGGTTATTTGGCCGGCTGGATCGTTGCCCTATTCGTGGTGGCGGAACCGATGAAACGTCTCGGTAAGTATACTTTTGCCGACGCGCTGGACTCCAAGTTCAACTCCAAGGGCATTCAGCTCATGGCGGCCATCAGTACGCTGGCGGTTTCTCTTTTTTACCTGATCCCGCAGATGGTGGGTGCCGGGGTGCTGGTTACGCCATTGCTCGGTTTGCCGCACTGGGTGGGTGTGATTATGGTCGGAGCTATCGTGATCACGATTGTGGCCACGGCTGGAATGACCTCCACCACCTACGTCCAGTTCCTTAAGGGCGGACTGCTGATCATCTTTTCTACCGTGATTTCCGTCTTGGTCCTAAAAGACGGGCTCACCACAGAGCCGCGTCCGGAAACCTTCATTCCGCAAACCATCGAAGCCTCTAGCGTCACCGCTGCCACGACGAAGGAAGTTCACGGGAAAACCTTTGTTAAGGTCGTCGATAATGACGTCGCGAACTGGTGGATCGTCGAGGGCGACACGCTTCAAGAAGCGCAGTCCAAAACCACCACCGCCGATGGAGACACCCTCTACAACGGCGCGCCGAAAGCGGATAACAAATTCAAGGCCGTTGGCTACCTAACCTCGTTGACTGACGAAGACGGGAATGAGATCAAGAAAACCGGCAAGGTGAATATATTCGAATATTTCTCATCGCTCAACAGAAGTGAAATCGTTCGTTATCCAAAAAGTGAGATTGCCAAGTTTGATGACGCCGGCGACCACGTGAAGGTCTTCTGCCCCGTCGTTACCAAAGGCTCCGACCTGCTGGTTCCCGGGCAGTACTTCTCGACCAAAACACCGATCGGCAAGCTGAACTTCATCTCGTTGATGCTCGCGCTCTTCTGCGGAACCGCCTCGTTGCCGCACATCCTGATCCGCTACTACACGGTTCCGTCGCAGCGCGACGCGCGTAAATCAACCATTGTAGCCATCGCCTCCATCGGCTTCTTCTACATCCTCACCCTGTTCCTCGGCTTCGGGGCCATGACCCATGGTGTGATCGATTTGGAAAGTGGAAACATGTCCGCTCCGTTGCTGGCAAAAGGCTTCGGAATTGTGCTCTTCTCCATTATCTCCGCGATTGCGTTCGCGACCGTGCTCGGAACCGTTTCCGGCCTGATCGTTGCCGCCTCCGGTGCGGTGGCGCACGACCTGATGGACAACTACTTCAGCATCAAGATGACCGACACCCAAAAGGTAAAGGCGGGCAAGATCTCTGCCGTTGTCGTCGGGATCCTCGCAGTTGGCCTCGGGATCGCCTTCAAGGGCATGAATGTCTCCTTCCTCGTCGGTTGGGCGTTCGCCGTGGCGGCCTCGGCCAACCTGCCGTCGATCATCATGTTGCTCTTCTGGAAGAAGACCACCGCAAAGGGTATTGCTTGGTCGATCGGTATCGGCATGGTTTCCGCGTTGGGAATCATCCTCTCCTCGCCGAAAATGTATGCGCAGTATGGGCTCGATGCGACGACCGCCCTGCACAGCCTCAACAACCCGGGCATCATCGCGATCCCGCTCAGCTTCATTGTGCTGATCGTTGTTTCGCTGATGACACAAAAGGATAAGGAAGGCCTCAAAGATATCTAGTTGGGGGGACCCCCCGAACGGGCCGGAGCAATCCGGCCTGTTTGCGTTTAACAAAGGAATCAATTATGAAAAAAATCGCACTGCTTTTAGTTTTCGCTGCAGCAACCGGATTCGCTGCTGAATGCCCCGTCTCTTCTTCGATCAAAGCCTTTAATGAAAAGGAAGTGTACGGGAAGGTTTCCCTGCGCGCGCAGACGCTCTCCATGTACCGCGACTACGAAGGTCTTGGCAACGGTTACTCCACCACGCTTGGCTGGAAGCTCGACTATCTCTCTCCCGAATGGGCCGGGCTGAGCGGCGGGCTTTCGCTGATTCACGTCGATGTGCTTCACGCCGCGGGCGGGCGCTACGGATCGAACGGCGAAGACCTGCTCTTCAATGGTAATGTGAATGAATTGAATGAGCTTTGGCTGAAATACAACTTCGGCGCGCTCGGCCTGAGCAACACCTTCGTCAAAGTCGGTCGGCAGGTGATCAATGGCGAAGTTTTTCGTGCCGATGCGTTTCGCCAGAAGCCGCGTGCATTTGAAGCCGCGATGTTGGTCACCAAAGACATTCCGGACACGGTTCTCACGGTGGGTCATATCGAACGCATGAGTAATGTCTGGGATAACGACACCCTTTGGAAATATCAGGATATCGAAGACGTTCTGGGTTCAAAAACGCAAACCCGCGGGGTCACCTGGGCGGAAGCGGTTTATACTGGCGTCACCAACCTCGAACTTGCGGTGTACGATGCATACGCACACGACATCGCCAATATCGCAGGGGGCCGTCTGAAATACACGCTTTGTGAGAACACGGCCATCAACGGCTACTACCGCCACGAAACCGATGTGGGCAAAGGAATGGACCACAGCTCCGACATGATCGGCGCTTCGATCCAGCAGAAAATCGGATGCGTCACGCTGGAGCCTGGCTTCCTTTCCATCGGTGGCGACACACTTGCTTTTTCCGAAGCGGGTACCGGCATCAACCATCCGCTCGGCTCATCGATGATGCTCTATGCCAAACAGTTTAACGGCGGAGCCGACAGCTACTACCTGAAGGCGACCACTCGGCTTGACGACACGATCCTTTACGCGCTCTACAACTACACCACGCACGACACGGAGTCCTTTGAAGGGCAGGAGTTGAACGTAGTGGTCAAGCAGATCGTTAACGACCATCTTTCCGTGGCACTGAAAGTTGGCGTGGGTTATCTGGACGGCAAAGGCGCGGACGACACAGTTGCCACCGACGCCCGCCTGTTTGTGACCTACAACTTTTAGTTGAAGGGCTAAACATCGAAGCTCAAAAGCGCGCTGGGAGACCGGGGAAAATTAATTCACGTCACGAACGCAACGAACTGAGTTAAAGATTCGAATGACATCGCCCTGCGGGCCACGGCCCTGCGGGAACTTCTCGGGGTCTCCACTTTTGGGGTCACTTCGCTGTGCGCCAGCACCGTGCACATCGATCAATTTAGCGTCCTGCGACCACGGCGGCATTTTCATCCATCCCGTGGCTTTGCCAAAGGCGACATAGACCGCAGCCTGTCCGCGGCGATCAGGCGGGCCGTCAAGATGCGTCGTGCTACTCCAGTACCACGCCTCTTCATCACTCATCTTGAAAAACGAAAGATCAATAGCGGGGATGGATGAGTAGTCGAGCAGGCTTTGCAGCTCCTTGGCGTTGGGCAGGCGCCAGTCGTTGTATCCGGCCAGTTCGAGATGGTCGGCGGTTGCGAGGGCATCCTCCCAGTTCAGGCCTTCGCCGCTGTTGGACTGTTGCCACATCAATCCGGTTGCTTCGTCGGTAACGGTGCCGTCGCCGTTCTCTTTAAATATATTTTGGCCGTAGTCGGGGTTGCCGCGCACATAGCGCACCACCAGTTTGTTTTCGCCGCGCGGGCTGACCCTGGGATAGCCCTTGATGCGCCCATCGGCAAAATTGACGCCAAAGACCGTCGGATTACCGCCCATAGTGGTACTGATGTATTCGGTGGCCGTCCAGCACTGCACATCGATGAAGCGGTTCTGTCCGATGGCATCGCCGTAGAAAAAGTCGAAGGCCTCCGTGTCGAGATAGGGCGTGGAGCTGTCTGCGGAGCGGCCGGTTTCGCCGCTGAAGAGCATCAGTGAATAGAGTTCCTTGATGGTGGGTAGCCGCCAGTCGTTGTAGCCGCCGATTTGACACGTAGATGCGTCGTCCACCGCATCGTCGAAGGTGGAGAGAGTGCGGGACGGGTTTTGCACCCACATCAGCCCCGTCACGTTGTCAGAGACCGTGCCGTCGTCGTTGTCGGTGTAGCTCGGCTGATTGCCGTTGTGTTGCGCATCTTGTCCGTAAAAGGCGCGACCTTTGGATGGGGCGCGAATTTCGGACTGATCGTCGTAGTAGACGGTTTGACCCGTATCGACGATGGGGTAGGTGAGTTCCGCAGATGAAATGACGGCCGTGAGCAGAATGCAGAAAAATAATAGCTTCATGAAGATCCCCTTTGAGTTCGTTATACACCCAACGCACAACAGAGCCATTTTATTTTCCAACCCTTGGAAAAAAGAGAACGTCGCTCGAACGCCGAATAACATGAAATTAATTCCTCGCAGAGCCGCGGAGAACGCGGAGCATACATCGGCCTCTTTCTTTGCGCCTTGAGTGAGCGAAGCGAACGGGCGAGGGATAAATACAACGTAAGTTATTTGGGTAATAACAGCTGCGAAGCGGTTAGCGGCTAGCATTGCGCATGGCGCGGCGGGCTTCCATGTCGGCGGTTTTCTTTTTGAGGGTCTCGCGCTTGTCCGCGCTGTCTTTCCCTTTACACAGGGCAATCTCGATCTTCACTATGCCGCGCGTGAGGTAGACCTTAAGCGGAATAAGCGTGAGCCCTTTTTGCTGAATATTGCGTTGGAGGCGGGTCAGCTCTTTTTTATGCAAAAGTAATCGCCGCGGACGGGTGGGCTCGTGGTTGAAAACATTGCCATGGTCATAGGGCTGAATCGTCATCTGAAGCACCTCGGCCTGTCCTTTGTCGATGTGAACAAAGGCTTCGTCGACCCGTACATGGCCCTGCCGGATCGATTTCACCTCGGTGCCACGCAGTTCAATCCCAGCCTCGACCTTTTCCAGAACGTGGAAATCCCGGTACGCCTTACGGTTGGAGGCAATGGCTCCCGTCGAGTTGCTAGATTTTTTTTTCTTCGTGCTCATGGATTCTTACTTTTTAATTCGATCAGGAATGGACTTACCTCGCAGAGGTCGCGGAGAACGTCGCTCTGGCTCACAAACTCTCTGCGCCTCTGCGAGGGGGATTCCTTTTATTGTTGGAGGGGCTATTCAATCGCCGAACATCCTATGAAGAATCTGTCGAATAACGAATAACAAATATCTAATAACTGCCGCGACAGCGGATCGGAGAGACAAAAAAAGAACGGCCGGATGGGCCGTTCTTTTCGTGAGCAGTGGTTCGTAGATTTACAAGATCACTGCGGGGCCGGCTTCGGAAATCGGGTTCAGGCCAATGTCGTCCGGCGGTTCAACACCCATCTCAACGGTCAGCTTTCCTTCGACAATTTCCTTGAGGGCGATGTCGTGAAAGTCCTGTTCCGGGAAGTCCTTCTTAACCATCGGGCGCGCGCCGCGGATGAGTTGGCGGGTGCGATAGGAAACGAGATTCACCAGTACGGGAATCATCCCGATCTTTTCCTGGGCTTTGGTCAGATATTCAAAGTTCATAAGTTTCTGCCTTATTTAGCTATAAAAACGGGAGACTATACCCGTCCCGCCCCCAGTCGTCAATGGGGACTTCAATGGGATTTGAGGTGAAAAAAACCCCGCCCGCCGAGGCGGACAGGGCTTTCGGTTCATGAAGAACAGCAGACTTACATCATGCCGCCCATGCCGCCCATGCCACCCATGCCGCCCATGTCGGGCATGGCCGGAGCATCCTTTTCAGGAAGGTCGGTGATCATGCACTCGGTCGTCAGAAGCAGACCGGCAATGCTGGCCGCGTTCTGGAGAGCCGAACGGGTCACTTTGGTCGGGTCAATAATCCCCGCAGCAACCATGTCGACGTATTCGCCGGTCGCTACATTGTATCCGCTGACCTGTTTGCCTTTTTTGACTTCTTGCACCACGAGGGCACCTTCGATGCCGGCGTTGCTGACCAGCTGACGAAGCGGGGCTTCGCAGGCTTTACGCACAATGTCGGCTCCGACAGCTTCGTCGCCTTCGAGCGCAAGCTTATCAAGGGCTTTCTGCGCACGGATGAGGGCAACGCCTCCACCGGGAACAATCCCTTCGGCAACGGCTGCGCGCGTGGCGTGCAGCGCGTCGTCGACGCGGTCTTTCTTCTCTTTCATTTCAGACTCGGTCGCAGCGCCGATGTTCAGCACAGCCACTCCGCCGCCGAGCTTCGCCTGGCGTTCCTGGAGTTTTTCGCGATCGTAGTCCGACGTGGTGTCTTCGATCTGACGTTTGATCTGTTCCACGCGAGCGTTGATGTCCGCTTTCTTACCAGCGCCGTCAACGATGATGGTTTCATCTTTGCTGACGGTCACGTTCTTCGCAGAACCGAGGTCTTCGAGCGTGACGTTTTCGAGCGTGATGCCGAGGTCCTCGGTGATGAACTTACCATTCGTGAGAATGGCAATGTCTTCCATCATCGCTTTGCGACGGTCGCCAAAGCCAGGGGCTTTGATCGCGCAGACGTTGAGCGTGCCGCGCAGTTTGTTCACCACGAGCGTAGCAAGAGCTTCGCCTTCGATGTCTTCTGCGATGATCAAGAACGGTTTGCTGGTCTTCGCCACGTTCTGGAGCAGCGGAAGCATGTCCTGCAGGTTCGAGATCTTTTTCTCGAAGAGGAGGATGTAGGGATCTTCCAACGCCACTTCCATCGACTCCATATTGGTCACGAAGTAGGGAGAGAGGTATCCTTTGTCGAAGAGCATGCCTTCTTTGACTTCCAGGCTGGTTTCAATCGATTTGGATTCTTCGATCGTGATCGGTCCGTCTTCGCCGACTGCAGCCATCGCGTCAGCAATGATTTTACCAATTTCTTCGTCGCCATTGGCGGAAATGGTTCCGACCTGAGCGATTTCGTCATTGGACTTCACTTTTTTGCTGAGTTTCACGAGGGACTCAACCAAAGCGGCAGTCGCTTTGTCGATACCGCGCTTGAGGCTCATTGGGTTCGCACCCGCCGTTACGTTCTTGATGCCTTCGCGATAAATCGCTTCAGCCAGAACCGTCGCCGTCGTTGTGCCGTCACCCGCGATGTCGCTGGTTTTGCTAGCGACTTCGCGAACCATCTGCGCGCCCATGTTTTCAAAGGGATCGTCGAGTTCGATTTCTTTAGCAACCGACACACCGTCTTTGGTGACCGCCGGGGAGCCGAATTTCTTGTCGATAATCACGTTGCGGCCTTTTGGGCCGAGGGTGACTGCAACAGCCTGTGCCAGCTTTTCCACGCCTTTCAGCATGGCGTTGCGAGCTTCTACATCAAATTTCAATTGTTTAGCCATAATTTTTAATCTCCTTTTAGTCGATTAAGAAACTCGAAACTTGAAACGTGAGATTTGAAATTTCCAACCAGTGGAAAAACGAGTTTCAGGTTTCAATTTTCTAATTTCAAATTTTCTTTAGCCGATCACTGCGAGGATGTCTTCTTCGCGCATGATCTGATATTCCTTGCCGCCCATTTTGACTTCGGTTCCGCCGTATTTCGGCATCAGTACGAGGTCGCCTTTTTTGACGTTGAACGGAACAACTTTCCCGTCGTCGTCGATCTTGCCGGTTCCCAGCGCGATCACGGTTCCTTCTTGCGGCTTTTCTTTGGCCGAGTCGGGGATAATGATTCCGCCTTTTAGAACTTCGCCCTCTTTGAGCGGTTCAACCAGTACGCGGTCACCTAATGGTTTAATCTTCATGGATGGTCTCCTTCTTGGGTTTATCTTTCGACAGAACTCTTCTGCCACTTTTAATTCTAAATTTGAAGGGAATGCCATTTCCTTCGAAATTCGACATTCCTTGTTCGATATTCTGCGGTTCTAATCCTTCTTCTCTTCGTCGTCTTCCATTGTGTAGTCCGCATCAACCACGTCGCCGTCGGCCTGCTTTTCGCCGGAAGCTTGTTCAGCGCCTTCGGCTTCGGGGGCCGCCTGTTGCGCGGCTTCCGTTTCAGCCTGTGCTTTGGCGTACATTTCAGTCGCCGCCGCCTGCATCGCTTCGTTCAGCTTTTCCATTGCGGTTTTGATCAGATCGTCGTCGTCGGCTTCCAGCGCCTTTTTGACCGGCTCAATCGTCGCTTCAACTTCAGCCTTTTTGTCGTCGTCGATCTTGTCGCCGTTTTCCTTTAGGAATTTTTTGGTCTGGAACACTGCCTGGTCGGCTGAGTTTCGCAGGTCGATCTTTTCTTTTGCGGCTTCGTCCTCGGTGGCGTGGGCTTCGGCATCTTTCACCATTTTTTCGACTTCGTCGTCGGACAGACCGCTCGACGCGGTAATGGTGATGTGCTGCTCTTTACCGGTGCCGAGATCCTTGGCTTTCACGCTCAGGATTCCGTTGGCGTCGATATCGAAGGTCACTTCAACCTGCGGAACGCCGCGCGGGGCAGGGGGAATGCCGTCGAGCTGGAAGTGCCCGATCGTCTTATTGTCTTTCGACATTTTGCGCTCACCCTGAAGCACGTGGATATCTACGGCGGGCTGGTTGTCAGCGGCCGTCGAGAAGACCTCGCTCTTTTTCGTCGGGATCGTTGTGTTGCGTTCGATCAGCGGGGTGGAGATTCCACCGAGCGTTTCAATACCGAGTGAAAGCGGGGTTACGTCGAGCAGAAGCACATTCTGGCCTACATCGCCCGTAAGGACACCGCCCTGAATCGCGGCGCCGGCGGCGACCACTTCGTCCGGGTTAACCCCTTTGTGCGGATCCTGCCCGAAGTATTCCTTCACAATCTCCTGAACGCGCGGGATGCGGGTTGAACCCCCGACCAAAATCACTTCGTGAATATCGCTGGAAGAAACCTTCGCGTCCTTCATACAGTCCTGAATCGGCTTTTTCGTGCGGTCGACGAGGTTGTCGACGAGCTGCTCGAACTTCGCGCGGCTCAGGGAGGTGTTCAAATGTTTCGGGCCGCTCGCGTCTGCCGTAACAAACGGCAGGTTGATGTCGGTGCTCTGCGAAGAGGAGAGTTCGCACTTCGCTTTTTCCGCCGCCTCTTTTAGACGCTGAAGCGCCATCGGATCTGCGGAGAGGTCAACGCCCTGATCTTTTTTGAATTCTTCGACAAGCCAGTCGATAATCGCCTGGTCAAAGTCGTCTCCACCGAGATGGCCGTCACCGTTCGAAGCGTTCACATCGAATACCCCATTGTCGATGTCGAGAATCGACACGTCGAAGGTTCCGCCCCCGAGGTCGTAGACCACGACTTTTTCTTCGTTCTCTTTTTCGATCCCGTAGGCGAGGGCGGCCGCGGTCGGCTCATTGACAATTCGCTCAACCTCGAAACCAGCAATCTTACCGGCGTCTTTTGTCGCTTGACGCTGAGAGTCGTTGAAGTAGGCCGGAACTGTGATGACGGCACGAGTGACTTTCTCGCCGACGTACGCTTCCGCGTCTGCTTTCATCTTCTGCAGAATCATCGCGGAGATTTCCGGCGGCGCGTAGGTTTTGTCGCCAATCTCAATGGCGGCATCGCCGTTTTTGGCCTTCACCACCTTATAAGGAACCAGATCGATCTCGTGCGCCACCTCTTCGAACTTACGTCCCATGAAACGCTTCACCGAGAAGATCGTGTTCGTTGGGTTGGTTACGGCCTGACGTTTCGCGGCCTGACCGACCAAACGTTCGCCGTCCTTCGTGAATGCTACAACCGATGGGGTTGTCCGTCCGCCCTCGGCGTTCGGGATTACAGTGGACTCGCCACCTTCCATAATCGCCATACAGGAGTTGGTTGTCCCCAGGTCGATTCCTAAAACTTTGCTTGATGTTGCCATGATCTGTTCCTTTCGTTTATTAAATTCTCTGAACCCATTGATGGAATTCGACTCACAAGAGAGCACCAAGTGTGCCAGAAGACAGCGATGAGTTTTTAGTTGTTAATGATGAATGAGTTATAGAAAACAACGTTTCCAAGCATTGGAAACTTTATGACACATCCTGTCCCACTAACACACGCCCGTGCGCCAAAATGACGCACTTTGGCCGGGGAGAGAAGAGTTTGACCGCAGAAGGGCGCAGAAAAACACAGAAGTTTCTAAGGTTTGGAAAAATTATGGGGTGCAGGCTCAGCCTGCTTCCAAACCTTGGAAAAATCCTGTAAGAAGTTTCCAATGGCTGGAAACTACGATCCAGAGAAACATCATCGCCGGTCGATCCGTTTGAACACGCATGATTATTCAGGCGGCGGGATGTATTTCGTCACGATTTGTGCGCATCGGGATTGGGTCGGGGCGAGAGGCATCTCGCCCGTGCTCTGGCAGAAAATTATTGAAGAAGAATGGCTGCGTACGGCGCAGTTGCGCGCGCAGGTTCATTTGGATGAGTTTGTGGTGATGCCCGATCATTTCCATGCGTTGGTTCGGCTGGATCGCGGAGAGGCGCTGGGCGATGTGATCGGCGCATTTAAGGCTGCCGTCTCGCGGAAATTTCATCGGGGCGGGATTCATCCCGCCCGTACAATTTGGCATCGGAATTATTATGAGCGGATCATCCGCGATGCCGAAGAGCTGGAACGCACGCGTATCTATATTCGAATGAATCCGTGGAAGACGCCGGTTGATTTGCCTGTGGTGGGCGGGTCTGTGCGCGCGGCGGGTAACCCGGCGTTGTGGAATTTTCCAAGGATTGGAATATTGTGTTCGAGGAATATTCCCGCTGGTGTGAATTGCACGCCGCCTGTGGATGATGATGCGGTTTATATCAGTGGATTCCATTCTCCGCCGGAGAAAGAGATTTTCGCGGCATTGCAGGCTCGCAGAGCCCGCATTATTTACTGTCCGGCGTGGCCGATTGCCGAGGCCTCCCTAATGCCATTTGAGGGCGCTCTGAAGGAAAATCGGCTGTTGGTTGTTGAAACCGCTGGGGCTGATGCGTCTCTCGCTTCCGCCCGGCGGCGTAATGAGTTCGTGATGCGGCAGGCAGATCGTCTGTGGATTCCTCATTGTACGCCCGGCGGAATGCTGGATCAGTTGGTTGCTTCTTTAGGGATGCAGAACAAGCAAGTCAGATGAACCCTCATCGTGTTTCTTAAACTGGATGGACGCGGAGGGCCCCCGCGTTCACGTTGAAGAATGTGTGCGGTTTAGATGTCGCCGGGAACGGTTTTGAGGACCTTGATTGCTTCCTGGGCCGGATCTGTTTTGCGCGCGGTGCGCTCTTCAGAAGGTTTCGGGTCGTTCGGGGGATATTTCCTGAGAAGGCGGAGGATTTCGGATTGTTCTGTTTTGGAAAGTCCGGTTCGTTTTCCCAGTTGCTGGCGGATGGCGCTTTGATTTTCCCGGACATCCAATGCAGACCATTCTTGAGGGTTGGCTTCTGGGGAGCTCAGGAGCTCTTGCACGCGTGCCTTTTCCCGCCGGTCAATGGATTTTCTTTCGTCGAATGTATCTTCCCGAATCCGTTTTTGCTCTTCATAAGTCGCTTTGATTTGAGCGGTCTGGTTTTTGGCGACCGCAATTCGTTGCTCTTTATATGCGGTGAGTTCGTTCTGAAGAAGGGTGCCCCATGCAATCAGGTCGGAAAGTTCTTTTGGGTTCGGTTTATAGTTTTTGCTGGAGGAGACAGAGCGGACCCAGAATCCGTCGACGCGTTTTTTTGCCGGTTTTTGTCCGAAGAGGGCCATTGGAGGTGAGACGACGGTGTTCCAAGCCAGTCCGGTTGCTGGAAGGGCAATTCCCTCTACGCCACCGTTCCAGGCACCTTTGATTGAAGAGTCGGTCATGCCGGCAACCGGAACAACCGCTCCGCCCCACGCGGCTCCAAGCGCTGTTCCGGTGAGTCCGGTCGGGATGCGAACGACGTTGTCCATGGAGCTTTGCATCATCGCCCACGGATAGGAAAGCCACCATCCGAAGACCCGTTTTTCGGTTCGGGTTTTTGCAGAGGAAAAATTCTTTTTCCATTCTTTGCCGGTGCCTTTCCATACGTAGTCGTGCAAGCGGTCTTTGAAGGCCCAGTCGAACGCGTCACCGCTATGCCTCCGGATGTTTTTGTATTTTTTCTTTTGGATGTATTCTTTTAAATTGCGGCCGGCCTGCTTCATGTTTTTCTTTCCGTATTGAACAGGATGGGTATATCCGGGGCAGATCGAGATATCATACCAATTGTCTTTGGCATCCTGAATGCGGCCGCGGCCGATCAGCTGGCCCTTTTGTTTTAGGGTGAGGAAATAGCCTTCATCTGAAGGCTCTTCCTGTGCCGAGACGCACAGCGGAAGTAAAAGGGCGGCCAGAAGAAACAGTGCGACTTTTTTCATGGTGATCCTTTTCGGTGTTAGTTCAAAATATCTCGACATGGAAGAGGAGGTCTCAAGAGCGTCTCAGTCGATGGGAACTCCGTTTTCGTTGAGTCGGAGGCTACACCATTTTCCAATGTCTGGAAAAGTTTAATCCGAATTTTGCCGCTCTCTTTCAGATCGCTTCTTTTTGGAATACAAAAAGCACTTTGCCACTTCAGTTGCCATTCCACTTCGTTTCATTGCTTTGCAATAGCAAAGCCCGTCTCCCGGTGGTCGGCTCGTTGCGTTGCCGTCGCAATAGCGCCAGCCAGTTGGCGGATACGCCTGCTCAGAATACCTTCCCCCTTCGCCAAGGCTACGGCGGGACACGCAGGTCCAAGGGTTGGAAAAATGTCAGAAAATCCAACGCAGTTGGTTCCAAGGCTTGGAATCGTGAAGGTGGAAGCGGCATCCTTGCAGCTGGCCAGAGGCAAGGATGCCTCTTCCACGTTGAAAACTCTGCGACCTCTGCGCCTCTGCGAGGGATAAGAAGTTGTCTGGGTTTCGGGCGATATATCGTAATACGATATATGCGTCAGACTAGGGGTTGTTGAGAGAGAGGGGGCTTTGCCGCTGTTGTTTTGAACCTCTGTGCCTGTTGCCTCTGCACCTGTTGCCTCTGCACCATCCTCTAGTGCGAGGAGTGTTTTTTTGCGAAGGCCTGTAGGTCGACGACGGTATCGGTTTCGTCGACAATTTCCCCGGTGAGGATTTCGAGGACGTCTTCGAGGGAGACGACGCCGGAGACGCCGCCATATTCATCGGTGACGACGGCGAGATGCTGGCGGCGCTCCTGGAAGGAGACGAGCAGGCGGTCGGCACGGGTGGATTCAGCGACGAACTGGGCGGGGTGGGCGAAGTCGGAGATGGGCTGGTTGTATTTTTCGTCGACCATGGCGTCGAGCAGTTCATCTTTGAAGACGATCCCGACGATTTCATCGCGGTTTTCGCCGGTGACGACGATCCGGCTATGCTGAGAGGCTCGAATGAAGTCTTTGGCTTCGCCCAGGGTTTGGGTGTTTTGTAGGCAGGTGATGGCGACGCGGGGGGTCATGAGGTCTTCGGCACAGATGTCGTTGAGGTCGAAGATGCGTTGGATCATTTCGGATTCATCATCTTCGATGACGCCTTCGAGCTTTCCAATCCGTGCCAGCAGTTTGATTTGTGATTCGTTGGTGGAGTAGCGCGTGGCTTTGCTGGCGAACGGGGCGGTGATTTTGTCGATGCACCAGACGAGCGGCGTGAACAGGCGCGAGAGGCCGAGCAGTGGCTGGGCGATCGCTAGAGAAATTTTCTCGGAGTGACTTTCCCCGATGGTTTTCGGGATGATTTCTGAGGCGATGATGACCAGCAGGGTAAACCCGCCGGAGAAGTAGCCGATCATGTGGTTGCCCAGTACGTCCGCCGCGAGACTCCCGATGAGGATGCTCCCGCCAATATTCGCTATGTTGTTTAGGATGACGATGGTGGTGATGGGCCGGTTCATTTTCTGCCGGATCTTCAGGAGCGTTTTGGCACCGCGCTTCTTGGATCGAGCGAGTTCGCGAACGCGCAGGAGCGGCACGGAGAACAGAGCGGCTTCGGTGCCGGAGCACAATCCGGAGACGATGAGTACGGCAATGAGGGTGAGGAGTAGGGTCAGCATATTTTTATTAGCGGGGTATCAATTTAACGCAAGTTGAGGTTTGATCACCCCAAGATGTTG
>CAYYYX010000019.1:0-33148 GCA_964476065.1 uncultured Verrucomicrobiota bacterium | reverse complement strand
CAAATCTATATGCAGGGGCCACTTGCGTCAACTTGATACCCCGCTTACGATATATGTACAACAAACTTCCATTGATTCCTTTTTCCGACTCCCCTTATCTACACAAGCTCGTCAAAGAGAAGATTGACCCATCGGCCTCGTAGATTTATCCTTCAGCTGGAGGGGCGTTCAAGAGGAAGCGCCCCAGAAAAGAGGAGGTACGGATATGCATAACAACACGGATAGCAGACCGGTGGGAAAATGCAAAGGATGCCCCATGAACCTCAAAAAGCTGTGCGCGGTATTCAACCGTCCGCAGGAGCAGTGGTCGCACGGTAATTGCAAGGGCTACATGAACGAGGCGCTCTACACTCACTATCTGGAGGAACAGATGCTTGCTCCCCCGAAAACCCATAAAGAACTGAGGCAGGAAAAGGCAGCAGAACTCAAAACGGTTTCCCATCAGAATGGAACGGTGAGCCGCACGGGAAAACGGTGGTAGATCAAACAAAGTCGGGCGCGCGGGATTCGCAGAAGGCGATGAGGCCGGGTAATACGGAATAAAGCTGATTAAGATTGTTTCACGCAAAGGCGCAAAGGGCGCAGAGGAATGCTGGGCTGTATACTCTTTGCGGACTCTGCGGCTTGAGTGAGCAGGGCGAACGGGCGTGGGATAAATACCGTTCAAGTTAATTGGGTATACTCGGATCAAACATCCCCAATTGATGCATCTTGTAAATCCTGTTATCCGGTCAAAAATATTCCGGTGCCTGATGCCTATGTGCCTCTGCCCCTTCTCTACACAAAATCAGGCGCGCGGTTTTCACAGAAGGCGATGAGGCCGGGAAGTGCGTCGGCACTCATGCCGCGCCAGAACACCATCCAGTCGTCGGTGGTGGTGTAGCCGTCCGCTTGTCGGTCGTACCACTGATTAACCGGATTCCCAATCCGCGAGCGCCAGAAGAAGGCGGAATGCTTTTCGCAAACTTCGGCCCATAATTCCTGTGCGAGACCTTCGCCCCGCGCTTCGGAACCCACTGCGAATTTGGAAAGGTACAAGCCTTCGGAATGCTCTTCGAGAAGCACGGCTCCGCGGCAGGCCTCATCCAGATAAATGGTGGTGACCGCATCGAAAACCCCGTCTTTCGGCGTTTGCTTAAAGCTCTCTTCGAGTAGCGACAGCAATTTGGTTTTTTCCAAGGTTTGAAAATCCGGTGACACAATCGTTGAGCCCTTCCGAAAGAGTGTCCCTGCCCCTTTGACGGTGAAAATCTCTTCGAGCAGGTTCCTTGAAGAGGTGACAGAAATATGAGTTCCGGGCCGTGCGTCAAGCAATGCGGCGGCCGTGTCGGCCAGCGCCTGCTCTTCGTCGGTCAGGTCGAAGTCGTTTTCTTTCTGCGTGTAATAATAGTCGGCCTCAAAGCCACCGGACGGACGGATGAAGTGAACCCGCTTTGCAACGCCAATGGTTGCCTGCCCTGAGCCTGTTGAATGGGGAACTTTTTGCTTCAAACTTTCCAAGGGTTGGATATTTTCTTCCACGAAGACGGAAATCGTCCCCTCTTTATTTCCAATGTGTGGAAACTCTGCTTTTTCGAACAGCGGATTGTCGGCGAGGAGCGCCCATTTGGCTTCGGCATCGGAGCCACAGAGAACGACGGCGGGGTTGAGCCCAAGCCGGATCAAAAAGTGCAAATCAAAAGCAAGGGCTTCGGCGCCCTGGTCGAGGCTTTCGAGGTCGGGCACGAGCAATGCGAAGCAGGCGGTATCCGCGGACTGGAATTTGTTGAGATAAAACTCATATTCCTCCCGCCGACCGATGCTATCGAGAAATAGCCGTATGGTTTGATTTAAAAGCATGGGAGCAAAAAAACCACGATTGGGGGGAAAAGTAAACCCCAGAGAAAACCCGAACGGGTTCAATCACCACAAAGGCACGAAGAACTCAAAGAAGATTTGGAAGACTGCCCTTAGAATGGGGGCCTCATCTGTTTTGTCTTTCTCCTTTCTGTCCTTTGAGCCTTCGTGGACAACCTTCTCGCCCCCGCTCGCTCTCAACCCTTTCAGCCTGTGGCATTGGGTATTTAGTTTTTCGAGCTTCTCTTGAATCCGGCTTGTCGCTAGGATGTCCCGCAATTGCTTGGAGACTCCCATGGACAACGATATCACCCGCATACAGGAACAGATTCAGATCTGCATCAGCGGCAAGTCGTGGGAGAGCCTTCCCGTCCTCCTCGAACAACTCCATCCCGCGGATATCGCCGATGTCATTGAGCAGGCTCCCGACGAGGCTCACAACCGGATTTTCGACCTCCTCGACGACGAAACCAAGGCCGATGTCATGGCGGAGCTCGACGACTCCACCGAGGCGGAACTTCTCGAAGAGCTGACGAGCGAAGAGATTTCTGACATCGCGGAAGAGATGGCGCCGGATGATGCCGCCGACATGCTTTCCGAGCTCGATGAGGAACGAAGCGAAGAGGTTCTCGAGCTGATGGAGGAGGAAGACTCCGAAGAAGTTCGCGAATTGCTCAGCTACGACGAGGAAAGCGCCGGTGGACGAATGACCACCGACTTCGTCGCTCTGCCCGGCACGCAGACCGCGCAGGAAGCCCTCGACCATATCGGCTCACTCGACCTCGATGAGCCGGTCTATTTCGCCTACGTTGTTGACCCCGCCGAAAAACTGCTCGGCTACGTCCAGATCTGGCAGATGCTCAAGGCGGAGAACCGGCAGAAGACGCTCGGCGAGCTCGCCGAAGAAACCACCTTCACCGCTCTTCCCGATACCGACCAGGAAGACGTCGCGCAGCTGATGTCCAAGTATGACCTCTCCTCCCTGCCCGTTGTCGACAGCGACGGCAAACTGGTTGGACGAATCACCATCGATGATGTGGTCGATGTGATTCAGGAAGAGGCCTCGGAAGACATCTTCAAAATTGCCGGTTCGGATGATATTGAACTCGAAGACCCCTCTCCGCTCTCCTCCTGCAAAGCGCGACTTCCATGGCTCCTCGTTACACTGGTCGCCGGGTTCATCAGCAGCCTCATTCTCAAACGATTTATCGATAACCCGCAGATCATCATGCTCAGCGCATTTGTCCCGATCATTATGGCGATGGGCGGCAACACGGGCATTCAGTCCTCCATTCTCATCGTGCGCGGTCTGGCGCTCGGCACCTTTGATGAACGACAGCTCCATCGCCTGCTCGGCCACGAACTGCTGACCGGAATGATGATGGGCGTGGTCTGCGGAGGAATCATCGGCGTTTGGGCGCGCTTTATGGTGGGAACGCACGAACAGTTTTCCTCGCTCTATCTCGCCGCAACGGTCGGCCTCGCCCTCTTCTGCGCGATGATGTTCGCGGCCGCCTTCGGCGCGTTTGTACCGCTATTGCTAAACCGCTTCAAAGTCGACCCGGCGGTCGCCGCCGGCCCATTCGTCACCGCATCGAACGATGTAATGGCTCTGCTGATCTATTACGGCATCACCTTCCTGCTCATCAGCCTACGGGTGGCATAAGAGTCGGAAGTCAGAAAGTCTAAAGTCAAAGGTCGATCAATAACCCTGAACTGAGAACTCTGAACTAAAACCAAATGCCAATTTTAAAGACCAACGCCATTCCGCTCTACTTCACCAACGTGTCGAATACCTCTCGAATTGTCACCTGGCTAACAACCCACTACGGAAAGCTCTCGACGATCATCAAAGGGGATCTGCGCAAGAACAGCCTGTTCCGCGGGCAGTACGACCTCTTCTCCACCAGCGAGCTCGTCTTCTACGACCGCACCGAGAAAGGCCTCCACATCGCCAAAGAATGTTCCATGCTACACGCTCGACCCGTCTTCAGAACCGACTGGAAAGCCTGTGCCGCCGCTGGCTACATCTCCGCATTGTTTGCCAAAACCACCCTGCGCCACGGCCATGAGCCGGGGCGCTTCGACTTCTTCGAAGAGATGCTCTCCCACGCCGAAACCTATGGGCACTGCGCACCATTCCTCGTCTGGTTCGATCTTCAGTTCGCAGAATTCATGGGGCAAGCCGTCCAACTGGACGGCGGAGATCAGACGTCAGAGGACAGGAGACAGGGGGCGAAAGACACCGAACAACACATCCCACATTCTACATCCCACTTCCAACAATCTCCTCCCGCCTATCGTTTTTCCGCTGACCACGGCGGACTGGTCGAGCCGGGCTACGCCAGACAACACCGCATTCCCGCCACACCGATCGCACCGGAGGCCGTCGCCCTGCTCAAAGCGTGGCAATCGGCCCCAACCCCCAAAAGCGTGATGGCGACTCCCTGCAACCCGGCTCATCTAATCCAGAGTGAACGCGTCCTCGAAAAGTTTGTGAGCTGGCAGTTCGACCTGCCCCCGCACGTCCGCAAAAAAGCGGTCGAAACTCTCCGCGCGGCGTAACGGTTAATTGATCGCGTGCGCCTTGAGTTCTTCTTCACTGCGTTCTGTTTCCTGACCCGCGCCCAAGCCTCTCATCTCCTGTAAAGACCACTGCTTTCGAAGCCGCACGCCTTTAACGACCGGCCTCGAATCCCAAAACGACCAGAGATTTATTCCGGATGCGGGGCTTTGCATTCCAACATAAGCATTGGGTTCGAACGCCCAGATCGTCATATTGGGCAGCACTGATCTTCCTTTAAATTTTTCCGGCGGCGTGCGCCCCGGCAAGGGGGTCGTTTTCACAATCTCCCATTCTCCAGCGGACGTGATGTCTCCTTTTTGCGTCCGCAAACAGAGAGAGAAGTGACTGCCCTGCCGCGTGGGCGCCAACTCTACGTCCCAAATATGCTTGTCGCCAGAAGTTGGCAATCGAAGAGTCCGGAGTTCATTTTTTCCTTTGCCTTCTGCAATCAGCTTGCCGTCTTGAAGAAGCCGATACTTGCCCAAGGCATGAATCCCCAGCAAGGCGTTCGCGGGATCTTCTTGCAGCCAGAGTTGATCCGCTGCCGCACGCGCAGCGGGAGCAAAGGAGCTTTTAGCTAATTTTTCATAGTCCGCTTTAACGGAATTGAATCCGGCAACTTTTTCACGATAGCCCAGTGCTCGAACTTTGAGGATATCGCTCCACGGCTGTTTGTGATGCCGCTGCGCAAAGAATTCCATTCGGGATGCGGCATCTGCATATAACCCTTCGCGCTCTAACAAGAAAAACGGGGCCATTAGCCCCGGCAGTTCAAAACGATCACCGGGACGAGCGAGAAGGTAGGATTGGGCGGCGGGAAAGGGAGCGGGCGTCGCTTTTTCTGCGTACCAATAGGCAACGCTCGACATCGTTCCTTTGGCCCGATTGCGATCACCAAATTCGATCTCCGACTCGAATGATTCACGGAAGGAAACCGCATCCAGCATATGGAAACGATACTGGTCGGTGCGCATGGCGCCTTTTTCGATGAGCCCGTGGAATGGAAGATCAAATAAGCTGTTGTAGTAATAGGCCCCGTTAAAGTAGTCCTCGAGGCCGGTTCCAAATTGAGGCGGCTGAAATTCCGGGTCCGGACGAAGAATCTCGTCCCCTTCGAGTATGGTCCAAGATCCATCTTGCCCTACCGCAGAGAGGAAACAACCGAGGTAATGACCCGCGCCGGAGGTTTTCATCATTTGGAATGGAATGCCTGAAATATTCTGCGCGCGCCAAACGGCGTGGAACTTACGAGTCAACTCGCCCGCACTTTCGCGATTGCCCTGGGCACCCATTGAAACCGAGATCGGAATTTTCGAAGTATTCATCAACACGCAGCGCGCACCTTTTTTGTAGGGCATAGGAAAACGGCAGATAAATGTTCCGTCGAGCTGCGCGAGCGGCATGGAGGAGAAGGAACGATAGTAAAGCGGATTGCAAAAGAAGTCGCCGAGAGGAACATCCACACTGGGTTGCTCAGAGCCATCCCAAAACATCTGAACCCGCACCTTGCGCAAAAGCTCACGACTCATCACATCGGATGCAGAAGGATCGTCGATCCGAATGCAGAATGTCTCCAAAACACCGTCGCCATCATCTTCCCAGAACGCCGCCGACCCGCCCGGCGCAAGCGTTTGAGATTCCGCATTGGCAAGGCAAGTCGCCACCCTCTGTTTCTGACCCGCATCGACTCCATTTTGAGCATCATTAACTGCAACAACCCAGTTACTCTGGGCCGACGATAACTCCCGGGGGAAACTCTCAACGGCCTCGGAATTGAGGGTTAAGCGGGTGTAATTGATTTGGAAATAGTTTCGGTCTGTTGCCTTCAGCCCGGAAGGCACCATCTCTATGCGGATGCTTTTACTGAACGGAATGGGAAGAAGAGAGTAGCGCCCGCCTCCGGACTGTCCGGCTACTGGCGCGACAAACGGAAATCGGTCGCCGAACAGCTCGTCCTTTTCCAAATCCAGCCGAGGTTCTTTTTCTCCGTCGAAGAAAAATAACCAGCGTTCGGCCGCGAAACTGGCAATCCAGAAACGGGAGATATATCCAGGGCCTTCTGCTTCAAAAATCGTCACACGTCCATTTGGCTGGGCGTGGGTGTAGATGGCCCAATCCTGATTCCCACCCGTGCGGTCATACGAGCTCTCAAGAAACGAATCGCCCAGCGGAGCCTGAGCAAACGTATTCAGGTTCGTCATTCGTGAAAGCAATAGCTCCAAATTGACATGCTCAACAGAACACTTCTCCTGATGAGAACATCCCCCCGCCAACAAACCTAACACGACGATCCACCCGCTGAAAAACTTCATACAGAACCTCCATAAAGAAAACAAAAAGTCTAACCAACTTTCCCAGCGAGTAGAACCCATTATCGTTTAAGAATGACACTCTCGTCACATTTATCTAGATTTGACGGCTCATGAACTCCTCTAAACAGAAAGTCGCCTTTATCCACCGCTACGGACTGGAAGGCTGGATCTGCTGCGGCGGACATGCTGTACCGGGTATTATCGAAACCCTTTCCACCGATGCAGAGATCCATTTCTATGGCCCGAGGACCACGGAAGTAAAAGATCCCGGTCTGCGCTCCAAGGTTCGGATGCACGAACTGCCCTATCGGTTCAACCGGGCGAACCCTTCCGATAAATTCACAAAGACCATTCTGTGGTACCTCTGGCTTCCAATCATTGGAATCCGTTGCCGCATGAATAGAACCCAACTGATCTGGAACGATGAAACGGTGCCGCTCACAGCGCCCATCCTTCGCCTATTCTTCGGAGGGAACGTCGCCATCACCGTGATGGACTTTTTCGCCCGCATCTACACGGAAGGCCATCCAAAACTCTACTGGCTTCGGGATCTGATTGAACGGATCGACTTTGCCGCATGGGAAAAACTTCCCTTGATTTTTACGAAAGTGCTCTACACGCAGGAATTCCTGGCAGAACGCGGAGTCCCCAAAAAGGTCATGCACCTCTACCGCAATCCGGTTGATCATACCAAATTCCACCCGGTCGACGAAGCCACCCGCGCCGCCACCCGCGAAAAACTCGGATTCACCGAAACCGACATTGTTCTCAGCCACCACGGCATCCTGCATCCAAACAAAGGCAACGACTGGGTTTTCCAAAGGTTGGAAGAATTAAAAGAAGAGCTTCCGAACCTGAAATATCTGCTGATTGGGAACGGACCGGAGATGGACAATCTCAAGCAACTGGCGTCCGCGCTGGAGATCGCTGACCGCATTGTTTTCACCGGCTGGCTCCCGACAGAAGAGGATCTGAACAACGCGCTCGCCTCCGCCGACATCGGCCTCGTCATGCGTATTGGTCAGGATACCGACCATTTCCATATGACCGATACCCTCGCCCACGAAATGGCCTGCGGGAAACCCATCCTCGCCGTCAACCTCCATGGCATTGCCGAAGTGATTAAGGACGGGGACAATGGCTTCCTGTTTTCTGCCGAAAATCCTGTAGAATTTACGAACAAACTGACCCGCATGGCCACGACCCCCAATGAACGGGAACAACTGGGGAAAACTATCCTTAAAGACAGCAAGACCATAAGCGGAATTGAACTCAACGCACAGACCGCCCGCAACTTACTACAGAAGGCTCTATGAGTTATCTTAATAAATATAAGGTTGGTGACTCTTTCTTCAGGACTCTTTCCGAAGGGCGGATGCAACTGAGCGTATTGCAAAATATCATTCGTTACCGTCACCCCGCTCCGACCTCGATCACTGGAATCCGTGACTATCAGGAGAGGCACCACGACTCCTGCATGTACGAGAAGGGAAATGATGCGTTCCTCTTCACGTTTCCTCAAACCGAAGTTGAACCAAAAGCCGCTCGCCCCCTAATTGAAAAGCAGAAACAGGTGGAGTTTCCGGAAACCTTTGTACTACGAATAAATAACGGAAGGGTGCTAGGTGATGGCACCGTAATTGGCGCGGGCAACGACATCATTTCCGAAACAACGACCGACTTTCACCGCAAGCAAGAGTTTCACCACCTGCTTAGCGAACGCCGCGTTCCTCAACCGGAACGATTTGAAGGCCGACTTGCCGTGATCACGTCACCAGGGAGCAATAATTATTTTCACTGGACCCTCGACTCCCTGCCTCGCCTCAGTCTGCTTCAAGACATGGATGACGAAATCGACGGCTACTATGTCGACAACCGCAGCCGGTTCCACCTCGAGTGGCTCGACATGCTGGGCATCCCGGAAAATAAGATTATCCCCGCCTCTCCCGAACACCACATTGAGGCGAAAGAGCTGATTGTTCCTTCGTTTGCCGGAATTACCGGACTGCCATCTCCTGATGGTTTACGCTTTGTACGAAGCTTTATGACCTCGACAAAACACAACCGTCGCCGAATCTATATTTCCCGCTCCGGTTCGCGGAGAAGACGTATTCTGAATGAGGATAAAATCCTTCCCCTGCTCGAACAACACGGCTTTGAAATAATTCACCCTGGGGAAATGACCGTGGCAAAACAAATGGAAACGTTTTCTTCAGCAGATGTCATTATATCCCCCCACGGAGCAGAACTGACTAACCTCGCATACTGCCAACCGGGCACCCAGATCATAGAACTGTTCTCGCCCTACTACCTAAACCCCTGCTTCAAACAACTCTCTGCCATCTGCAAACTCGAATATACAGCATTAGTTGGCAAAGAAGCAGAGCGCGTACTGCGACAACAAATTGATGCTCACTATGTATGGGCCAATATCCGTGTAGACACGAACCGCCTGGAAAAAGAATTGAACCGAATAGAAAAAAGAACCTAAATAGTGAATTCTTCTCGAACAAATACGAAATGGACTTATGAAACTATCTGAATTATTCGAAAAACTTCCGGAAATACCGATCAAAAACGACATTCGCTATTTCTTATCGTTTAACCCGATCATCCCTGAGTCGATCTCCAACCTATCTCCTATTAAAGGGTACGAACAGATGTATCAACTCAAAGAGGGAGATGTTGTTGTCGATGCGGGCGCGTACCCGGGCGATTATGCAATCTGGGCATCACGACAAGTCGGCGCAACCGGAAAAGTGATCTGCTTCGAACCCACACCTCATAACCGAGCCATTCTTGAGAGAAACCTCAGGCGTGAAAAATATGATAATGCCATTATTGTTCCAAAAGGGTTGTGGAATAAAAATACGACATTAAACCTATCCGGAATCACAGGATTCTCAGCATCTGTTTCTGAAGATAACACGGGGGATACTATCGATGTCTCCCGACTTGACGACGCTCTCGATAAACTGGGGATCTCAAAGATCGATGTCCTCAAAATGGACATCGAAGGTGCCGAGATCGAAGCCATACAGGGTTGTGAAAAAACACTGGAAGCCAATAAAGCACAGGTAATGATTGCTACATATCATATCGTTAACGGGCAAAACACATCATCTTTTATAGAAGGAGTTCTTAAGAAATACGGATATGAGGCTCAAACAACTTATCCGACTCACCTTACAACTCATGGATGGCGGAACGACTAACGGCTCTGTTTCCTCCAGAATAGAATGAACAATAAACACTATAAAGTTGCCATCGTTGGCGGTTGCCTTTCCAGTCTGGGAGGCGGAGTCCCGCGATCAGTCTCGCATCAAGCCCTTGCACTTAAGGATTCCGGCCATCACGTCACTCTTTTTGCCGGCTATAACAAGCAATATCCTTTCACTCCGAATGAGCTCGGAATTGACCAGTGCCAGACTTTTATTTCCAGATTATGGGGGCCGAGTGTTCTTGGACTTTTCCCTGGAGCATTATGGGAATTATGGAAAAGGGCATCATCCTTCGATATAATTCATCTGAACGGAGGATGGAATCTAACAACATTTATAGGAGGACTAATCGCCCGCTCCAGGCAGGTACCCTATATCATCAGTTGCCGCAGCCATTATGGTGATTACCATTTTTCCCGACGTCCGCTACTTAAAAAACTGCTATTCTGGATATTTGAACGAAGGAACATCAAAAATGCTTTTGCCATTCATGTCACGGCTGACTGGGAGGCCAAAACCTCATGGAGGGCCGCCCAACTAGCCCAACGAATTATCAAAATCCCCAACCCGGTAAACCTCAGTGATTTTGAAGATCCTCCATCCCGGACAGAAAGTAGAAAGCACCTCAAACTTGATCAGGAAGGCTTCTATATCGTTCATCTAGGCCGACTCGGAAAACAGAAGAACCTATCCTTTCTTATACGGGCATTCCATCAGGCCCAACTGGGCTCAACTGCGCAACTGATCCTTATCGGCCCTCCGGAGCCGCAAGAGAAAAACATCCTGATTAACTTATCGAAGTCTCTCAATATTGAAAGCCAATTGACCTTCATCGACTTTGCCAAAGGCCGCGAACGATGCCATTGGTTGGCCGCAGCAGATCTGTTCGCGCTCCCATCATTCGATGAAAATTTCTGCATTGTGGCAGTGGAAAGTGTGGCGAGTGGAACCCCCTGCCTATTATCACCTCACATTGGTGTAACAGAATTTCTTCCCCGCGAACTGGCACAGGAAGTTCCATTGAAACTAGACGCATGGATAAAGGCACTGAAAAATGCATACGCCATCAGGCGCAAACAGCAACTTCCCCGAAAAGATGCACTGAAAATGTTTTCCAACGAGTCAATCGGAACAGCTTGGCTTGAATTCTATAAGACAAAACTCAAGACTTGAGCGCATCATGGCCCTAAATAGCCAGTGCAATGCCGAAAGCGCCCATTAAACCTTCGCCATAGCCATCTCCACAGATTGCCACATATCTTCAACCTGCTTCCGCACCTTACGATTGATTTCATCCAATGTCGCGCAACACGAATGATAAACCTCCGCACTCAACAACTTATCCAAAACCCTAACGGAATAACCTGACGGATCCAAAAACGAATAGCCGTCCATCGCATATTCACAAAACAGTTCATCATATTTGTGAGACCAACCCAGAGAAATGCTGGGCACCGAACAGGAAAGGGCAGAGGCGAGCGCGTGAAATCTTGATCCGACGACCAAGTTACTGCCTGCCAAGACACTCTTCAGCCGGCCTGGATCGCTAGCACTTTCCAGTACACAGGGAACATCCATCATATTTTGCAACTTGCGGGCGAGCTTTAGATCCCCGGGACCGGCAGAATGGACAACCAGAACAATCCTGTGGCCATACACTTTTGACAGATGATTCGCCGTATCAGCGAGCAACCGCAAATAGCGGCCCGCCCATGCAGATTTCCCCTGATCCAACATGCGAATATTAGGAACGATACAGCTATATGGATCCATCCCAGAAACATTTTTTCGCCCCAATCCGTCCGGCTTATATGCCAATGTAAAATCAGGGCACTGGCGTACTTTAGGACATTGACCAATCGTAGACACAACATGGGAAAATGAAGTTTTATCACGGGCAAAAATCAAATCTGCATCAGAAGAAAACCTCACAAAAGCATCCCGCAACGCCGGGGATTCAAAAGGGCCAAGAGCTTGAGGCATGAGGATAAATGGAATGTTCATGCCATGTATTATCGAGGTCAAACAACTTGCATTCCGGACCGCCCGAAGCCCCATTTGATCTCCATAGGCAAATCCTGAAATATCCAGTACCCCATCCATCTTTCGCAACGTACCGCGCAAAATATCTTTGGCACCAGGAACCTTCATCATTGGCGCATAGAATCTCGAACCAATATGAGGCAAAGGGAAAGGGAAAATCTCATATCCCATCGTTTTTAAAACCTTCCATTGGCCCGCCAATGGAGTCACAAATACTTTTATCGATGGATTGCACCGCTTTAGGGCATGCTCAACAGCAAGCAACATAAGCTGGGCTCCCTTATTCTGACAATGCCCGCCAACCACTAACACATTCATCAAACCGGTTCTCCATTAACTCTCATTAACGCATGACAATCTTTTTTCACAGATGCCAAAATAATCGCGTCGGTAGCTGGATATCCTATAGCGAACATCAAAACCGGCGTTTCACTTTTAGAAAGCTTAACGATACTCCTAATGCTTCGATATCGGTTAGGGAGCAACGGCCAGTTTACGCTGACTGAGGATACCCCCAGAGACTCTAAGGCATACATAAATGACATAGCCGCCATACCCGCATCAATTACCGGGGCCATCATGTCCCGTTCGTGAAAGTAATCAGCATAATCAATGGTCAATACGGCGATACAAGGAATTTGGTTCCGCTGTTCAAAATCCGTCATTCCTCCCGGAATTCGACTCAATTTATCAACAGCGTCAGGTCTATTATAAAAATGGAATTTGAATGGCTGGCGGTTACATGCGCTCGGGGACAAAGCTGCGATACAAACCGCTTTCTCCAAAATGGAAATTTCCACAAACTTATCCTGATAGTGTCGAATGCTCCGCCGCCACAGAGCAAAGTCATACATATCCTGATAAGGAACGGCCCTTCCCTTCCGTTGAGACAACGAATACGGCACAGTACCTAACGGAACAGAGCCCTTTCCCCGAACCATCAATGTGTCACAAATTGCCTGATAACGTTGCTGCAGTACAGCAAGCTTTCCGACCGATGACACATGATTGAAATAAGCATTCAGCACATCCCTGCTCCACAGCAAAGCGGGTCTGTTGGCGACATCAGTCTCCTTAGCCAATACTGCGAAGAGATCAACAGTCTCTTCAATATACGTTAGCCCAAAGACCTTACGGCGGACACGGTGACTCAATCCCTTCTCCAAACGATGAGTATTCCGTCTCAAGTTTGCCAGCGATTTGGATGACAGGTTTTGTTTGATTCCAGACTTCATACAGGAAAAGAACGGGGACAGTCTGCCGCGAACCCAAAATAGCAATCCAGCAGGAACCGGCATGCCAAATATAATTCGGCGACCCCACGTCATTAGACGGTCATATGTATTATGTAAGTTTATCATTTTAACACTGCCCTTTGGTTTAAATAACGTTGCGATGAAAATTTCATGCACCTCTGCTCAGTCCCTTCAAGAAATCTGAACAAATCTCCCTCCCCACATACCAGGCCTAAACACCCCAAAGTTAATGAACGGAAAAAAGGACGACAGCCGCACGGTTTGACGGCACTCGAATGAATTTCTTACCGTCAAAACCATACGATCCAACCACAGAAAAGCTGCCCAATGCCTGCAAATTTCCTGCCAATTTCGCAGGTGCAATGACGTACTCGACATCGAAATCAGCAACCGCTTTCTGCATCGAAGCACCCCCCTGCTGCAAAGCGGTAAAAAACTCCCGATTCTTTCGCTGTTCCTTGCCGACCATCACAATATCCTGTGAATAGTAACCGGCCAAATTCGCCCGGATCGGGTTATGTTTATTCCACCCCGTGATCAGATCCAGCACCCGCGGCTCGTAATCCTTGCCAGCGATCATGTCTTCAACCATCACATTGCGCATCTCTTGGACAGAAAGATCGACCGTATTGACGTAATGGATATTTACGGTGGTCATATCGATGGCCACGGCAAGAACACACACCCATGGCACCCAGCTCGACCAAGTGGCACTCCGCTCCCGTAGCGCACGGAAAAACAAAAACCCGATCAAGCCAAACACCAGCATGGCGTGAACAAGGCTCGCGGTCAGCCGGTCGAGAAGCGCGTTCTGTACCCCGGCATCAAAACCCAGCGCAGACCACGCAGGTCCGAAATTCACCCACCCGCTTCCAACCGCGACTTTTGCAACAACCAGCCCGACAAGAACAAGCAGGATCGCTGAAAGAGTCATCCCCTCCGGTTCTCGAAGCAAAGCAGCAACACCTTTCCCCGATGTCTTCTCCCGGAAACGCATCATCAAGGCCTGCGCCCCGAACGCACAAAGAACGGCACCGGCCAGATTCACGGCATGCAGGAACTTGACAGGACAACGGATGGAACTCGCCAGCGGCAATGCATAAAAAAGACGATAAAAAGGAGAGTAGCGGCCCAGCGCCAGCACAAACAACACAACGACCAAGACTGCAGCAACGGTCAGAAGCGCGCGGTCCGGTTGGTTCCCCGCCCGAGAACGGCGGAACAGCAATAATATCGTGTAGAAAGCCAAGACAAGCTGAATGCCGCCAGCATAGACCGTGTTTTGCCGATAGTTGGGAAATCCGGGAGCTCCGGGTTGCCAATCATAAGAGCGCCCCAGCTTTCCCCAAAACGGCAGTTCACGATCGGTCGACTCCACCCCTAGAACAAGCGGCGCCACAAGCTCTACGCAGTCCGATGGCGGCAGACTCCAGTTGGTGCAGAAGATCCACTTGCTCCGTTCGCTGCCGCCTTCCCCGGTAGCCCCGGACTGCTCAATCAGGGCCTCCCGACCCGGAAGAAAGTTGGTGATAATTTTCTCAACACCGCGCCAGCCGGTTATCGTCATCGCGACAACGAAAACAAGAGCACCCAATGACAACGTCTTGATACAGCCTTCGCTCTTTGCCCTCAATTCATGAACCAAATCGACGAGCAATAGAGGCCCAACTACAAGAAGAAGAATAAAAAACACATCCGGTTGTGTCCCGATCACCAAGGCAATCGCCAGTGCTGAATAGAAGTAATAAAACCAATTGCCCCGGCGAATGGCCCGCGAGCCGACAAAGAGAAGCACCGCAGCAGAAAGACAGGCTTCAAACACCCCACGATGCCCAGCCGACACAAGGGACGCGCAGTAGCCAGAAAAACCAAAAGCAAGACCACCGAGAAGAGCGGCCCCCACAGAAAGCGTACGATCGCGCAAATAGGCAGTCAGCGCCCAAACCGTTCCGCAGATCGACACAATATAAAATGCCACATGATAAAACCGCAGAGGCAGGCACGCCTTCATGATGTGCATCAGGCTGAACGGCGCATGATTCACAACAAAATGCTGCCAAGGACCGATCCAGTTGCTACGAGGAAAATACGGAGCCCAATCCATATGAAAAAGCGTCTGCGAGGTAAAGATCGCATCTTGGAAAAGAACCAAGCAAAAAGCGACAGGAATCAGGATGATCCATATGCGTTGCTTCAATGTACTATAAAAACTGCTGTTCACGCCATCTCCTCACATTCAACACGTTTCATCAATTAACGCCCGCCCTCTGTGAACTCGGCCACCTCTGATTGACTTGTATATCGAACACAAACCAAACCATGCAAGCAGAGCATAACCGGATCCCCCTAAAAGAATCGGCACCCGCACCACACCGCCACCAAGTACCTTTGCACCTAATATGTAAGCCCCCGCCGACAAAAGAAGCGGAATAGCCACCCGAACGGTACGTGACTGCGCCAAATGATAGTTAACAATCAAAGTAATGAGCGGCAAAGGAAGATACGCGATAACAAGCAGGCGCACTAGCGAAGCAGTACGCTCATCAGAAACACCTGTCAGAATGCGAATAAAGAACGAGGGCACCCACTCCAGCATCAATGCAGGAACCAGCAGGCACAACATGGTCATGACGAGCCCTTTTCGAAACGTCTTAACCGCTTGCCCCGTGTTCCCCGAAATCGAGACAACCTTGGGGAACATGGCAGCTCCAATCGGCAACGGCAAAAAGAAAACAATGCGGGCAACCATCGCAGCCAATGCATAAGTCCCCGCTTCTTCGGGACTAAAAAACCGCTTCACAATCACCACATCGGACATGGTTAACAGCGCGAGTCCCGCCATGGCAAAAAAATACAGGACAACCGAACGATAAAACCCAACGGGCCGGAATGCCTTCGCACTGCAACTCGGCAACATACGATACACTAGCACCATCACAAGTACCAATGCTCCAAGCATCGCCAACATATTGCCCCCGAGAGCCCCGGCTGCTCCCATCCCCGCAAACACCAAAATAGCAGCCAAAACCACTCGCAATACACTTTGCACAGCCCCCAAAACCGCCGAACTCCGAAACGCCTGAATTCCCGTCAACGCGCCTTGAAATACCGGCATAAGAATTCTTACCGCAATCGTCACGACGACGATAATAACGGGCAGCACACTCTCGATATGAAAGCCCTTGGCAAGTTGTCGAGAAAACACCACAGCCGCCAATCCAGGAAGGAACGCAACCAACATCAAATCGCGAGAAACAACGCGGACCATTCCAATGACCTCCTCCCGTCGATTCTCCTTACAGGCCAACGCCACGGCATGCGTCATACTTCGCCCCACAGCACCCAGCGGAACGGAAATTAACTGAATCGAGCCCATCATTGCGGCCATAACCCCATACTCAACCGCATCATCCCCCACCAGCAGATGAGCCATAACGATCTGAAACAGCAGATTCGCCCCGTTGGAAACCTGACTCCCCATGGCAAGAAGCAAACTATGCCGGATCAAATGATCAGAAGTGCCTGCATTGCCATTTCTTCCGAGGGTCCGATCATAAAGGGTCACAATCCACTTAAATGGAGAATAGAGCAACCGCAGCCGAAAAACAGCCACCAGCATTTCAAGAGACGATTCAGTAACAACAATTTTAGACCCTTCAACATCCCGCCAAGTTGTAGGAATCTCAAAAATACCAAAGCCGGCACGCTTGGCTTCGAGCAGCAGATCCACATCAAAAGCCCACTGAGTCACGGTACCGCCATGAGCCAGTATGGATTCGACCACATCACGATCAAACACTTTCGCTCCGCACTGCGTATCCGTAAGCCTGAACCCAAACAACACTCTGGTAAGCAGATTAAATGCGCGCGAGGTAATCCGGCGCAAAAGGGGTTGTGCAGGCTCGACAACTGCTCCCTTGCACCAACGAGAAGCAATTACAACCGGAGCCTCCCCACTATGCCGAACGAGATCATCAAAAGCATCAGGTGGTGTTGCACCATCAGCATCCACATAACCGATCAATCCGCCTTTCGCCTTAGAAAACCCAAGCAGAACCGCCCCACCCTTGCCGACACGACCCGGATCATCCAGCACACTGATCTGAGGAAAACATCGGCCGATTTTTTTTGCAACCTCTGCAGTTCGATCATCGCAAAAGTTGGGGACAACAAGAAGCTCCACCCCTTCTCCGTATCTCTCGGAAAAAAAAGATGCATATGCCTCCAACATCGGCGGCAGGCGATGCTCTTCGTTGTGAGCTGGAATGATAATGGACAGTTTCATGAACGGTGATCGATCCGTTAAACTAAGGATCGAAAAAACATAGCGTCATTATCCGCTCAACGGCAGTCAAAAATCTATTTTTCAGGGCCGAAAGCATTGGAAAATAAAGGTTTCCTTTTCGCGGGCTTTGTGTCATCTTCCCGTTTGCGTTCGTCCAAAGGGACGTTGCATCGGTTCAAGGGCTCCGTGTCATGGGTCAGGAATTGGTTTGAATTAAGTTGAAATGACACAGGAGAAGAACAGATGGACATCTACGTAGGAAACTTGCCTTACCAGGCAACCGACCCTGACCTTCAGGAACTTTTTGAGCAGCACGGCGCCGTATCTTCGGCTCGCGTGATCCTCGACCGCATGTCGGGTCGTTCTAAGGGCTTCGGCTTTGTTGAAATGCCCGATGCAACGGAAGCACAAGCTGCAATCGACGCCCTCAACGGCGCTGACCTCCAAGGCCGTGCGATTCGTGTGAACGAATCCCAACCTAAACCCCAAGGCGATCGCCGCGGCGGTGGCGGTGGCGGTGGTGGATACGGCGGCGGCGGTGGCGGTGGCTACGGCGGCGGCGGTGGTGGTGGCGGCGGAGGTCGCTGGTAACCCAGCCCTCGTCTCACACGACGAAAGAACGGCGCACCCTCGGGTGTGCCGTTTTTTTTATCGCTTTTTATAAGGAATGACGATGGATAGTTTCATGGCAACAGTCATCCGTTAAAAGTTAATTGGTTATCAGGCCTCGAATTAGGAGGCCCTGAAAAGGCGCTATGCGGCACATCATTCATAACTCATAGTTCATCTTTCATCATTCTGCTGGAGATTTTCTTTTAAAAATCTCCAGCACCGTGTGGGCCTGGCCAAAGTTCAGAATCTCAGAGGTCTTTGTGTACTTCATTTCTAAAACGGCTCGTAGCGCCTTCCCATCCTTGGAAGAGTTCTCTTCGATCTGCGGCGAAGCGATCGTTAGCCCATACCCGCTGAACGCCGCAACAGATGCAGTCGTCTCAGAAAGGAGCTCGACCAGCATCTCTGTATTCAAAAGATTCAGTGTCTCAGCTTGCGCGCGCTCCATCTCCGGATAATACGAAAACGGACCCATCTCCAAACCGTGCGGAACACGTGCACCCGCCTCTATCGCCAGATAGGTGTCCTGCGTCAACAGCAGATCGTCTTCGCCCAGCTGCTCGCGAATGTTCGCCCCGGCCAACCGCAACGCAACCAGATCGGGTGTTGATTTAAACTTCCACCAGATACGATCCCGCCCGCGGATCAGCCAGTCCTGATTCACCGGCGACGAAAAAGAGGCCGCCGCCGAAACCAGCAACACCGCTAGCGCAACACGCACCAACTGTTTTTCCGGACAGCGCGGAACCAGCGTCGCCGCCAGCGCAGCGGCCAGCACCGGAAACACAATCACTTGATAGTCGTCGTACGGGAACGGCGCGGCAAAATGCACCAACGTAATCGCCGCACCCGTCATCCAAAGAAGCGAAATCAAACTATGCGCAAACGGCGACTCCACTTCATTCGCCTGCTTCAAAAGCTCCGTCAGCCGCGGACGGCTATCCGGCCCCGCCAGATCGCGCTCACGAATATGGCGGTGATGCCGCCGGAAAATAAAGGCCAGCACACAGCCCGCCGTAAAAACAAAATAGGCCTGCACAAAACGGGAAACAAACCCCGCCTTCAGCGCCAACAGCTCGATAACCCCACCCGGACAACGCCCCGCATGATAACCGAACAGCGCGAAGTGCGTGTTCTCTGGAGCCATGACAAAAAACGAACCTAGCCCCACCGCCAGCACAAAGCCGCCACCCAGACCGAATACCAGCCAGGCGGGGAGAGCTGTGAAACGTGGAATGTGAAATGTGAAATGTGAAAGTCGACCTCCTACATTCAACGTCCTACCTTTTACAAGGTTTGCCCCGAAGGGGTAAACTTTTCGCCGGTTCACAATCAGCCAGATTCCTGCGATCGGAAGCGCAATCCCGGCCGAGAGTCGCGTACAGGCGGCCAGCGCCAGCAGAAACCCACCCCAGAATGCGCCGCTCGCGCCGCGCTTCCCATTCGCAAAACTCAGCGCCACGAACCCCGCCGTCAGAAAAAATGCACACAGGCTATAGGTCTTCACAATCGTCGTGAAATAACTCTGGTACACATTCACGCCCGCCAGAATCAGTGCACATAACGCCGCCGTTTTTGCAAACCGTTTCGCCGACCGCGCCGCCAGCCACGCCGCCAGACCGACCGCCCCCAAACCAAACAGCGTCGTGATCAACCGACCGCCCGCAACCCCGAGTTTTTCAATGATTGGAAAAAGCACCCCATAGACCACCGGCAGCGCCGGCCCCTGCGTAAACATAAAGTCGCGATAAAGGATTTCACCACTCGCCACCTGCTTCGCCGCGTACAGGTACCACCCCTCATCCTGATTGAGAGATCCAAGCCAGAGATTGGCCGCACAGAGCAAAACACTCAACGCGACCGCAAACACAACAATTGATGTCCATATGCTTCGTTTCATAATGGAAAGCATCTTGCCCTCTGTCGCCCCCTTTTCCGAACACTTTTTGAAACTGCGTTTCCTTTCAGTACTCTTGACCTGCATAGCCTTCGGCGACGCGGGTTCGTGTCATCGCTTTACACTAGCAAAGCCTGTCTCCCGGCGATCGGTGCCCGCACCGGGTTTCGTTTGATTTTTCTCCTTATAGGTAACAGGGGATGTTGTAGAGACATTCGCTGCCTGCTCTTTGACATTTGAAAATGGTTTATTTTTTCAGAGGGATTTCCCTGCCCCCCCCCGGGGGGGGGGGGGGGGGGAGTGTCTCATTTAGGCTCATTTTGGATTTGTTTGGTTGTAGGAATTGCCACAACAAACACCAAAATCCAGGAAAACCCGTGTTTGAAACGATCCGTGGGTCGGCTGCGCTTATGTAAACATCCGTGGGATATAAAGGCTTTTCGTGGATTTTATTCATTCGTTGGTTAAAATTTGGTGTGTTCGGTGGTTCTAAATTTGGTTGCGGCTATGCCGCACTAGGTTCATCTGTGTCCACTCAGCCGGTCCCGCCATAGCCGCCTGACCTCCATCTCGTCGCGCCGTAGTTGTACGAAGGCGGAAGCTTTAGCCGCGGAGGTTGGCGGCGGCGGATGGTTAATTTTCTTTGCGTTGACAACTTTTGAGCCCTGCGGGATTGCCCCGCCCCGCACGCGATGGCATCATGCGCGGATGTATTTGAAATCCATAGAGATCGTTGGCTTTAAAAGCTTCGCTGAAAAAACACACCTCGAGTTCGAGCCGGGCATGACGGCCATCGTCGGACCGAACGGTTGCGGAAAAAGTAATGTCTCCGATGCCGTCCGCTGGGTGCTCGGCGAATCGCGCGCTCGCGCCCTGCGCGGTGCCACCATGGAAGACTGCATCTTTAACGGAACAGACACCTATAAACCGCTCGGCATGGCCGAAGTCACCCTTACCCTCGCCGACTGCGAACAGACTCTCGACCTCGGCCTCCACGAGATCAGCATCACCCGCCGCGTCTTCCGCACCGGCGAGAGCGACTATTTCATCAACAAAAAAGCCTGCCGCCGCAAAGACATCCACCGCCTCTTTATGGATACCGGCGTCGGCACCGACTCCTACTCCATTATGGAACAGGGGAAAATCGACCAGATTCTCTCGTCGCGCCCCGACGACCGCCGCGCTGTTTTCGAAGAGGCGTCCGGCATCACCAAATACAAGACCGATAAAAAAGAGGCGCTGCGCAAACTCGAGCAGACCGAAGCCAACCTGCTTCGTCTGGCCGACGTCATCCGCGAAGTGAAACGGCAGATTATCTCCCTCCAGCGACAGGCCAGCAAAGCTCAGCGCTACAAAACGATCCGAACCGAACTGCGCAAACTCGATATCTATGTCACCCGTAACCAACTCGCCGAGCTCGACACACGCATCACCGAAATCAAAGGCCAGCTCGAAGCCCTTCGCCTGAAGGTGGACGAACATCACCACACCATCGATGCGGCCAACGGACAGACCGATGCCCTGCGCGCAGAACTCCAAGGGTTGGAAAACGATATCAGTACCGCCATGGATGAATCCATGCGCGTGAAAAACGAGCTCGAACGCGCTCGCCAAACCATTCAAACCAATGCGGAACGCGTCACCGAACTCGAATCGCTCGCACAGCAAAACACCAAAGAGTCCGAAACCGCTCAGGAACATCTGTCCGGCCATCAAAACGCGCTGGCGGAAATCGTCACACAAATTACAACCGCTGAAGCCGAAAAAGTAACGGCCAAGGCCGACCTCGAAAAAGCGACCGAACAGCAACGCAAAACCGAAGCAGAGGTTCACGCGGGCCGCGAAGCACTGAACCAATTGCGCGGCGAATCGATGGAGCTCGACGGACGGATCGGCCGCCTGCAAAACGAATTGTCAGAAGTCGATGCCAAGGAGCGCGCCAGCGTCATCCGCAAAGAGCAGTTCGCCGCCGAAAAAAGCGGGCTCGAACGCGCGCTCGCCTCCTACGAAGAACGCCAGACCCGGATGGCCGAACAGGTTGAAGGCCTGCGACTGGCGGTCCGCACGCAGGAACAACAGCTCGAAGAACTTCGCGGCAAACGAACCTCCTTTGCCGAACAGATTCAAACCCTGCAAAACGAAACGACCGAATTGGGTCGTCAGCTGGCCGATAAAAACGCCCGCTTAGAAATGGTGTTCGAAGCCCGCGAAGAGGGCTTCCCTGCCGGAGCACGCCACCTGCTCGAAACCGGCGACGAAAATGTAATCGGCCCGCTCGCCGAACAATTCACCGCCGCCGATGGATTTGAAACCGCCCTCGAAGCGGTCCTCCGCCCCTGGATGGATGCGTTGGTGGTTAAAAGCCGTACGGGTGCCCGCAATGTGCTCACTCTGCTGGCCGGAAGCGATCACGGCGCCGTGCGCCTCCTCTCCGCCGATGGCGATGCCCCTGCCGCCACAGCAGACTCTCTGCTTCACAAAATTTCCTGCGCGGATGAAGTTCGTCCGCTGGCCGCCCGACTGCTCGCCAATGTATTTGTGGCCGATAGCCTGCAATCCATTCCCCTCACCCTGCCCGCCGGTGCCGTCTTCGTCACCCAAAAGGGCGAACTGCTGACCGCCGAAGGCGCGGCCGAACTGTGGAAACCGGAAGATGGAGAAGTCAACCCACTGGGTCGCCACCATCTGCGCGAACAGCTCCAAAACGATATCCAAGGATTGGAAAAAGAGCTGACCGAAAAACGCGCCCGGCTCGAGGCCCTCCGCGCTGAACAGAGCGGCGCAGGCGACGCACTCGAAGCAGCCCGCAATGAGCTCGCGGATCGCCGCCGCTCACTGGCCGTTCAGGAAGGCGAAGCGCAAGTCATCGCCCGCGAACTCAAAACCGCACAGGAACGGGTCGAAACCGTCACCTTCGAACTCAACGCACTCCTCGGCGAAAAAGGCTCCGGCGAAGACCGGCGAACCGCCGTCGCCCGCGAAGGGGCCGAGGCGCGTGAGAAACTCACCCAAACCCGCCAAACAATTTCCTCGCAGGCCGATACCCTCAACACGCTCGAAGAGCATCGCTCCGAAGTCCTCGCCGAAACCTCCGAGTGCCGCGTTCAATTTTCCCAGCGCGAGCAACGGCTCGAATCACTCCTCAGCCGCCGCCAACCCCTCGAAGCACGCCTGAAAGAACTTCAGGACGTCATCGAAGAACGCACGCGCGGCGTCAACAGCTATCAGGAGCGTATCGCCCAGCTCAAGCAGACCAGCACCGCCGCCGAAGAACAGTTGGGCGGACTCACCGAATCCGTCGCCGTCTCCGAAACCAAACTGGCCGAGGCCCGTCAGATCCGCGAAAGCAAAACCACCGCTCTTTCCGAACGCGAACACAGCCTGCGCGCGCTCCAGCAGAAGCTCGAAGAGTTACAAGGCAGCAAGACTACCTTTGAAGTGGAACTGGCCGAACAGCGAATGCGCCACCAGAATGCGGTCGACCGCCTGACAAGCACCTGGCACATCACGATGGAAGAGCTGGCCCGCGAGCCGGAACCCGAGTGGGAAGACGAACGTCCAGACATGGAAGAGCTCGAAACACAAGTCGCTGAGCATCGCACCAAACTGGACGCTATGGGTCCCGTCAACCTCGTCGCCATCGAAGAGCACGCCGAGCTCGAAGAACGCTTTGCCTTCCTCAACCAGCAGGAAGACGATCTGACAAAAGCCAAAAGCCAGCTGCTCGAGATGATCAAGAAGATCAATGAGACCACCACCGAACTATTTAAAGACACCTTCGACAAAGTGAATGCCAACTTCGGTGAAATGTTCAAACAGCTCTTTGGCGGCGGGTCTGCGAAACTGGTCCTGGTAGACGAAGAGGACATTCTCGAATCGGGCATCGAAATTATCGCCCGCCCACCCGGAAAAAAACTCCAGACGATTTCGCTCCTCTCCGGGGGCGAACGCACCATGACCGCCGTGGCTCTGCTCTTCTCTCTCTTTAAAGTGAAGCCCAGCCCCTTCTGCGTGCTCGACGAGCTCGATGCCGCGCTCGACGAAGCCAACGTCAACCGCTTTGTGGCGATGGTTCAAACCTTCCTCACCGGTTCGCAGTTCATTCTGATTACACACAGCCGCCAGACCATTGCCGCCGCCGACGTGATCTACGGGGTCACCATGCCCAACCGCGGCGTCTCGCGCGTCATGTCGATGAAGTTCTCGGACTACCAGGACTCCGACGCCGCTAAAAAATAATCATCATGTCTAAAACCATCGAGTGGGCCCGAAAAATTGCGGCACTGGCGCAAACCGGACTGACCTACACCCAAGACCCCTACGAAAAAGAACGGTGCGAAGAGCTACGCGAGCTGGCCGCCGAAATGATGGCCGCATCCTCTGATGTCACTCAGGCGCACTGGAAAACAATCTTCAAAAACGAATCCGGCTACGCCACGCCAAAAATCGATGTGCGCGGCGCGGTCTTTCAGGACGGCAACGTCCTGCTTTCCAAAGAAAAGGACGATGGGCTATGGAGCCTTCCCGGCGGCTGGGCGGACGTGAATGATACGCCGTCCGAAGCGGTCATCCGCGAAATGCGCGAGGAAACCGGCTATCCCGTCCGGTGTTGCAAGCTCGCCGCCGTGCTCGACCGCGACCTGCACTACAAAACGGAAACCGCGCACGCCCACCCATTCCACATCTATAAACTGATGTTCCTGTGCGAGCTCACCGGCGAAGCCGATGCGCTGTGCCATGATATCATTGAGTCCGCTTTTTTCGACCTGAACGACCTGCCGCCGCTCTCACAACACCGCACCCTCCCGCAACACATCGAGCTCCTCCATCGCCATCACCTGAATCCGGATCTTCCCACAGCCTTTGACTGACCATTAACTGGATTCAGTACAAAGACTCTTTATCCGCTCCACGCGGAATGTGTTGCGGTTCCTAGAAAAGGTTGTACCGTTGTGAGCGTTCGACGGATCGGTTCTAAACACACCTGCCCCCGGCACCCTCATGCGGATGCCATAACGAACCTTCAGCATTGGATATCAAAACCAGCAACCGGAGGAATGGACATGGGCGACAAAGGAAAAAAAGATAAGGGCCAAAGGGAAAAAAAGAAACAGCCGCAACTCAGCCTCAAAGAAAAACGGCAGGCCAAAAAAGAGAAGGCCAAGAATAAGAGCACCAGCATGTCTTAGTCCGGAAGCGCGGCATTTCAAAAAGAAACCACCCGCAGGGGAGTGGCAAAAACCGGAAGCCGGTGTAGACCTCTCTCGTAGAAAAGAGAGGTACTAATATGAAAACCGCTTCCTTTGCGTTGCTTCCTTTAGTTTTGGCAATGTCCGGACCAGCTCCCGTTCCAGAAACCCTTCGACCCAACTCAGGACAGGAGACCCTTCCCGTTATCCAGTCCCCGGCTCCCGCCGCGGAAACCCTTCGACAAGGCTCAGGACAGGAAACCGCCCCTGCCAAAACGCCCCCTCAACAAGAGGACCCTCTCAAAGTCTACAAGGTTCGCTACGCCGATGTAACGGAGGTCGCCGCTGTCATTCCAATGATGATGCCATCGGCCAACGGGCTCGTTGTGCAAACCGTCGGCAAAACCCTCGTGGTGCGCGGCACGCCTGAACAGCATGACATCGTCCGGCAAATGCTTCGCGATCTCGATGCGCCGCCGAAAAATATTCGGGTTGACGTTCAGTTCGGTACCCGCGGCGGATCCTATGACCGCGAAATTGGCATCCGTCCCAAAGGCCCAATTGTCATCAATCGCGACGGGGTTCACGGATCGCTTCAGGGCAATCTGATCAACCAAAGCACCACGACGCGTGAAAATACCACTCAAATGTTGGTGGCCGCTGACGGGCGCTCTGCGTCGATCCGCGTGGGCGAACGAGTCCCCTACATCGCCTGGCTGACCGAATACGGCCACCGCTACGGCTACGTTCGGAACGTCGAAATCGAGTGGCGTGATGTAGGGTCGTTTCTGATGATGGAGCCGACGATTATCGCTCCGGGACTGATCCGCGTCCGGCTGACACCGGAACTGAGCGGACGACTCGAAAACGGCGACAGGCAGAGTATTCAGTTCACACATCTCGCCACCGAGGTCACCGTTCGTGATGGGCAAACCATTTCCATTGGCGGATTTTCAAAGGATGAGGATTTTTCATCTAAGTTCCTGATCGGACGCGGAAGTAGTGGCGAAAACTCGGTCACCGACATCACCCTCACCCCGCGAATTCTGCAATAGGGAGAGGCACAAAGGAACAAAGGCACCGGGCATAAAGTTCCAGGCATTGGGGGAAATTCTCTTAAAAGTTCCGTCCGTCATCGCCAAGGCTACGGCGTGACATGATGTTTGAAGAAAAGTTTCCAATGTTTGGAAAAAGGTCTATCGTTTTTTCCAAACCTTGGAACCGACTGTGTCGGCATACAGCGCTTTGCGTTTCCAAGACAACCCATTTGGAGAGACAATGAAAAATTTACAGGATAAGAAGGCCTTCATCTGCGATATGGACGGCGTGATTTACCACGGCAGTAACCTGTTGCCAGGCGTGTTGGAATTTGTGCAGTGGCTTCAGCAGGAAAAGAAGAAATTTGTTTTTCTGACGAATAGTAGTGCACGCACTCTACGCGAGCTGAGTGAAAAACTGGCCCGCATGGGGCTCACTGTAGATGAGAGCCACTTTTATACTAGTGCACGGGCGACCGCCACGTTTCTGGCGACCCAAAAGCCGGGCGGAAGCGCGTATGTGATCGGCGACGCAGGGATCATCAACGCGCTCTACGACGTAGGCTACTCGATCAACGACACCAACCCCGATTACGTGGTGGTGAGCGAGAGCCCGAATTATGATTACGCCCGTATTTGCCATGCCACGAAACTGGTTCTAAATGGCGCAAAACTGATTGGAACAAACCCGGATCTAACCGGCCCAGTCGAAGGCGGACAGATTGTTCCCGCAACGGGGGCCCTTCTGGCTCCAATTGAACTGGCTACCGGATCCAAGGCGTATTATGTCGGGAAACCCAACCCACTGATGATGCGCAACGCGCTCAAAAATCTGGGCTGCCGACGCGAAGAAACCGCCATCGTGGGTGACCGCATGGACACCGATATCATCGCGGGTGTGGAAGCGGAGATTGCACCCGTTCTTGTGTTGAGCGGTGTCACCCGGCGCAAAGATCTCCCCAAATATGCCTACCAGCCAGATTACATCCTGGATGGCGTCGGCGACATCGTCCCAACCTAAAAAATAGGAGTGCCCGCCGATGAATCGATTGACCACAGCGCTGCTTATCGTTGGGATTCTCGCGGGATCTCTTTGTGCCCAAACCAAGCAATCGACGGATATTCCCGAATCTGGACGCATTCGAATTGACGGGAATCTCAATGACTGGCGTCGGGCCAAATGGTTCCCGCTAGAAGTAACCATTGAGGGCAACCCCGCAAACATTTCGGATGCTAAGTGGTCGCTCGCGTGGGATGAGGATGCGGTCATCTACATTGCCGTTCAGTACGATGACACCGACATCGTTCTAAAAGACGGCCTCGTGAATTCCAACGCACAGGACGGCGTGGAAATCTATGTGCGTGGCGATACCGGAAGCACTCCGGCGGACTACTCAAAAACTCAAAGCAGCGCACAGCGTTACCTGATCGGGATGACCGCTGACAAAACCTCGCGGATTCGCTTGGGCGGTCTGGGGGAAATTCCGGTCCATAATCCGGTCAAAGCGATGGTCGTGCTTGAAGGAACCCGCTTCATCTATGAGGCCAGGGTGCCGCTATACGATTCGTTCGATTCAACAACCCGCCGCAAATGCAGCGAGTCGGAGATCTATGTGGACGAGGAAATCGGTCTGGATATCGCCATTGTGGATGTCGGCCAAGCGGGAACGGTCGGACTCCTTGGTGAAAATGACCGCGACAAACGAACCGATGCCAATCAGATTGCCGAACACACGTTGGAAGATTAAATCTCGTAGTCGCAGACAGCCCGTCCGACAACGAGGGGTTTGACGAAGGCGACCACGTCCTGATGCGCCAGATGAGCCTGATAAATGTCCAAATCTTCCTGTGAGGAAAATTCGGAAGTTAGCGACATCGTTCCACTACCGTCATCGATGCCGATTTCCATCACCTTCAGCTCCGGAATGATTTGGGTCAGCCCTTCAAGGCGTGCTTTGATCTCCGCCTTCTGTTCAGCGGTGGTCTCCTCTTTCATCGGCCAGACAACAATATGCTTAATCATTTTCAGCTCCATTTTTTAACCACAGAAAACTAGTGCAGCAAAAATATATTTAATCAGAATAATTACGGACAGAATGATTTCCCAAATGAGGGCCCCTGATCCTGTTCAGTATTATTCTGTCCCTAATTATTCTGATCAAATTTCCCCAGTTTAGTTACTGATGAATAGAGCCCTTCACTCCACTACTCCGCAACCGCAGGTTGCACGTACACCAGATCCATATTTTTGGCGGCGGCAACTTCGTCGAGACGTCCAACCGGCGTGGTGACCGGTGCGGCTTTCAGCACCTCCGGATCGGTTTTGGAAAGCTCCGCGATCTCGTTCATCATGTCCACAAACTCGTCGAGCGTCTCTTTGGTCTCGGTTTCGGTCGGCTCAATCATGATGGCTTCCGGCACGTTGAGCGGGAAATAAACCGTCGGGGCATGCACCCCACGGTCGAGCAATGCTTTAGCCAAATCGAGCGTGTGAACTCCCTCGCCCAGTGTTTTGCCACTGAAGACACATTCGTGCACACAACGTCCATCTGAAGCCGCCGCGAATGAACCGCGCAGTTTTTCGAGCAGGTAGTTGGCGTTGAGCACGGCGCGATTACTGGTTCCGCGCAATCCATCTTTTCCAAGCATCAGCATGTACGCATACGCCCGAACCAGAATGGAAAAATTTCCGTAAAATGGTGCGATGTACCCGATGCTCTTCGGATGCTCGTAATCCAGCGTATAGAGACCGTCCTTGGTCTTCGCCACGCGCGAAATCGGCAAATAAGAACGAAGTTTTTCACAAACACCCACCGGGCCAGAGCCGGGGCCGCCGCCGCCGTGCGGCGTCGAAAACGATTTGTGCAGATTGAGATGACACAGATCAAAGCCCAGGTCACCGGGTTTGATGCGGCCCATGATGGCATTGAAGTTCGCTCCGTCATAATACATCAGCCCATCGACCGCATGCGTCGCTTCAGTAATCTCCTTAATCTTCGGATTAAAAACACCCAGCGTATTCGGAGAAGTCAGCATCACCCCCGCTGTTTCGTCATTAAGCGCCTCTTTGAATTTCTCCAAATCCATCACGCCGTCTTCATCGGACTCCACAGTGACGACTCCGTAGCCACCGAGCGCCGCGCTGGCCGGATTGGTTCCGTGCGCCGAGTCGGGAATGATAATGTGGGTCTTCTTATTTCCGCGGTCGCGGTGATAGGCCGCCATCATCATAATCGCGGTCAGCTCGCCGTGCGAACCGGCCAGCGGCTGAAGGGTAAACTCGGCCAGACCCGTGATCTCGGAGAGCAGACGCTCGGTGTTGTAAAGAATCTGAAGCGACCCCTGCGTCAGCAGTCCGCCGTGGCGAAGTTGCGGCCAGAGCGGATGGGTTTCGCACAGCTCGGGCATCGACGCGGCGGCCTCGCAAGCGCGCGGGTTATGCTTCATGGTGCAGGAACCGAGCGGATAAAACTCTGTATCGACCGAATAGTTAAGACGCGACAGGCGGGTGTAGTGACGCACCACTTCGCTCTCCGACACTTCCGGCAGTTCCGCCAGATCCCCGCGCAGCAGCTCCGACGGAATAATTTCGCCGACCGAAATGCGATCCTCCGGAATCCGCACGCCACCCCGCCCCTTTGAACTCAATTCATAAATCAGCTTCATAGCACCGCCTCCAGTTTCGCGGCTAAAATATCGATTTCCTTCTTCGTTCGTTTTTCGGTGAAGGCAAACAAGAGAACGTTTTCCATCCCGTCGTAGTAGCGCCCGGCAGGGAAGCCGGCGGCGATGCCCTCTTCGATCAAATCGCTGACGACCTCGCTGGCGTCTTTGGGGAGTTTGAGCGCGAACTCGTTAAAGAAGGGGCGATCAAATAACGGCTCGACGCCTTCGATGGCTTTCAGGCGGGTCCAGGCGTAGCCCGCGCGATCCATGCACTGACGCGCGACATCGACAAAGCCCTGCTTGCCGAGTAAGGATAGATAGACCACGGCGCGAAGCGCGCAAAGCTGTACGTTGGTGCAGATGTTCGACGCGGCTTTTTCGCGACGGATATGCTGTTCGCGCGCCTGAAGCGTCAGTACGAATCCGCGGCGGCCCTGTTTGTCCTGCGTCGCGCCAACGATACGGCCGGGCATATTGCGGACCAGCTTTTTGCGCGTCGCCATAAAACCGAGATACGGGCCGCCAAACGAAAGCGGCAGGCCGAGACTCTGTCCCTCACCCGTCACAATGTCCGCGCCCATTTCGCCGGGCGTTTTAATGAGGCCGAGCGAAACCGGATAGGCCGAGAGCACAGAGATCGCTTTGACCGCATGAACCTCTTCAATTAGGTCGGTCAGATCATCAATGCATCCAAAAAAGTTGGGATTTTGAATCAGCACGGCACCGACCTCGTCGGTGAGCGCAGCTTTGAAGGCCGCACGGTCCGCGACGCCTTCACTGGAGATTGGAACCTCCACATACTCGATGTTTAAGTTTTTGGTATAGCTCTGGAGCATGGTGCGGTAGATCGGGCTGACGCCTTCGTCGACCAGTACGCGATTGCGCTTGGTGATGCGCAGCGCCATCATCATTCCTTCGAAGAGCGCGGTGCCGCCGTCGTACAGCGAGGCATTGGAGACCTCCATGCCCGTGAGGCGGGCGATGGCGGTCTGATATTCGTAGGCGGCCTGCAAGGTTCCCTGCGCGGCTTCGGGCTGGTAGGGCGTATAGGCGGTGAAAAATTCGCCGCGCGACGTGATCGAATTCACCGCGGCGGGTATAAAGTGGTCATAGAAGCCCGCGCCGCAGAAGTTGGTCAAATCGCTGGAGTTTTTGCGGGCAAGTTTGCGAATGTGCTGCATCATTTCCATCTCGGACAGACCCGGCGGGACGTCAAACGAATCGGCCTGCAACTCCGGCGGAATGGCCGAAAAAAGATCGTCAAACGAATCGGCATCCACGGCATCAAGCATCGCCTTTTCATCAGATGGACTGGTACAAGCAAACGGTGTATGTGACATTACATTTTCCTTGGATTGAAATTGGTTAGACAGCGTATGATTGCTCCATTAGGGTGTCAATCACGCAGAGACTACAGGGAGAAAAAAAGATGATCCAGCAAGCCATTCAACGCCTGATCGACGGCAAAACACTCAGCCGCGACGAAGCCTACGCCGCCCTCACCGATATCATGAGCGGCGATGCAACCGACGCACAAATCGGCGCCTTTTTGACCGCCCTGCGCATTCAGGGCGAAACACCCGATGTGATCGCTGGGGCCGCGCAGGCCATGCGCGAAAAACTCACACCGGTCAAAAGTCCTTCTGAGATCACCGTCGATATTGTCGGAACCGGAGGCGACGGCGCACACACCTTTAACATTTCCACCGCCTCGGCCTTTGTGATCGCCGGCGCAGGCGTGACCGTCGCCAAACACGGCAACCGCGGGGTTTCGAGCAAATGCGGCAGCGCCAACGTCCTCGATGAACTGGGCGTTGATCTGACCGCTACAGTCGAGAGCATGGAAAAATGCCTGAACGAGGTCGGGATCGCCTTTCTCTTTGCCCCCAGCCTGCACCCGGCGATGAAATACGCGATCGGCCCGCGCAAGGAACTGGGCGTGCGAACCCTCTTCAACATTCTCGGCCCGGTCTGCAACCCCGCCTCTGCAAAATACGGCGTAATTGGCGTCTTTTCTGCTGAACTGGCCGCGGAACTGGCGACCGCGCTCAGCCAGCTCGACATGAAACATCTCTTTGTTGTGCACGGCGACGACGGCCTCGACGAAATCACAACAACGACCACCACCCAGGTCTGGGAAGTCAAAGACGGCACGGTGAATCACTTTGTACTGAATCCCGAAGATCTCGGCATTCCGCTTGCGAAAACCGAAGATCTCGTCGGCGGCGAACCGGCCGAAAATGCGGCCATCATCCGCGCACTCTTCGCGGGCGAAAAAGGACCGAAGCGCGATATTCTTCTTTTGAACTCCGCCGCCGCACTGGTGACCGCCGGAAAAGCCGCCGATTTGGAAGAGGGACTCACTGTCGCCGCCGAGTCGATCGACTCCGGTGCCGCCGCCGCGAAACTCAAACAGCTAGCGGAACTAACCCAAGGGGTCGCATGAAAAAAGACATCATCTGCACCGACAAAGCACCCGCACCGATCGGCCCCTATTCGCAGGCCGTTGAGGCAAACGAAACGCTCTACTGTTCGGGCCAAATCCCCGTCGACCCCGCTACAGGCGAAATCCCCGAAACCATCGAAGCGCAGGCCCATCTGGTTCTTTCCAACCTCAGAGCCGTGATTGAAGAGGCCGGCGCAGAGCTCGAAAACGTGGTCAAAACCACCCTCTTTCTAACCGACCTCAACACCTTCGCAACCGTCAACGCCATCTATGGCGAATACTTCGACGAAGAGAACGCCCCCGCCCGCTCAACCGTGCAGGTCGCCGCCCTCCCCAAAGGCGTATTCATCGAAATCGACGCCATCGCCCGCCTCAACTGAGCAACTACGCGGCGCTGACAGAGCAGCGCCCTCTGGGAGGGTTGCGCTCCGTCGCAACCGTTTCCAGACACTGGAACTTTTCGTCCGTTTTTTTCCAAACATTGGAAAGGCAAAACTGGGCGCGACGTCAACGCAGCCGGTGTAGAAAAGGTCGGCTTCTTTCGGCCGAAACTGCTGAACGCCAATACGGTGCTGGTCGGGCGCGACGACCATGCCAACACGCTCCTTTCTTCATTCTAATCATACGGAATGGCGGTTATCGAAACCATACCTTGCAAGGTATGGTTTCGCGGAGAACTCTGGCCGTTCGCCACCCTCACTCACCCGGCCGATCACACCAACCGCCTACCCAGCTTCTTCTGGATCAAAGTCAGCTGAAACAGTCTGGCCTGTTACTTTCTC
>CAYYYX010000018.1:0-33339 GCA_964476065.1 uncultured Verrucomicrobiota bacterium | reverse complement strand
GTATCAGGATAGACCATTCAAAACAACTACTAATATTCAAACTTATTCCATCCTTTCCGTTTACTGTGTGTTGACCTGACAAAATAACGCAACTACCATTATGCCCGTTTACGGGAGATAAAAAATGGCCGCACCTAAAGAAAAAGCCACTAGGAAAACCCCGCAGAATAAGCCAATAAAAAACGCCCCATCTCCGGTTGGAGAAGAGGCGGTGTTCGGTGTCTGTACAACTCTTCTTAGATGTACTGATTGATGATGGACTCGTAGAGTTCCTGCTTGCCGCTGATCGAGGCGATTTCGCCACCGGCCGCGCCAATTCCTGCGAGTTCTTCGAGCGTCATTTTCCCGCCAGCGAAGTCGGCCCCCTTCCCGCCGCCAAAGGAGGCATACCGGTCGGCGCGCATCTTCTTGTAGGGCGACTGGGTCAGAATCTTGTCGGCCACGACGAGCGCACGGGCAAACGTATCCATGCCGCTGATATGGGCGATGAAAATATCTTCGAGGTCGGTCGAGTTGCGGCGGATTTTCGCATCGAAATTCGTGCCGCCGCCCTGAAGGCCGCCGGCTTCGAGGATCACCAGCATGGCTTCAACGGTTTCGCGCAGGTTGACCGGAAACTCGTCGGTGTCCCAGCCATTCTGGTAGTCGCCGCGGTTGGCGTCGATAGACCCGAGCATATTGTTATCGGCGGCCACCTGCAGGTCGTGCTGGAAGGTGTGCTGCGCGAGCGTGGCGTGGTTGACTTCGATGTTCAGTTTGAAGTCGTCCTGCAGCCCGTGAGCGTTGAGGAATCCGACGACGGTTGCGGCGTCGAAATCGTACTGATGCTTGCTGGGCTCCATCGGCTTGGGCTCGATGAAAAAGTTACCCGTGAAACCCTGTGCGCGGGCATAGTCGCGGGCCATGGTGAGGAACTTGCCGAAGTTATCGAGTTCCTGCTTCATGTTGGTGTTGAGCAGGCTCATGTAACCTTCACGGCCACCCCAGAAGACATAGTTTTCTCCGCCAAGTTCGATGGTGGCGTCGAGCGCGTTTTTGAGCTGCGCCCCGGCATACGCCACGGTGTTGAAGTCCGGGTTGGTACCGGCACCGTTCATGTAGCGCGGGTTGCTGAACAGATTCGCGGTGCCCCAAAGCAGTTTAACGCCGGAAGCGGCCTGCTGCTGTTTGGCGTAGGCCACGATCGTCTCCAAACGCTTGGTGGTCTCTGCAAAGTTAGCGCCCTCTTCCATGATGTCCATATCGTGGAAGCAGTAGTACGGCGCGCCGATTTTGGTGATGAACTCAAACGCGGCGTCCATCTTGTTTTTCGCGCGAGTGTCGGCATCCGCTCCTTCGGTCCAAGGCATCGGGCGGGTAGCTGCTCCAAACGGATCGGCATTCCCACCGCAGAAGGAATGCCAATAAGCGACGGCGAAACGCAGGGTTTCTTTCATCGTTTTTCCACCGACTACGGCGTTTTCGTCGTACCATTTAAAGGCCAGCGGGTTACTGCTTTCACGACCTTCAAATTCGATTTTTCCAATGCCTGGAAAATATTCTTTTGCTCCGGTTACAATACTCATTCTACGTTCTCCTTTTCAGTTTTTAAATTTCAGGTTTCTAGTCTCAGATTTCAGGTTTTCCCTTATCCCTGCATATCTTCGAGCTCAATCCCCTTCGTTTCCTTCACAAATTTCACGATGAAGAAGACCGACAGGGCAGAACAGAACGCATAGAGACCGTACGCACCGCCGAGGCCAACGCTGGCCAGAAGAATCGGGAAGGTCATGGTAATCGCAAAGTTGGATGTCCATTGCGCCAGCCCGGCAACGGCCAGTGCCGATCCGCGGATTTGGTTCGGAAACATTTCGCCCAACATGACCCACATGACAGGCCCCCAGGAGGTGTTGAAGAAAAAGACGTACAAGTTGGCTGCCACCAGAGCGATTATGCCACTTTTTCCGGCCAGTTGCAGTGCGCCGCCATCCTGTACGGTTGCGGTGGCGAAAACGACAGCCATCACGCCCAGTGTGATCGCCATGCCGATCGACCCAATCAGCAGCAGCGGCTTGCGGCCGATGCGGTCGACGAGGGAGGTGGCAACAAAGCAGGCAGCGATGCTAACCGCACCGGAGATCACATTGATGAGCAGTGCGTCACTTTCGTTGAATCCAGCGGACTGCCAGAGGATCGCGCCGTAATAGAACACCACGTTAATGCCGACGAGCTGCTGGAAGATCGCCAAGCCGATACCCACCCATACGATCGGGCGGAATCCAAATTTTCCAATAATATCACTAAAGCGCGGCTTATGATGATCGCCAGCCAGTGTTCCTTCAATCTCGTCAACCTTCGTCTGGGCCGAGTCGCCCATCAGCTTGCCCAACACCTTAAGGGCCTGCTCTTTCTTGCCGGAAGCCACGAGGTAGCGCGGGCTTTCAGGAATGAAGAGCAAGGCAAAGAAAAAGATGATGGCCGGAGCCAGCTCGATCCAGAACATCCAGCGCCAGGCCTCGAAGCCCATGGCCAGAATATCCAGCGTACTCCCCGCGATGCGAGCAATGAAAAAGTTACTTAAAAATGAAAAGAACAGTCCGCCGATAATGGCGATCTGCTGAATGGAAGAGAGCATCCCGCGATATTTCGCGGGCGCCACTTCGCTGATGTAGGCCGGGGCCAGCACCGAGGCCGCGCCGACTGCCAGTCCTCCGATGACGCGGTAAATGATAAACTCGCCCGATGATTCGGCGACTCCGGAGCCCCAGGCGCTGATCGTGAAGCAGACCGCTGAAACCAGCAGGATGCTGCGCCGCCCGAAACGGTCCGCCAACCGGCCGGCCGCAAAAGCGCCCGCCGCACAACCGAGCAGCATGGAGGCCACATTAAACCCTGTGCCAACGCTGTTGGAATTAAAGGCGGTTTGAAGTCCTTTCACCGTTCCGTTGATGACGCCCGAGTCGAACCCGAATAAGAATCCGCCGATGGTCGCCACCAGCGTAATGAGAATCACAAACCCCGTCTTATGCTTTATCTCCGACATACTTACTCTCCTAGGTTAATGGCTGTTTCTAAATGCTTCTTCCACGCCGCATACGCCTCGATGAATGTTCCAATGGTTGGAAAAATCGTCTTCTTTTTTTCCAAGGTTTGGAAGGCTTCTTCCAAGGTTTGGAAAATTCCTGCACCGACGCCCGCGCCGCGCGCCGCGCCGAGCGATCCGTCGGTTTCGTATAGCTCGATGGTTGCGCCGCTGATGCCCGCCAGCGTTTCGCAAAAGACATCGCTCATAAACATGTTGGCGAATCCGGCGCGGATGGTTTTGATCTCAATACCGGTCTCTTTCATCACGTCCATGCCGTACATAAAAGAGAAAACGATCCCCTCAAGAACGGCGCGGCAGATATGCGCCCGACCATGACGGTTGAAATCGATGCTGACTATCTGTGCGCCGATGTTGCGGTTGCCGAGAACGCGTTCAGCACCGTTCCCAAAAGGCAGAATAATCAGGCCGTCGGATCCGACCGGAACGGACTTGGCCAGTTCATCCATTTCCGGATAGGAGATGTCGCCCAGCAGACGCTTGATCCAGGCATTCAGGATGCCGGTGCCGTTAATGCAGAGCAACACGCCAAGGCGCGGATCGGCGGACGTGTGGTTGACGTGGACGAAGGTATTGACGCGCGAAAGCGGATCGTACTGTTTTTTGTCGGTCACCCCATAGACCACGCCGGAGGTTCCGGCGGTGGCGGCAATCTCGCCGGGATTGAGTACATTGAGCGAAAGCGCGTTATTGGGCTGGTCGCCGCCGCGATAGGAAACCGGAGTGCCTTCGAGTAACCCGAAAGCTTCCGCCGCGCTTTTTGAAATGCAGCCCTGCTGCCCAAAGGTTGGAACAATTTCGGGAAGGATCGATTCATCGAACCCGAACTGGTCGAGCACCAGCCTGGCGGGTTTTTCTTCCAAGAAGTCCCACAGCATTCCTTCCGACAAACCGGACGCTGTGGTCCGCGCGTCACCGGTCAGTTTCATGGCCAGCCAGTCGCCGGGCAGCATGATTTTGTCGATCTGCGCATAAATCTCCGGCTGGTTCTCTTTGACCCAGGCCAGCTTGGAGGCGGTGAAGTTTCCCGGAGAGTTCATCAGGTGCGAAAGACATTTTTCGGAGCCGATCTCTTCGAAGGCGGCCTGACCGTACGGAACGGCGCGGGAGTCGCACCAGATAATGGCGGGGCGCAGCACGTTTTGATTTTTGTCGACGCAGACGAGGCCGTGCATTTGGTAGGCAATCCCGATGGCTTTGACCTCGGCGGGTTTTGCCTCGGCCTCGCCCATCGCATCGCGCACGGCATTTTTCGCGCAGTCGTACCAAGCCTGCGGATCCTGCTCAGCAAAGCCCGGCTGCGGCGAGTCGATCTTCTGCTCACTCTTCGGATAAAATGCGCTTCCAGCACACCGCCCGGTCACCACGTCCAGCAACGAAGCCTTCACCGACGAACTCCCCACATCAATGCCCAACAGATATTTCATAAATTCTCCGAATTTATTAATGGGATACTGGAATCATAGATACAAAAAAAGCCCAACCGAAGCTGGGCTTTTTTTAAGCGCATCCATCGACTCGGTTTAAGCCCGGAGCTTACGGCGGATCGCCAGCGTGATCAGGGCGCCGAGACCCAGCATGCTGATCGTCGCCGGTTCAGGGACCACGGTCATAGTGAAATCATCGACGTTCGCGGTGAGAGTTCTTCCGGCGGCCGTCATCGCCACCTGGGTGATCCCCGGATCCCCCGCAGCCGCCCACGTATAGCTCCCGAGAGAGGTGGTGTCTGCAAAGTAATCCACCGTCCAGGGCGTACTGTCCGCATGGGTTGTTAAAACCAGCTTAAGGGTCGCGATCGTTCCGTAGTTTTTATGTTCGACTACTGTAGTTGATCCATAAAGAGAAAAAGCACTGTTACTTTGCCGCAGCTGAACTGCAGCCACGCCCTTTCCGTCTTGGTTAAGACCATGTCCAATACCCATATCGCTTGTTGCAAAGCCGACGCCTACCCAATCGTTCGCTCCTCCTCCAGCCAAACTCGACACATCCACAGAAAGCGTATACACCTTCCCTGCTTCGGGTATAAACGCCAACAAAGCGGATCCGTTAGCACTAGCATCAGTATAAGTAGAGCCGTCCGCGCCAAATTTTGCATGAGCGCTCCAAAGCCCTGTCCCCGTATCCGGTGTGGTGTTGTTCAGCGCGCCTGTGCCGCTGAAGTCGTCGTAATAATTTGTAATGACATCTGCCTGCGTCGAGGCTGCCAGAATCCATGCTGCCGTTACTATTCCTGCTATCTTATTCATCTTCATTCCTCCCTCTCCTTTTTTGTTTTTTTTTCAAACACAAGCTCGCTCCATTTAGAGCGACTTGACCTCTTCTCCTGTTACTTACCTATATAAATTATCAGGACAGATTATTAAAAGCAACTACTAATATTTATTTTTATCCCATCATTTTAAGCTTACTGCACGTTGATTACAAAATAATGCACCTATTCTTATGCTCGTTTACAGGAGAGAGTTTCCGAATGCGTGCGTTGAAATTTTCATTTCGAGCCAATTCGGCCCAGCAAGCAGTTTTTGCCATTCCTTTCGCCATTGACGTTCTGCCATTGGCATGGCGGCCCTTCTCATTCGTCCTGCAGGCGAAGCCGGTAAAATCCGGCTGAAGCCCGTCCCAGACTCGACGGGATCTCCTTTTGTTTCCCGTCCCCGAAAATATTGTAACTAACCGGTTCCCAGGAAGGCGCGGAAAGGTCACTGGTTTCTTCCAACCGATACCGATGCCCAAAAACGCTTGGGAAACGGATCATCACATTGCTGGCGGAGAAGGTTCCTTTCAGATTCAGAACGGACGCTGGATTCGTCGGAGAGGTTCCCGCCCGAAATTCATCCCAATTCGAAAACCCATCGTCATCGGGGTCGGCGGAAGCGCTCGATTGCGCGTTGGTCGTCGTTCCATCCCCGTTGAAATAGTTCGCCCTCCATGTATCGGGAATGCCGTCGCCGACGCTATCTATAACCTTATAGGTTGCCGTCACGGCGACCGGTGCCGCCGGCATGCGTAATGTGGTACGGGGCGCATACACGTTCATGACGGTCTGCGTATCCCCCCCCCACTGATCGAAAGAATAACCGGCTGGCGGCTCATCCGCAGCAATATTCAAAATCGAATTGGATTTCGAGGTGCCGTCTCCATCCCCGCTGTTGACCGCGAGCGTATAGACCGATGCGTCCGTATTCCGATAGGTCGCGTAGATATAAAGCGAATGATCCGGCATCGTCACAATGGCGCTGGATGCATTCGGATCATTGATTTCCGATGCCACACCGATCCAGCGGTCGAAAACGGTTCCGGCGGGGGCGTTATTGGCTCGAACCGGAACCTGCGCTCCCTGCTCCAAATTGAGGGTCGTCGAGCCGCCATTTTTTACATCGAGGCGGTAGGATTGGTCGGTATAGAACGGCGAAGCCGGGAGCCCGGCTGTATTATACAGCTTATGGGTTCCCGCCGGCGCAGCGGCTTGACAATAGCGCACATAGACCGGCGCCGTGACCGCCGGACTGGAAACGATCACGGTATCGTGATCAATCACGGCGTCCGCATTAGTGAAGATTCTGTCTGCTCCGGCTATGTCAAAATCCTGCAGCGGCCCGGAAACGGTCACCACCGGGTTGGTGCTGTCTTTTGTACCAATCATCAGCCCGTCTTCAGCATGGTCAAAAAGGATCCGGATTTGCGAGCCCTCAAGAATGAAGCTGTGATAAAGCGGACCACTGTAGACCCGGTTTTTCTGATCGTCATTTGCCAGCGCCCAAAGCGACAGGCGGTAGCCCGGATCCTGCTTGTTTTTGGGATGAATATCGTCATCTTCACCGACATCAATCGTCACGGCCATGCCGGTGTTGGTTTCCGAAAGAACCCGGGCCTGTACAACTCGAAGCTTAGCCCAGTCCCCGGTGGTGATTACATAATTCGGCAACTGCACGTAGTAGAACGGGAAATCTCCCTGGCCCCAGTTTTGCCTCCATCCACAAATCAACGCGCGCATCTTTTGCTGATAAATATCGCCGTCGTACCGGTTATTCTCCCCCTGATACCAGATGGCACCACGCAGGCCATAGGGAATCAGTGGAGCAATCATACCGTTGTAAATCGTGTGAAGAGTCGAGATTCCGCCTTCTTCGTTGTATTGTTGTATACTGGACAGTTCGGGTACGGACTCGACACCGGAGGGAGAAAGAAAATACTCAATCTCCTTTCCGCCCCACGCGGAAAAAAGCACCCCGACCGGCACACCGGTTTCGAGATAAATGTTTTTCGCAAAAAAGTACGCGACCGCACAAAAATTGCCTGCGGTAGAGGGACTGCATGCAGTCCACGGAGATTTCACCCCGGGTTCGCGCTGCTCGGTCTCTGCCACCACCTCATTCATCCGAATCTGCCGGATGAGCGGGTAGTTCGCCGACGCTTTTTCCTCTGCCGCGCCGACGACAGCCCCCAACACCAAAGCCATATTCGATTGTCCGGAGGCGAGATAGACATCCCCGAAAACAACGTCATTGATCACGATATCCGCCGCATCAGCAGAGGAAATCCGCAGAGAATGCGAAACCCCGCCGTCATGAGGATGGGAACCGATCCGTGCGAACCAGCGGCCTGTTTCATCAGCCGTCATGGTGGCAACCGGCACGGAATCCAAAGACACACTCACCTCGGCACCTGGATCGGCCACACCCCAAATGGGCACATCCAAATCCCGTTGTAAAACCATTCCGTCGTGAAACAGAGCTCCCGCGCTCAAGACCATCTCGGCCCGCCCCTCGGTTGCGCTGCCGATCACCGCCGCAACGACGAATCCCATCATCCATCGTTTCAGCGATATCTTTTTCATATCTCTTCCCTGTTCTTTAATATTTTATAACTTCTTCCGCTCGGATGACTGATTTGTCCTAATTCATATTCAGCGAACCGAAAAGCGATAAATAGTTTTGGTTGCATATGTTTCGCCGGGACGCAGGACGGTGCTCGGGAACTGCGCCTGGTTCGGGCTGTCCGGATAGTGCTGTGTTTCGAGACAAAACCCTCCGCGATGGACGTAATTCTTGCCGTTTTTTCCAGTCAGGCGGCCATCCAGAAAATTACCGCAATAGAATTGAATGCCCGGCTCTTCCGTGAATACCTCCATGAAGCGTCCCGAGTTCGGCTCATAAACTGTGGCCGCCGGCGTCATCTGTCCCTCGCGGCCTTCTTTGTTAAGTACGAAGTTATGGTCATACCCCAATCCATATTCCAGCTGCTGATCTATTTGTCCGATGTCGCGGCCAATGGGTTTGGCAGAGTTGAAGTCAAACGGAGTTCCCGCCACCGGAACAATCTTCCCGGTAGGAATCAACCCGCTGTCAACGGGAGTGAAGCCTTTCGCGTTGATCATCAGTTCGTGATCCAGAATGGTTCCTTCGCCTTCGCCTTTGAGGTTGAAGTAGGTGTGGTTGGTCAGATTGACGGGAGTTGCCTTATCGGTCGTTGCGAGATAGTCGATTTTCAGCTCGTTGTCATCAGTCAGCGTATAAGTCACCGCAATGGACAGATTTCCGGGGTAGCCCTCTTCGCCGGCTTTGGCCAAGTAGGAAAAACGAACGGCGTTCTTGCCAACAATCTCTGCCGTCCAGACCACTTTATCGAAGCCGATGATGCCGCCATGGAGGTGGTTTTCGCCGTTGTTGGTTGCCAGTTTGTATTCCTTGCCATCGAGGGTGAATCGGCCCTTGGCGATGCGGTTGCCGTAACGGCCGACAATGGCACCGAAATAAGGCTTGTCCACAGCGTTCATGTAGCCGGAAACATCGTTGTAGCCCAACGCGATGTCCGCCATCCTGCCCTCGCGGTCAACGGTATTAATCGAGGTGACGGTAGCCCCGTAATTGCTGATCTTTACCTCTATCCCCGCTTTATTTTTTAGCGTGTAGAGACGAATGGAGTCGAAGTCCACACTCTTCACCCCGCGCATAGAGGCACATCCGGCCAACAGCCCTGCTACACAGATTGATCCGGCAAACAATGCTTTCTGTTTCAGTTTCATCACGCTTTCCTGTTTTATCTTGGGTTATAACGCTGACTACTTTGCTTCAGCCGCGGCCTCTATGACCGCCTCAGCCGCTGCCCGGCATTCTGCACACATTCCGCCAGCCGATTCACAGGCATCGCAACCGGGCGTCTTCTTGTGGGCCGCGATATCGTCCACTGCTTTCTTTGCTTCTTTTTGCATAGCCCCCACATGCCGCCCCCTCTTGTTCTTTTCAATTGGCTCAGGGGGTGTTTCCCAGAGATGACCATCGGGGCCATTGTCTATTTCAGGGAACGCCGATATCCTCAATCTTGCCGCACCCATGGGGATTAAGGTGATTTCTTCAACGGGTTCATCCGATTTTACCGGACCTTCCGAGATCAGCCCCACCAGATCCGTTACTATATCTTTTTCCCATTCTGGAATTCTGCGTCCTTTTGCTTTGATTTCAATCGGTGTTTCTGTGCTTCCCCATGCATGGTTGTCTGATGGCCACGCTTTCTTTACTACTTTAAATGATGCATCAAGGTTATCCTTATCGAGCACCAGACCGTAGTTCCACGGTGTTGTCGGATAAATTTCAAAGGCGGGCCATGCGTCGAGCTGCTCTTTGGACAATTCCCGACGCCATCCATCGGGCACGTGCGCTTTGGATACAGCGACGGCTCCATCCATAGGTACGTATTTCTCGCCTATTTTCAGGGAATACGTCAGCGGTCCGCGATCCACCGAGACGCTATTATCAATTTCAGTCCACGTTCTTACGCTCACCTGCATGGGCAATTTGAGTGTAACGGTGTCGCCGTTTTCCCATTCGCGATCAATCCGGAGATACGACAGGGGCGTCGTTTGTACCTTAACCTGCTTGCCGTTAATGGTTAGCTCGGCTTCGTTGCACCAACCGGGTATCCGGAGATACAGCGGGAATTTCAGCGCCTTGGGCAAGGAAAGAGCAAGCGCGACGTTCTCGTCAAACGGGTAGTGTGTGGTCTGTGTAATACTCACCTCGGTGCCGTCACCCACTTTCGCAGTTACCTTCGAGTCGGAGTAAAAAATGAGAGCCAGACCATTGTCGGGTGTGGCCATCCATATATTTTCCGCGTAATAGGGCCAGCCTTGCCCCATATTGAGCTGGCAGCAACGGTGTGCATGCGGGTTCAGCAGGTACTTATCACCCGGATCCTGGAGTTTCGGACTTTTATTTTTAGCGTTGGAAATAATCAGGTTGGGTGCGGTCAGATAGCGAAGTCCCCTGAAGTCAGGCGTTGTTGTGGCGGGAAGTGTGTTAAACGCAGCGTCCTCGCATCGATCCGCCCATTTGAGATCGCCAGTGATCTTCAGTATTTCTTCGCTGGAATGCATCATTTCGACGACTCCGCACGTTTCGACCGCCTGGCGAGCGGTAACAAAACCCGGTCGGCAGTTTTCATCGGCGCCGAACAATCCACCCGGTACTTGTCCGTACATTCCCCAGACCGTCTGATAGTTTCGCTCCGGGGCCGTCAGGTGCTCCGGGTTCTTTGACTGAAGGTAATAGGTTGGTGTCGATCTCATGGCCTGTGTGATATTGACATTATGCCAACCCGCTACGCCTTCTGTCCAGTTGGCCATGTTTCGGAAAATTTTATCCCCCAGATCCAAAAGCTTCTTGTCCCCTGTACGGTTATACAGCCAATAAACACTGGCGAGATTGTCGCCGGCACGCTGATGTTGCCAGAGCGGCAGAAGGAAATCCTCTTCCGGAACATTGGATTGCCATTCAAAATATTTCGTCATCAGATGGATAACACGTTCATCTTCGGAATATTCATAGTACGATTGAAGGGCATTCAGCATGGGCATATTAGGCCACAGATCCGGCTTGCCCGTGTTGTGTACGCGGGGAGATTTGATATTAGCCCTCGGCCCAAAATATCCGTTTTCCATCTGGCTTGAAATGACCCCATTGATCCACACTTTCGCCTCATCGATCATTTTCTGATCGCCTAATACGTAGGCCAGATCTCCATAGCCCTTCAGCCAATACGGGACTTCCTCCCAGAATTTTTCGCCCACACCTTCCGGGCTGAGCCAGGGATTGCCCTCTTTTATCAGGAACCGGCTCAGCTCAGGAAGCTGTCCGAAGAAACCTTCTGCTTCGAGCTCAAGCTGTTTACGCAACCATCCCTGCGGCTTGATCGAACCGACCGGCAGCTTGATGAGCGGGGTTTGAAGTAAAGGCTCCCGATTGCCAACGTAGTACTTGTTCTTCTGTCCCGTATCCGGCCGCTCAACCACATCGATTGTTTCCGTTGCGGCTAAACCAGAGGCGATTAGAATACAATTTGTTACAACCCAAATGATCGCGAAATCTATTTTCCTGCTCATATTTTCTCCACTTATTGTATGCGTTCCTTCTCATCCTCTACCGGGCGGGTTGCCCGGCGATTCCCTGCTTCGTAATACTATCCATCAACCCCTTGCAAACGCCGGTCGAAAGGTGCGGCGGGCGGCGGCCCAAAAGTTCAAAACGTTTCCCGTTAATATCCCGTATTCTTGCGGGTGTCAATTTCTCCTGAGAATATATCAGGACAGACCATTTAAACAAATACTAATATTTAATTTTATTCCAATTTTATTCCATATTTTAAGCTTGATTCATGTTGGCATAACAAAATAATGTAACTACAATTATGTCCGTTTACAGGAGATAAAAACAACCGCACCTACCACACCGTTTTACCTATTTCATCATCCATTAAAACGAGATATACGGGAACCGATGGGCAGCCCACCTACGGCCCGAACATAAACTCGGCCGGTGTGCCTTGGGATGCGTCGAGGTCAACATTATATGTGATGCTCCAGGTTTTTCCGGCTTCGTCATAGTCTGTCTGCCAAAAAGAAGTGCCGCTGGCACCCTGCTCAACCGGCACGGACTTGCCGTCTACCCGCCGACAGAGTATATAGCCCCTATAATCCTTTAGCTGCGTGAAAGTGATTGGCACATAGCCAACTCCACCGGTGATCGTAAAGACGGCATTCTGCATTTCCGAGACGGCGATTTCGACCGGATAGTTGTTGCGCAACGCACCCTCATCCATCGCCACTGCAAGGTCATTGCCCACCGTTTCGCGATAAACCGGTTTCCAGGTGTTGGCACCTTCCGCCAGCGCGTTCTTGAAATATTCATTCGGTCCGTAGTACAGGCCGGCCTTGGACGGCAGGACAACCTGTTCTATTTCGACATCAATAAAGTCGCCCGGTTTGAGCTGTGTCAGACCCGATGGCGGTGCGAGTTCTGCCGCCATCCGAAAGCTCTCCCGGCCCCTTTCGGTCACATAAGTCGAGAGGTGAGGCAAGGCACAAGGCTTTGCACCAAGAACGGCATCCCATTTACGAATGATGAACCCGCGAGCAACTTGAGTGACACTTTCTTTGTTTACGACATCATGAAGCGACACCCAAGGATGACGGCCCGGCAAAGGAATGGACTGCTTATCGTACGTCCTGGGGCCCCCGCGGACAGTCCACTCTTCGCCCATCCCCCGCGTGTTGCCGATAGCGATCTTTTTGCACCCAATGTTATTATAATAATCTGAGGGCATTTGATAGAATGCCAACCGGGTGAACTCCATCGACTTGAGCACATCATAGCGGATATGATGAAAAACGCGCAGATAATCATCTACTCTGGCAAGCTTCACCGTATATGAAGCCGCGATGGAACCATCCTGCGACATTTCATCATACACGACTTTCGTCAGATTGGGTCCGCAGGCATAGTACCGTCCGCGGGTCTTGATCATGGGCAGATACTTGCCTGCGCCGTCGAAACAGACCAGGAAATCACCCCCGCCCGCGTTGGCAGTCCATGTCCATTTCTTCCCGTTCATGCCGAGAACCATGAGCGGGCGCACATCTGTGATGAAACTGCGCCGCTGTGTGCGGCCTGGCTCGTAGCAGATCGACTCGCCGAAACTGCCCACAGCCGCTTCATCCCACATCATGTTGTGGCCCCACCCTACGAGTGAAAGCTGGGCATGCGATGCAGCAGGCACACCGCCCCATCGCGCATATGCTACAGCATACTGATAATTACGGGTTGTCATCGGCGGCACCGTGATAACCGTTGAGCCGTGGGCCCACGGGCCGTCGTACCGGAGCGGCTGTTTATCTTTGTGCCAGTTCTTTGATATCTGAACAGGAATGCCCGTGGGGATGCCCTGTTCATCCAGCACCATTGATGTGAATCCCGTTATGCTCCGGGGATCGGTATCGAAAAGCAACCGAAACGTCTTCGCACGGGTTGAACTGTTCCTGAGAGTAAAAGGCCACTTGTCGAGGGCATCCAGATGTTCCGGATACGAGGTGCCGCCCTCGCGGCTCCCTACCGTGCTCCGGATAGAGATCACATGTCCGCCTATGGATTCGGAACAGGCAACCCCAATCCTTGTATTCGCCGGCAAGGCAACCGTCACATCCTTCGCCGAGGCCGGGTCTTCGCTTTTCACCAGCGGCAGGACAACCAGCGACTCCCCTTCTTTATGAACAATCTGGCCGGACCGCCTTAAACCGACATCCAGAATGATTTCATCCGGCCGACCGGCCTTGTTGTCGACATGGCACGTCATATTCAGGCTGTCCGGCCACGAAGAGATCTCGAGCCAGCAGTCGGCATCAAGGTTCCTCCCTCGGCTATCCTGCATGATCAGATGTGTAATCTGGACATGCTGAAAATACCGGCCATATTCAATAAATTTTACCGGAAACAGCTTGGATTGCGCCGGCTGATCCCTGCCAACGCACGTATAGGTCCTGCCACCAACCCGGACTTCTATTGACAACGTATGTTCCGCCAATCCCTCGAATAACTTTGATATCTCATTGATAGCCGTTTCATAAGGCACCGGTTTATCGAAAATTCCCAGATGCACACGGTTCAAATTAATCGTATCGATTGCCATTCCGTAGGTGCCGGTATGAAAACAGAGAACTTGTTTCTTCCCGGGATAGTCAGCGGGAATAGCGTCGCTGGGGTGACCTGTTTTATAATACGGATTACCCAGCGCCCACCAAAGACAGCCGTAGTCTCCGGCACTCACCGACGCATCCGGCAAACACGCCAGCAAACACAATGTGGCAAAAATTCTCTTCACGCTTCCCCGTTACAGTCAGCCATCCTTAATCTCCACTTTTACCACCGGCATCCAGCGGTTTTTATAAGGCGGTCATTTCTCTTTCGGCCCTGCATACTCGATATAGTTGAAAAGAAGCTTCCGCGCCACGTGGGCGGAATTTTCTTTGGAGTCCAGGTTTGAGCTCATATTCATAGTTTTTTCTCTTTTCTGTCGTTCAGACTGCAACCATTGCACCGCAACGGATTAACCTCGGTTTTATTTTATGTGGGTATCCATTTGACTGCGGTAGTGCCTGCATGATGCGCATTCCGAGTCCTATTTTTGGTCGGTCAGCGCAATATCTTGTGGTGACCGCAGTCAAGTGGATACCCCTATTATTTTATAGGCGCATTCACTTTAGTGGACTGGTGTCCGCATGTTGCGTTTTAGCGGGCAGTTGACCGCAGACGACATACACGATGTCGTACCAAGTCCAGCGAAGTGAATACCCCTATTATTTTAAATTATCTATAGCCCCGGCCTGCTTCTTGGTTGTTTTTTTGGACTGGCCAGCAGACGGTTTCGCTTTCGACGAAACCGGATTCTCCTTGCTAATGCAGGCCGGATCCGGCTGTTTCGGCAGAGTTTCCTTCCATTCGAGCGCGAGCCTTGTCAGACGGGAAACAACCTCCGGATATTGCCCTGCCAAATCGACCGCTTCGGCGCAGTCATCAGGAATGCGATGCAATTCACCCCGTTTTGCATCGTCGGTCAGCATTAGCTTCCACTCCCCATCACGCACAGCCAAACGCGGCCAATAGTCGGGATTGCCTCCGTAGCCCTGCCACTCCCAAAATACCGGACGAGTTCGTTTGACGGGTTCGCCACTAAAGGCTTCCAGCAGATTCTCGCCATCACCCCGATAGTCCGCGGGCAAAGCAACTCCCGCCGCTGCGCACAACGTCGGCAACATATCCACCGCTGTAAGGACCGTGGTTTCATTTTTCACGCCATCCGGCGTATGGTCGGGCCACCGGACAACAAAAGGAACCCGCACACCGCCTTCAAAGAGGCTCCGTTTTCGTCCGCGCAGACCGCCCGCCTCACCGACACTGTAGTAGGTGCCATACCAACCGGACTTCCCTTTCTCCGCCTGATCACCGGTCCACTCCGGGCCGTTATCGCTGGAAAAGATAACGATGGTGTTTTCTTCCAGCCCCGTCTCCTTGAGCGCGTTGAGGATGTCCCCCACGGCATTGTCCCCGTCGGTAATCACTGCGGCATACACCTGCTTCTGCTCATCGAGGTGGGCCCATTTTTCCATCGATTCAGCCGTCGGCACATGCGGGGTATGGCTCTCATGAATCCATACATTGACGAAAAAAGGTTGCTCTTTGCTGGCTTTCATAAAGGCGATGGTATCGGCCGCCGTGTCATGCAGACCTGCCGCCGGCCAGCCCGCTCCGCCATTAAAGACGGAGGATTCATCATAGCCATACGCTTCCGGCCGTGGAGCACCCTGTGTCTGGCCGTTCGTAAGGTGCCATTTCCCGAAGTGCCCGGTGCGGTAGCCTGCTTGCTGAAGGAAACGCGGCAGTGTGGGTGCATTTGGATCGAGCCAGTCCGGCATGTTCATCCCGCGGTTTAAGTCCGGAGAGGCAAAGTGCTGATGGATACTGTAGCGGGCCGGATAGCGCCCGGTCAGCAAAGCTGTCCGGCTCGCCGAGCAAACCGGGTTCAACACATTAAATTGAGTAAATTCGATTCCTTCGTTATATAAACGGTCAAGATGCGGAGTCTTCAGCCAGGTATTCCCATGGCACGACAAATCGCCCCACCCCCAGTCGTCGGCAAAGATGAAGACGATATTGGGTTTCGACGGACACACCACAGGCGGCTTGACCGGTTCGGCGGCTTCAAGCCGGGCAGGGCCGGCGATATATGCGAATGCACTGATGATTAGCGGCGAGTATTTCATACGATTCCTTTCATTTCTTTCTGATAGAAACTGTTTCATTTATTAGTCCAAAGTTTTTGGGCGGAGTCATGCAAAACCACCCCTTCAGGACATTTTATTTTCTGAACATTCCTGCCCGCCGGTTTTGCGGGATAAGCATAACCGAGCAGATTCTCATAACCGATATGCGGGGCGTACTGCTTGTAAACCACCCGATTATCATAGATATCATGAATCTTGAGATCTGCGGGTAACGGGTTCGGATACGATTCGGTTTCAGCGAGCGCATAGGGATCTGCCGTAATGATTTGCTCGCCGGTTCGTTTATCTTCCAGCAGAAAAACAGGAACGGTGCCCTTGGCCGGAAACGCGCAGAGTTCAATCCACGGCTCGCCCTCGCCTTCGGTGGCTACCTTGCCGCCGCTAAGCCAAACGGGTTGTTTCGCAGAACAATCGAATTGCAGGCGTTGTACCCCTGCCTTTTCTGCGAGCTCGGCGGCAAGCGTCCTCACCTTTAAAAACTCACCCGCCACAAGGTGCCAGCGAATAGCCAGCGAGTCGCCAGGAGCCACACGAATGTGACAGATCCGCTCTGTCACCTGATAGTCACGGACTTCATTATCTCCCGCCGTTCCCCATCGGATCACCTGATCGTTCGCTTCTTTTTTTGACAGACCCGGGCGTGACATTCCAAAAACAAGGGCCAGCGCGGGACTGTCGTCTTTTCCCGGATCCTGAGTCCAAGCTTCCCAGCCGCCGGTCTGGTGCAGCGCGCGGGTCGGAATCCCCGTCCAATCCCAGATGCCTTTCGCCTCTTCCCACGAACCGTCCGGATTGGAAATGATGGCGTACGGCAGAGAGGAATGACGGACGCCGCCCCATGGCGTGTTCAGGAAACCAAGCGTTTCCGTTCCGAAGTTGTGAATCACCTGATTGACCTCGACAACTCCTTCTCCGAGATCCCGATAGGCGGTATAAATCAGCACACCGGATTTCCAAACACAAGGTGTGTGCGCCTGTTGCATCCAGTTGACTACTTCGAGACTGCGGGTTTCCGAATTCCAGCGCTTGCGCAAACAAGGAGAGTAAAACGGAGCTGGCGCGGTGCCATTGTCCACTCCTGCACCTTTGGTGTAGATGCCAGCCTGATGAATAAAGTACATCAGCGGAGTGGTGACTTCCCGCATCTGCGGGTTGGCATTCTGATAGTCATGAACCGGACCAATCAGCTCCTCACTTGTAATCACCGCCTGCCATACTTCATCGTTCCACGGCGAGGCCTCGCGCTGCGGCGGAACGGATTCTCCGAACGGACCGCGCAGGGAATAAATCTGCCCGCCTTTACCGATCCCGAGACGCCACCCGTCGCCCTTAACTGATGCGAGGAACACCGAGGTCTCATCCACACCGTCTATCCATTGCGAACCGCTCGGCTCATAGTCAAACGAGCAAACAGCTTCCGTCGGAGCGACTTTGACTCCGCTATCGGGAAAAATATCCAATACAGAGACCCCTTTGGCATGGCAGGCGGTCAGGAGGAATACGGTGGCAACTGTGAACATGGCTTGTTTCATAAATTCCTTTGCGGGGATGCCCCCTCCTCTGAATACTCATTTTACATTTTATCAGCGGTCACAACTCCGTCTTTGTTTATATCGCATCCATTAAACTGTTTTTCATTCTTTCGCCGACAAGGCTCTCTTTGAGTACTTCTCTTTTTGAGTAGCGACCACATCGATCATGTTGGGATAGCTCACGAGGAAGTTATTTTCGTCGATCAGGTTGATGACGTAGTGCGTGGTGCCTTCGGGCAGCTTGGCTGACACCGTCATGCCGGAGAGAACGGTGGCCGGTGTTCTGAACCACTCTTCGTAACGATCACCGCCATTCAGCGTGTAGAGCAAGTTGGCACGAACGACTTTAGCGCCGTTTTCCTGATAGGCAAACTCAACCGTACTGCCCTTTTTCTCATGATAAACAACATCCGGAATCGTCCCCTTGTTCGGCATATCCAATTTGAAATCGGGGTTGTAATAGGGATAATCCGCGTTCATTTCCGTCAGGATTTCCGTCAGCCTGGCATTCATCGCCTGTGCTTTCTCCGGCATGAAGGCGGCCAGGTTGTTTGACTCCTCAATATCGCCGCGCACCTGTTTGCCGCGTTTGGTTTCATACAGGCGGTAGAGCTCCAGCTCGGGAGAGCCCGGATTGTTGACGTAGTCGTAGTTGCGGACCAGCTTGTAGTCGCCGATGCGGATGGTGCTCTCCAGCGCAATGCTGTTGGGAAAATGCCACATCATCGTATCTCGTACAAAACCGTCTTCGGTTTTGACCCGCGAGGCATCCGTCACATCCGTTTTGAGCAGGGTCGTGATATCGCAGCCGTCAAACTGTTTTCCATCGGGTTTCGGTGTGCCGGTCCACGAAAGAATAGTCGGATAGAAATCGAGTCCGTTGATCATGACATCCGACTGCACGCCGGACGGGATGTCGGGACCGGTGATAATGAGCGGCACGCGTGTTCCTCCCTCCATCGCCGAAATCTTACCTTGATCGAGCGGATAATTATCGGTGATGATCTGGCCCGGCACACGCTCCATTCCGCCGTTATCGGAGGTGAAAATCACGTAGGTGTTTTCAATCAGCTTATGACCCGGCCAGCGCGGGTCTTCCGTGTTTTCCAGATAGTGGAAAAGCTGTCCGGCATAATAATCGAGCTCCTCAACCATGGCGCAGTAAAACGGGTTGGTCTGTCCTTCGCCGTGCCATTCTTCCGGATTTTCCGGCAACTCGACGCCGAGCTTATCGCAGTATTTTTTCAGCAGCCGCTCACTGCGTGTGTGGATCGGCGTGTGCACGAGCCATTCGCAATAGTAGAGAAAAAAGGGCTTGTCTTTGTTTTCGCATACAAAGGTCAGCGCATCCTCGCTGTTCTGATGGGTGCAGAAGCCGTTTTCGTCGAGACGGTACGGATCATCGGCGTCGGTCGTCGCAAAACCGGTCAGGCGGTGCGGCCGCATACGGGCGGTGGTGCCGAGATTGTGGCGGGTCCAGTCGAACCCCTGATCCTCCGGCTGAGGAAAGGCATGATGATTGACCGCCACATGCCATTTGCCGCAATGACCGGTGGTGTAGCCGTTGGTTTTCAGCGCCTCGGCAATCGTTACGGTCTCAAGCGGCATACGCCCGCTGTACCACGGCGGCATCATGCGGTGCTGCTCTTTATAGTACGGAGTGACCACGCCGCCGCCCTGCACGTGCGTCATGTGGCTGCGGGCGGGATGCTTTCCGCTCAAAATAGCGGCACGCGACGGCGCACAGGTCGGTGCCGGTGAATACGCCTGCCAGAACTGAACGCCGCGTTTAGCCAGCGCATCGATATTCGGTGTTTCCATCGGCGACGGCGCGTCGATGTCGTAACATTTTACATCCTGCCAGCCGAGGTCGTCGGTCAGTAGCAACACCACATTTGACTTCGCGGGACGATCCGCAAATACACCCAACGAACCAAATAACACGACATATTTAAATAACCCTCTCATGAAACTTCCTTTCTATAAGCCTCAAAACTACCAGAAAAATAGCACTTCGCTAGGTCTGCATCCATTATCCAGCCTCTTCGTCGTGCAATTCTTTGCGGGTGCGGCGCAGGAACCAGATCAACAGGATGATAAACAAAACGGCCAGCCCGGCGGCCTGCGGCAGGCGGTAACGCACCAGATCCGCCATGGCAAACAGCAGACTGCAAACCGTGGCCAGCACGAGACCCCAATCAAAAAGAATTTGAGGAACGGTCTGTGCCGGTTCGTACCCTTCGATTTCGCGGATAACAGGCATCCAGCCTGGGCGATGAATCCGGGTGCGCTTCACAAACAGCTTCAACTGCTCTTTGTCAACCGGCGGCGTGCAAAGCGAAACGCTGACAACGGTGATGACTCCGACGATCACCATGAACAGCATGCGTGCACCGAGCAGGTCGTAATCGTTGGTAAAGCTGACGCCTTCGGGAAGTCGCAGCAGCAGGCTCATCGGATGATCCAGCAGCGGCGCGTCCAAACGGAAAATAACGTGCCCGAAGAGCATCAAAATCCCAACAATCCAGTTGACGGCAAAGGCCGCGATTTCGCCGGTGGCATTGATCCGCCACCAGAGCCAGCGAAGAGCCCCAACCAGCATACCGCCGGAACCCACCACATAGAAGATCGTCAGCAGCTGCTGAATGTTATCGGCCCGGAACGCGATGACTCCGCCTGCAAAGGCAATCAGCACCGTCACCACTCGCGATACGCGGACATAGTGTTTGTCCGACGCTTTTTTGAACATAAATCGGCGGTACAGGTCGTTCACCACATAACTGGAACCCCAGTTAAACATGGTCTGAACCGTGGAGGTGAAGGCCGCAATCAGCGTGCCGATCATGATCCCGCGCAGACCGATGGGGAGAATCTTCAGCAGCATACGCGGATAGGCCGCATCGTTGCCGGCCGCCCCCATGTCGGGAAAGACGATCAGCGAAGCCAGCGAAACAGAGATCCACGGCCAGCAGAGCACGGCGAAGTAGACAATAGTGTACATCAACAGCGCATTGGAAGCATGGCGCGTATTTTTGCAAGCGAGCACCCGCTGCGCCTGATAGCCGCCGCACAGCGCATTGCCCCACCATAAAATCAGGAAGAAGCCAATGGCGTTCCAAATCGACATGGTTCCGGGCTGTCCGCCGGGAACAATCGTCGTGGCGATTTGCGGCGCCATATTCAGGCCATGCCCCATCCAGTCGCTGTTTGCGGAAAGCTGTTCAACCATCGATTTGAGTCCGCCGACCTCTTTAATGGAAAGCCAGGCCAGCATGAACGCCCCGCCCGTGGCCAAGATAAACTGGATGAAGTCGCTGTACACCGCGCCCATGATGCCGCCGCAGGTAGAGACGATGACCGCACAGGTCATGATGAGAATGGTGACGGCCATTTCCGCCGGAACGGTCATACCGAAAATTAAAAAAGTTTGCCCGCTGATGCCGAGTGCCTCCTGCGCAATCGTCACCATCGCTTTGCAGACCCAGCCGATAATCATCGGGCAAACAATCAGGGCGCCCAGCGTGGCCGAAATCCCGCGCAGCGTTTGGGCGGACTTGCCGGTATAGCGCAGTTCGAGCACCTCGTTGTCCGTGACCACACCAGTGCGCCGCCACATCCGTCCGAACAGCACCACCGACAGCGCACAGCCAATCAAAGGGGTCCAGTACTGCCAGACGGCATGAATGCCATACTGACGAATCAGTGAGCCGACCCACAGCGGCGTGTCGGCGGCAAAACTAGTGGCAATCATTGATGCGCCGGCAATGTACCACATCAAGGTTCGTCCCGAGATGAAATAGGAGTCTACATTCTTACCGCCCTTACGACTGAAAAACACCCCGATACCAATATTCAGCGCCATAAACGCCGCCACGATAAGCCAGTCTAACCAATGCATAAGAACCTCAACTTCGTATTTCGTGCTTTGTATTCTGTTTTTTTCCAATGTTTGGAAAATTCTATTTCAGTTTTTCCAATGTTTGGAAAACAACTCCGGTCTTCAATTCGACGGTCCGTTTTTCGCCGCCGTTCACAGAGAACTCGATCGTCTGCCCAGCAGCGGAACAGAGCTCAACACTCACTTCTTTTTCATTCCACTCTATCGACACCTTGACGCCGCCACGTGCAACCAGCCCTTTAACCGATCCGCGCTTCCACGCCTTCGGCAATGCGGGCAGCACCGAAATTTTACCGGGAACCGAGAAGAGCAGCATTTCCTGCACAGCGGCTGACCAGCCCATATTCGCATCAAGTTGGAACGGTGCCCATTCCATTTCAACGCCGATGCCCATGCCGCGCCAGTCATTGTGCGTGGTGTAGAAATTGTTTTTCACGCAGGAGCGCGCCAGCAGGTTCAGGCATTCGAGCGCGCTATCGCCATCCTGCATACGGGCATAGACATTGGCCATGTGAGCCAGCGACCAGCCGGTCTGCTCGCCCAGTCCCACATCGAGCCGTTTGTGAATGGCCGTTTCAAAAGCCCCGAAAAGCTCCGGGTCGGAATCGCGCGTGACCTCAGTGCCGGGAAACACGGGATAGATGTGCGACTGGTGGCGGTGGTGATAGTTGTCGGAAAAGAACGGATGCATCCATTCTCTGACCGCGCCGTCGGCGTTGATTTGATACGGCGGAATTTTTTTCAGCATCTCTTTCCATTTTTCGATTTCCGCGCCGTCTTCATCGAGAACTTCAGAGCCTTCGATGAGGTGTGTCAGCACTTCCTTCGCCAGCGCAAAATCCATGGTGGCGTTGATGGTGGTTTCCATCGCCTGCCCCATGCCCTGCCCGTCCCAGTATTCGGCCGGATTGTTTTCCGGCGAGTTGGACGGCGAACTGATGAAGAATCCATCATCGCCGACCATGAAAAAATCCTCGTAGAAAAGCGCGGTTTCGCGCAGGAACGGCAAAACCCGTTCTTTAAGGAAGTTTTCATCACCTGTATAGAGATAGTAGTCGTAGTAGTGTTGCCCGATCCACGCCGCCGCACCAGTCCAGTGGATGATGTGAGGCGCAATCGTTTTAAGTAGACCCGACGGCGGAGTCGTCACCGCCGGAATATAGATGCCGCGACAGCCGTAGAGTTTTCCCGCGTTTTCGCGAAAGTCGTCCATCAGGTGGTCATAGTAATCGAACACCGGCAGAAGGGTTTCACATATCCCGCCGGAGAGCGCCTGCCAATAGATCATCTGCAGGTTTTCATTGGCCATGTTGAAGGCCCAGAAACCGCGATATTCCCCGCACCACCGGCCGAGCAGATGACAGGGTTGTCCACCTTCGCGGGAGGAGGAAATCAGTAGATAGCGTCCATAGGCCCACATTTTATCGACCAGTGCGAGGGGTGCTTCGCCTTGATAGGCATCCAAAAGAAGCTCTTCGTTGGAGCGCGCGTGCTCTCCGGCAGTCGCTCCGAGATCGAGTTGCATCCGGTTAAACAGCTTGCCATGTTCGGCAGCATGCGGTGCCAACAAAACGTCGTAGCTCATCTCCGTGCCGGAGAGTTCGTTTTTCAAACGGCTCCATGCCGATTGACGATTCTCTTTTACAAACAGCTTTACGACCACGAGCGCACGGACATCAGTTTTTACCACCCGGGCGACGGCCCCGAAATCAGTGCCATCATCGTTGCGGGCTGCATAAAAAATAAATCCACCCTCTTTTTTTACTTCAAGATTTTCCGGCAACGGAACCTCTCCGCCAAAGCACCAGCGGGCATCGCTGCGGTCGTGAAGATCGAGGGTTATCTCTGTAGCCAACAGCCCACCCTTCGCACGGATTTCCATCGCTACCAAATCGTCCGTGCGGGAAACGAACAGCTTGCGCTCATACGAAACCCCGTCATCATCCCAATTGACAAACACCTCGCCGGTTTCCATGTCGAGCATTCGGCGATAATTGCGAAAACCTTTGCTGATGGGCATTTTAATTTTCAAGTCGCCCAGCGGAAGCGGCGCGCCGGTTTCGGGGGCATAGCCCTGGGCAGTCAGTGCCTCAGCCAGCACCTTGTCGGCCATGTCGGCTTTACCTTCAAAAAGAAGTTTCCGAACCTTGGAAAGCTCTTCGCTCACGTCCGGCAGCTCTTCGGTTTTTACACCGACCCATAAATCCTCATGCGTCAGCAAAATGGTCTCGTCATGCACCGCGCCGTAAACCGCCGCGCCAACAGTTCCATTCCCGGATGGAAGTGCCGCGCGCCATTTTGACCCCCACCAGGAGGCCGGATATTTCATCAAAATTCTGTTTTTCATACTCAAACAACACCTTCTCCTTGAAAAATATCAGGACTGACTATTGGATGCAACTACTAATATTTAATTTCGTGACTCAAGTACCCCCAATATCTAGTATGGCAAGCCATGAAGGCGACCGCTGAAAATCCCTATCCCAAAACGTTTGAAGAATTTCTGAACTGGTTTCAGAGTAATGCGGATTGCGAGCAATATCTGGAATGGATACGTTGGCCGGGCGGGCTGGTGTGTCCCAGATGCGGAAGTAAAAAGATGTGGAGAACCGAGCGGGGATTGTTGCACTGCGGGGCTTGCCAGCACCAGACCTCCGCCACCGTTGGAACGGTTTTCGAGGGAACACGCAAACCCTTACTTTTGTGGTTTCATATTATGTGGTTGATGATGGCCCAGAAATCAGGATTGAGCGCAAAGAACCTGTGCGACACGTATGGGTTTGCAAGCTATCAGACTGCATGGGGTTGGCTTCAGAAACTGCGCAGCGTCATGATCCGTGCCGGCCGAGAACGACTTTGCGGCCGGGTGGAGGTAGATGAAAGCTACATCGGAGGGCGTAAACACGGAGCCAGAGGGCGTGGTGCAGAAGGGAAAGCGCTTGTTCTGGTGGCCGTAGAAGGTGAGTCATCGAATCTGGATAGGGTTCGATTCCGGTGCGTATCCGCAGCCGATACCGAGCATATAGAATCCTTTGTCCGGGACTATGTGGATTCTGGAGCGGTTGTCGTTACCGATGGACTACCTGCCTATAACGGCCTGACAGCCGTAGGCTTCAACCACCAGCCTCATTGCATATCGACAGGCGGCGATGAGGCCCGGCAGGAATTGGATCATGTTCATCTCTCTTCTGAAGCGTTGGCTTATGGGTACGCACCAAGGGGCGGTTCGTCCGACACACCTCCAAGCGTATTTGGATGAATTCGCTTTTCGGTTCAATCGGCGGCTGTCTGAGCACAGGGGGAAACTTTTTCATCGGCTGATGCAGCAATCGGTGAGTTCAAAACCGAAAGCTGTTAAGGATTTTTACAGCACTAAACCACAATATGTAGAGGCCACTTGATCAAGTCAGCCACCCACGTTTAATTTTATCCCATCCTTTCAGCTTACTTCATGTTGACCCCACAAAATAATGCAGCTATTCTTATGCCCATTTACAGGAGATAAAAATGGCCACACCCAAAGTAAACGCCACCATGAAAACCATCGCAGAAGAGGCGGGCGTCACACTGACAACCGTTTCGCGGATTTTAAGCGATAAAGACGGTAAATTCAAATACGCTGATAAAACAAAGAAAAAGATTTTTGCGATCGCGGACCGCCTGAAATACCGCCCGAACGCTCTGGTTCTGGGCATGCAGACCGGCAAAACCGGAACAGCAGGTGTCATGATCCCTGCTTCCGAGTTTTTTTACAGCCAAATCATCAGCGGCATCCACGAAGTTTTCCTGAACAATGAAACCATTATGCTGCTGAGCTGGAACTACAATGTCCTTAAAAAAGAGGATGAGGTTGTCGAACGCCGCATTATCCATCAGCTCGTTGACCGGCGCGTTGATGGCATCATCCTGCGCCCGAGCTGCGAAGAATTTGAGCGCTCCTACTTTGAAGAAATATGGGAGCGCAACATCCCCCTGATCCTAGTTGACCGCGAACTGGAAAAAGTCAACACCGATTTTGTCGGAACCGACGACGAAGCCGGCGGAAGGGCTGCGGCAGAATATCTCATTTCACGGGGACACCGAAACATGCTGTTTATTGGTTCCGGAACAACCGTCAGCACCTCTCGCTACCGCGAAACTGGATTCCGGAATATACTCAGCGAGTCGCCAAATGCCTGCTGCAAGTCGATCAACATCGATCAGCCCGATTCAAAAGAGCGCCTGCTGAAGATCTTTGCGCATCCAGATAGTTGCCCAACTGCGATTTTTTGCTACAACGATCCTGTAGCCGAACGGGTTGTTCCCATCATTCAGGAAGCCGGACTCTCCATACCCGGCGACATCTCACTCGTTGGCTTTGGGAACGAACCTTCCGGGAATTGCCTAGTTCCGCTGACCACCTTTGACCAGCATCCGCTAGAAATTGGAGCCGCCGCCGCACAGATGTATCTCGACCGTGTAAACGGAAATAACAAAAATGGAATCCGCCGAGAGCTGATCAAGCCCGACCTGATCATCCGCTCCTCCACTGACAAACGCCGCTGACGGGCGTTAAACCCTGATTCCCTACGTATCGGCCTAGCCCTGGATGCTAGAGATCCAGCAATCAAAATTAATCATATTGGCGCGTCTTTATCTATTCGCAAGGTTGCTCGATTGAAAGGCAACCCATGATTGCATGACTCTTTTCCATCCTGAAACCAGTAGCACAGTGGTCCTAAACAAGGCCCCCAAGGCGCATCCGATGGACCCTGGCGTCCTTGACCGGCACATATTCCTGTTCGGCGCCATGCATCCCCATATTCATCATCGTACTCATCGCCAAGCGATTCCCACAACTCACGATATTGATCAGAATCAGGAAGCTCCCCCAGGAAGTCTGGATCAAAGCAACAGTAATAAACCACCGGGGCAAAAGTTCCCGGATGAACCTCAAAGAAAAGGCCTTCAAGCTCTAAAGCTGCAAACGCAAGCTTCAAATGGGCAGTAGGCCCACCATAGTGTGACCCTCCCCACGCAATTAAGTCTTCACGAGCTACAGGAAAAATCCATGGACCTGGATCGTCTCCTCTCCATCCAGACAGTGCTGCCCAAATAAGGGCTTGTCGAGGAGTTGTCCCGTACTTTGATTCTTCGGTCCCAAACTGCTTGGACTCGACGAGAACATGAACGAAGTCTCGCTCTCGCTTGATTTCGCGCTCTAACGCATCAGGATTCATGTGTGCTGATTTATTATATAGCTCAGAAGCTGCGGCGACTCGATTTTGCAAAAGGAGATCCTGGATCTTGGGAAGATCCTTCTCCAACCTCGATGATCGCATCCTTAACAACGTCTTTTTTCGCATACAGCCTCAATTTTCTTTACCAACGCTAAACGTTGCTTTCCGCACATATGAACTGTTCCGCCCTAACGGCAGATCGAGAATCCATTACCTTGCCAGCTCCTCAACTCTAGAACGTTATGTGTTACGATCCAATCAATTACTAAGCATAGTGCCCGGTGTATTCTGAATAATTATTTTATTTTACCTCCAACGGCATTAGTTGGTCGCAAGTAGATCCGATAGGGTCGGCGCAGGGCATTGTTTTGCGAGGCATCCCGTTCATAAACCAACGGCGGTTCGGTTTCCGACTCCATATCCACAGAATGGCTAAGAATCCTCACCGCCATGAGCGTTCGTAATCCGCTACGTTTACACAACTTCATTAACCTTGAAGTGGTCAGAGGATAGCCCCGACTTTCGGCCTATGACTGTTTTGATGCGGGCAGTTGCGGAATCATTCTGTAAGCGCCCCCTATTCGACCCCTACTGAGGCTCAACCCAAACAAATCGATTCTAGAGTCAAAAAGGGGCTGTGAGCGTCCCGTTTTCACCCTTCATTTCGTTAGCGTGACGTTGATGTCTCTTTTCGGGCCTGAATGGCGACTGTCGGCAACTCACGGTCGATCTCCAGAGAAAGACGGCTTCAAAAACCATTCTACCTGACCCCCAAAACCCCCTATACCCCCCAAGCCTCTCCAAATCCAACACTGGGAATTTAAGGTGTCTGCCCCGGTGTTCAATCCGCGGCTGCCGACCGTCGCTGTCTTTTTCGCCAATACCGAACATGATACTTTCTTACCTTTCCACCATCTTTAGGCAAGAGCAAAAGGCCCGCACGATTCCGCTTGATTCTGTCAACATACCGAAGGAAATAGCTCTCTAATTTTTAATGCACGAGAACGGCCGTCAATGCGACTTCCAACAGGCCAGGCGAAAGACTATGAATATTTTATAGTGCTTGCGTGTACTTGCAATCAAGCTCTTGCCTTCGTATAATCCGGAAAAATAAGGGGAATTATTATGGTTACAAATCCAATTGGAAAAGACACAAAAACCATCGGTATCAACATGTCGAAGAAGATGGCAAACGATCTAGAGAAACGTTCCAAGTCGATGAACATTTCAAAAAGCAAATACGTTAAAATCATTCTTCAGCAATGGATGGATTCCGGTAAGAAGCTCCAGCTTGCTGAGAAGTGATAATAGCTCGTTCGGTCCTATCAACGTACCGCCACGAATCCTCCTCTTGAGCTGAGCCCCGCACATCTAGGCAAAGAGTCGATGAACCAAGAGCCTCCTGGTGCCCTGTACGGACCCTCAGAAGCGCTCTATTGCCCGCCAACGACTCAGAGTCAATCTCTGGATGAAGGCGGCGTAACAAACCCATTCTACCCGACCCCCAAAACCCTCAAAACCCCCAAAAGTCCCCCTGAGCATCTAGTTTTGGGGGTTTTGATGGTGGGCAGATATTAGTTTTCGTTACAGGCGAGTGTCATGACGTCAGAGGGACGACCTATTGCCGGTTTCACCTTTTTCCAGATGAACTCCTCTGAATTCTGCTCGGCAATATGCCTGAGCTCAGCTTTGCTGAACCCGTGATTATTGTTCAGTAAGCGGATCGTGACTGCCCCGCCCACAAGTAACTTGCGAAGCCGTTCTTTCCGGGATTCTATTCGTGTCGCCCGTCCAGAAGCCATCAGCTCCAAAGATTTCAAAGAGCACCACCGACCGATCCGAATCGCATCCTTGGCCATCGTCTCGCTGATTTCATCTGCCCCATCTGCAACGGCCAATATCCCAGCAATCCGAATCGCATTTTCTCTCCAGCGTCCCAGCTCGCCCTCTACGTCTCTGAATAATCCGTTCCGAAGTTCGGTCGACTCGTTGTAGAAGTCTCTGAAGCAAACCTGCGCAGCCAGTGTCGCTTCGATGACTCTCGGCTCGCCGCGTCTTGCCAGTGTATCCGTTATGCAGGTCGTCCAGTCCTCCAGCAGCTTGGGCTCCACCCGCCTGTCTACACCATCATCCGTGGGAACTTCGTCGCGATCAATACAGAATGCGAGCACCCGTGCGGAGAGTCCTCGATCTATCACCTCTTCGCTCGCATACAGCTTCCGAAGCAATCCTGGCTGACCCATCCACAGGAGGGAAAGACAGGGCTTGAAGCTTTTGAAGCCTCGGCCGATTCGTCCTGAAGCGAGAGTGTCTTGGCTGTATCCAGCCAGAAGAAGATCCATGTCGCTCCCGCCAAAGGCTCCCAGTGCGATTTTAATCATATCTCCGGCCTCAGCGGAGTAGCTGAGTAGCTGCTCGTTGTTTCTATAGATCGCCTCTTCTAAGGCGGGTCCAGTGGCAGCTCCCACATGATAGGACGGCGGATATTTCAAGAGTCGCCTAATCTCTTCGATCCGAGCGATCGTTTTGCTCAGCACGGTGGCCTCCGCGGATTCACCCTCTTCGGAGATGGAGAGGATCGCTTTGGTCAGCTCCTCTTTCTTCTTTTTCAAGATAAGGCTCTCCATCAGCAACCGGGGCTGATCATGATCCGTAAAGGTCTGTAGCATCTCACGGGATGCATCCAGAAGCGGCTGGGCGATTCGGCTGGAGGCCCCTTTTCCATAGGACTTCGCAGCGCCTGCGATCACATAGATGTTGCAAGGCGTTTGCATTCCGCTTATGGCGTTGTTAACGATGGCTGACTTGCCAATGGCTCCGGAGAGTGTGGCTAAGGCCGTCATGGCCGGGAGCTCTGGTGCAATCTGGTGCTCCTTGGCTACGGCAACCGAGAGGGAGCGCATGAGCTCCGGCAGGGCATCGACGGGAAACCCTCCCGGCTCTGGGGCTTCGGTTTGCGTGTCAACTTCCGGAGCGGCGATTGCATCCTCTTCCGCCGCATCGATGATTGTAATCCAGACGGGGTTCTTGGAATCCAGGGTGCTTTGTCCTTCCCGGTCGGCGGGTATCGCTGTCATTTCTTTTTGATCTATCACTTCTTCGTTTGTTCTTTCTTTATTGATTGTTTCTTTTTCTCTCATTATTTCCATAATATTTTTCTTTCTGGCTAAGCCATGTTCTTTTTATAGCAGGCCGTCCGGGTGACGGCTTAAGCTTTTTACCCAGACCGGCCCGGATTTTGCCGGTACCGGTCTGTCTGGTTTTTGATTTCTAGATGTGTAAATCTCCACGATCCGCTCTTTTGAGAAGAGCCAGAGAACACCCCTTATCGCAGGTTCGCTCTGAAGGATCTACAGCCACAACCTCCTCCCCATTATCATCATCTAGCCCCGTATATAGCAGGCCGGTGGGCGCACATTTTAAGCAATACGCCTCATCAAGGGTGGTTACATAAACAAAGCCGTCTTTTAAAACTGGCGCGAGGGGTTTCAGGCTTTCGCGAGATTCGTATGTCCCGCTGGAAATCCACTCGTTTATTCCGCCCGGAAAATTCTCCATCTTCCCAGCAGCATCCTGATCTCTGTCAAATTTGCATGTGCGTGCTGGCTCTGTCATTGTTTGTGGGGCTCCGTAAGAGGAGAAGCCTTTCTGGATGCGCTGAAGCTTCCCGTTCGCCACACGAACGATACAATCAGCGACATTATCCTCCACCCAGTTAATCCTCCACCCTTCTCTTTCACACCAATCAAGAAGCAAAGCATTGCCTAGAGCCAACTCTCGAAGCTTCTCGATATCGACCTCGCTCGGAATGGGGGTTCCGTCCGCCGCAGCAAGTTCTGGCACTTTGTCTGCGCGGACGCCTTTACTCCCCTCACTGAGTAGCACTGTGTAGTCATAATCCTTCCAGTCAAATTTATGACTGGGTGGAAGCCTTGCAGAAACTGTCCTCAGTTTGCCCTCAGCATCAATGTTTGTGATGCAGACGGGATTCTCCGGATTCAAGGCGCGTGGTCCTTCAGTCCTGGCGCGTAGAGCTACAGCGAGGACGTGTCTCCGATGGTCGGCGCCCATGATAACCTCCAACTCCTTATGGAGATGGCGGTAGGCTTTGTCGGCCTGCTGGGCCTTTTCCTCATCGGCTTCAGCGTATGCCGTCCGCGCTTCGTCGGCCTGAGTCATCTCCTCAAGCACCTCTTCAGCTGATCGCCCCTTAGCGAACTCTTTGATACTTATAAATTTCTGCATATGTATCTTTCCTTTTCTCTTTCGAAGGTCTTGGGCCCCCCGATCTAATTCTTGCGTACTCCCAAGAGTTTTCACCAGTTGGTGGTCTGTGTGTGCGATTTTCTGTGTCATGAGTTGTTCCTGTTTATTGTTGGTTGTTTTCTGATTGGTTTCTGATTTCTAGATGTCGAGTCCTGCCTCTGTCGGAATCTCAATTCCCGCGATTTTCTTAATGGACTCTTTCCATTTGATGGTCGGGTTGTCTTTGTAGAGCTCGTAAAGCTCCATGACCCGCTCGTCGGTGAAGAGACCAATAAGGTCATCCGCTTCCTGCTCGAACTGGCCGCAGTTGACTGAGAGAATTGGCTTCAGCCGATTGACGAGTCCAATCCAGATCGCATCGGTGACATACTCCTCGACCTTCTCAACGACATCTTCGATGTGATTATCGATCATCGGTTCGCAAGACACGCTGGTTTCGAAGCCAAGGTCATAGGCCAACTTCAGGGCCGACACGCGATCCTCAAAGGATGGCGCATTCGGTTCCCAGAACTTCAAGACCTCGTTATTGGCGGATCCCATCGTGAAACGAAACAAGATCTGATCCTTGTACTCGCTCAGCTCTTCGCAAAGCTTCTCAATACACGTGGGATCGGGTTTGCTGACAATGAGCAGCTTGTTCCCGACTCCGAGGAGCTTGTGAAGCACCATCAGACATTCATCCAGGTTTTCTGTCGTGATGTCGTGGGTGGTCGGGAACATGATCGTCCCGTCTTTCTTTTTGTAATTCTCGTCCAGCTTGTGCTGCTTCAGAGTCGGCACTTTCCAGCTTTCACGAGTTTCCCGTTTAAACCGGAGGGCCATGGATTTTGCATAGCAGTAGATACAGTCGTTGCTGCATCCGCTTTGGATATTTACGTTACTTGCTGCCCATTCCTTGGTTCCAGAAACGGTGCTGCTGTCTTTCTTATTCATCTACATACCTTCTTGTTCGCGGTTAACCTCTATAAATAGAGGCTCTAATACAACGGCCACGCGTAATTGCGTGACCACTTACGGACCACGCACAGTGCGTGACCGCTTTTTGTATTTCGCTCGAAGGTCTGCAGGCATCCAACGTGGCTGAGACTGAGCGGGCCGAATAATCGACCCTCAAATGAGGAATAGCACGGGTTCTGATTTTAGAGCAAGTTGTTTTTTCAGTTTTCTTTCAAAAAGCGGGGAGACCTTCATATCAAAGCGTCCGAATTGAAACCCAAAGAGGCAAGGGTCCTTCCGTTAAAATCCTTCTCTACCCAACAGATCTTGAGGAGTCGGACAAGGTGGCATTGGCGAAGAAACGGAAGGGAATTATTTGGCTGTAAGTGCGGCCCCGTGGAGCCGTCACATCGCCGCAGCGACCCCGTTCATCATCTTTCGCCCAAATGGGCCTTCAGCACGCCGTATGGAGCCACAAACAGCCCTTCATCTGCAGTGGGTCACTCAGGCTTCCGAGAGTCACTCCTCCCAGCCATATTTCAACTTTTCCAGTTCCTCCAGCATAGCCTTCGGTTTGAGGTGGCCGCTGTAGTCGAGGTGGACGGCAGAGACTCCAGGAATGCTGTGCCCGGTTATTTCGTGGGAGCACCGGTCGCTCATCTTGGCCTGGTTCTGTGCCTGTTGGCTGAATGTGTGTCTTAAATCGTGTGAGTGCTTATACCTGGACTCTGTCGGAAGCCACGTCTCCTTCCACGTGGGATACCACCGGGACATTCTCCCCCGATACCCACTCCTCTCAGAAAACTTAAGATCCGAGAACAGCAATCCCGTATCGCGTTCCTCTTTCTGTGCTTCGACAAACGCCTTGAACCCGAGATCATTCAAAACAAATGGATGCACAGGAACCAAGCGAGTAGCGTTTTTGTTCTTCAGTGTCTTTCCTTCCCCTTCCTCATTCAGATCCATGACCCAAACGCCGTCCTCATCCTCATAGACATCTTTCAGGAACAGACTGCATGGTTCGTTCAGACGGAAGCCATGATAGAGGCAGAGAATCGGAATCCAATAGCGGGCAGGTTTCTTGCCCTCATTCTGCCGGACGACCTTCAAGGCCTTCCACATTGCCTTCCGCTCTTTGGAGGTATAGCCCCTCGGCTTCTTCTTCCTCGAACCATTCTTAGGAATCTCCACGCCTTTCGCTGGGTTTACGGGAATAACTCCTAAATCATCTTTTCCGTAGCGGAAAACCATCTGAAGGCGCATGAGGGTGTTCTCGCAGGTTTTGGGCGCAAGAGGTG
>CAYYYX010000017.1:0-34398 GCA_964476065.1 uncultured Verrucomicrobiota bacterium | reverse complement strand
ATCTGAGTGTATCCGACGGAAAACGTCACGATCGTGACGTTTTCCATCGTTTGGGTTGTTCGGGAAATAGGGCTAAGCCAGTTCGTCGACGGCGAGATGCCAGTCGAGATCTTCAATCACACTCAGTTCCACGATGTTGTCAGCCTTCTTCAGTAGCTCCTGACATTCCTTGCTCAGGTTGAGCAGGTGCAGGAATTTCTCCTGATCGGCGTACCGTTCGGTGATGTTGTTAATGGCCTCGATGCCAGAGTGGTCGTAGACGCGTGCGTTTTCAAAGTCGATCACCACATCTTTAGGATCGTTGGTCGGGTCGAACAGATCCTTGAACGACTGGGCGGAACCGAAAAAGAGAGCGCTTTCAAGATGGTAGATTTTGGTGCCGTGTTGATCGGTCTTGATGTTGGCTTGGATTTTCTTGCCGTGCTGCCAAGCGAAGGCTAGCGCGGAAACGATGATGCCGACGAGTACGGCAACCGCGAGGTCTTGCAGTACGGTGACGACAGACACCAGAATGATAATAAAGGCATCCATTTTCGGGACGCTCGGTAGCACGCGGAAGCTCGACCATTCAAAGGTACCGATCACCACCATAAACATCACTCCGACCAACGCGGCCAGCGGGATGATTTCAACCAGCGGCGCGGCGACCAGAAGAATGGCCAGCAGAAAGAGCGCTGCGGCAATACCGGATAAACGGCCGCGGCCTCCGCCGCGGATATTGATCATCGACTGACCAATCATTGCGCAACCGCCCATGCCGCCGAAGAAGCCGTTGATCAGATTGGCAAAGCCCTGGCCGACACACTCTTTGTTCCCGCGGCCGCGGGTTTCGGTGATTTCGTCCACCAGCGTGAGGGTCATCAGCGATTCAATCAGACCCACCGCGGCCGCCAGAGCCGAGTAGGGGAGAATCATCTTAATAGTTGCCCAGGTAAACGGAAACTGAGGAAGTCCAAAGGTTGGAAACCCAGCGGCAATGGTTTCTTTGGTGGGATCCATGCCCTGCACAAAATCGAGCACGTTGCGGGATTCGTGAATGCCGAATTTTTGTAACAGCAGAGAAATTACGGTGACGGTGACAATCGCCATGAGGGTGGCGGGGACGGCTTTGGTTAGCTTCGGCAGGAAGGAGCTGATTGCCATCGTCAGGGCGATCATGCTTCCCATAATGATCAGGTCAACCATCGGCAGTAGATGAGCGTGTTCCCCATGGCCGACATAGAACATTTCAAACTGGGACTTGAAGATAATGATCGCCAGACCGTTTACAAATCCGAGCATAACGGGATGCGGCACCAACCGGATAAATTTACCCAGTTTGCAAATACCGAAGATCACTTGCATGATCCCCATTAGAATCACTGCGGCAAAAAGATAGCCCTCTTTGGTTACACCTTCTGGAAGAAGGCCGGGTTGAGCCAGTTCAATCATCAGCGGAGCAAAAATGACGGCTACCGCGCCGGTCGCACCGGAAATCATACCGGGACGCCCACCGAAAATCGCAGTAATCAGGCCCATCATAAAGGCCGCGTAGAGGCCGATGACGGGGTCCACTTTGGCAACAAACGAAAAGGCGACCGCTTCTGGAACCAGAGCCAGGGCGACGGTTAGGCCGGAGAGAATATCGTTCTTAATATTCCGGGGGCGTTCGATATTCAGCTTGAACAGTTTATTCGTTTTCGTCATGGGTTTCCTTTCAAAATCAAAAAGGAAGGGGCCGGCGGTGATGGCCAGTCCCTTCAATAAGCGAGGGATTTTCCCAGTTTCAAATCAGATCGCAACCCCTAAAGGGTGATTTCTTTTGTCAGCCCTTTGGAGGATTCAAAGGAAATTGTTTGGTCGGCGAATTTGAGTTCGACACGGTCGGGCTGGACGGTGAGTTCGATTTTATCGTTCGGGTGGCGTTTTTTCCCGCCGTCGCTCTTTGAGCTATGGCGGGCAAGCCAAACATTGGAAAGCAGGATGGCTTTTTCAAGGCCGTCGCCGGTTTGGAAGTTCCAGACTTCGTCGGGTTGGGCGAGGCGCGGGCCGTCGTAGATGGAGTCGGATCCGAGAGCGGCTCGCTCGGAGAGACTCGCCCCACCATTTGGCTCGGAATCTTCAGGTAGGGCGACGCCGCCGGCGGAGCCGAGTTCTGGGGGGTGGGTCAGCAGTTCAATCAGTTCGTCGTCGCTGAGGTCTTGGGTGGCTTCAATGCAGACGGGATTTCGCTCTAAACAGGCTTTGAGGTAGGGCGCCCAGTCGCAGCGGGTCATGTCGCGCGCTGCATAGAAGGCCAGATCTGCCGCCGGGTTCTCGTCACGAATCGATTCAAGGGTTTCGATAATTTCATCCCGACTCATGTCCGGGGTGAGCTCAACCTTTTTCCAGCCGGTAGTGCCGGCACCCTTGTTTTTCTTTTTTAGATCAGGGAATTCGGGTTCAAGGTGAACGAAGCTGGCGAGCGCGCAGAGCATTTCGTTTTTCTGTTCGCTGGTGCATGCGAGTTTTTTTCCAAGCTCGGCCATGCTGTCGGCATCAAAATGGCGAATGGGATTATTTTTGAAGAATTCTTCGAGCTGGGGCATGCAGATGCGGTTGGGCAGGGGGTCGCAGTAGAATTCTTCGGTATCGATGTCTTCGAGCAGTTTATCGCGGGTGTTGTCGCTGACTTTATAGGGCGCGGCGTGTTCGTAGGCATAGGCGCGCTCGGCGGCAATCCACCGTTTTTTCCCGTGATAGTCGTGGCAGATCTGGAAGCATTTCTGGAAGTTGGAGTGCTGACGCAAGAAGTTGGCTAGAATTTCGAAGGTGATGGGGGTGGAGAGGTAGTCACCGACTTTCTCTTTGAACCGATCGTATTCGGCGGGGTCCATGGTGCTCTCGGGATAGACGCTATGGACGTAGCCGGAGTTGTTGAAGACCATGGTGATCTGTTCGTTGCGGAGTGCACGCTGCGCTTTGTCGGTGAGTTCCGTGCCGTTGAACCACATGTTCTTGGTGACGATTCGCCGGTTGTTGGTGAGAAAGCCCTTGCCGCTGGCGATGAAGTTTTGAGAGTGGAGCGGGGTGGCCATCAGGAAGATGTCTTTGAGCGGAATATCGCAGATGATGAAGAGCGCGGCGGCGTAGAGGGTGGAGAGCGAAACGCATTCGCCCGCGCCGACCCGGTATTCATCGCGGCGCGAGAAGGCGTCCATCGCTTCGATGGTCTCCGTTTTCCAATAGGGGATCACTGTGTCATCGTATTTTTCGAGCCCGAAGTGGCGGCGGATATCGAGGGAGAAATAGTGTTTGTCGCCCTGATATCCAAAGAGGGCGTTGCTACCGCTGATCGTTTCCGCATCCATGAACGGGGAAAAGCGGTCGAGCTCGGTTTGCTGGTCGGTCAGGCCCCACGTGTCGAGGTCGAGGTTGAACTCGTAGTGATCAATGATGTACTGCTTGAGCCGATTGATTTTTTTCGACGGCGACATGCTGTCGATCTTGGCAAACCACGGGTCGTCGAGCCACGCCCAGACGCGCGGGCTCATGATGTTGGCGAGGAAGAGGGCGTAGAGCAGTTCGGGAAAGACAAAGATCTCCATGTCCGACAGCGTGATTGCCGATGAGTATTTTTCTAACTCTTCAGTTTTAATAGATTTTGTATTCATGGTCCCCTGAGTGGTTTTTACTTTTCCAAACCTCGGAAAGCGTATACTAATTACCTTCTAAATCAAAAGGTATCACAATGTCCGAAAAAACAACGGCTCCCAAAGAATCCACCCGATCCGACGAGGACATCCTCCTAGATCTGAACTTTGTGCCCCAGTGGGCCAAAAAAGAACCGGCGGCAAATCATTATGCCGCCGACAACCGTTCGGAACGTCGTCCGTCTCGCGATCATCGCGGCGGCCCGCCGCGTTCCGGAGAGAGGCGCCCCTCCCGTGACTCGAGAGCCCCTCATGGCGCTCGTCCGCCGCAGGGTCGATCGGAGGATCGACGAGGCCCGCAGGGAGATCGTGCGCCGTTCCGGGGGAACCGCTCCGATGAACCGCGCAGAGAGTACGCACCGCGCCCGCAGCAGATGGAGCTGCCGGTGGGCATCAAATTTTTACCGGAACAAAAACGTCTCGCCTCATTGGTTCGGCAGGTTCACCACTCGAAGCGCGCGTATCCACTGATGGATTTGGCGCATATTTTCCTGGCGGACCCGCGCGGGCATATGGTGAAGCTCGAGGTGAACCCGGATGTCGAAAACTTCAAACTCTATCAGGGCAAGCGTTCCAAAATGGTCGCGACCGATCGCGAGGTTCTCTTGCGCCAGATTGTAGAGAGTCATCTCGAGGATTTCTTTGTGAAAGAAGAGTCGGATGTTGAGCCGCCGAAGGGAGTTTTTCCAATGATTGGAAAAATTGATAACATCCTGATCGGCCCGACGAATCATCACAGCTACGCCGGACGGCTAACAGAGATTCATCGCTCTCATTATTCGGGCATGCCGTTTGATCGCTTCAAGCAGCGGGTTGTCTCGGTTCGTGATGAGGAGCTGGTGGAGAAGTGGAAAGAAGAAGCGTCTCACAAAACGATCTATCGGCTGATCGATGAGCCGGAAGGGAAAGAGTTTTCACTGGTTCAGGCCGAAGACCATGTCCGCAACAACATTGTCGATGCAGAAATTGAAGAAGTGACCCGCGCGGTGCTTCCATCGACACTGGCTCGCAAGATCACGGACTACAACCTGATTCGCATGGTGCGTGAGGCGTGGCAGCAGGAGAGCCGTTTCCCGATGTCGCTCTCGTTTGCACTGCGCGCCGCCTTCCGGCATCTGCATCTAGAGACGTTTAAGGCGGGTAAAAACATCAACTTCATCACGAGTGTAAAACCCTGTCCGATTGCGCCGGAAAAAGCCGTCGAAAATATCCGCCACATTCTTGAGTTTTTGGCTGATCATCCCGGGTCCACCCGCCAGCAATTGGTGGAAGGGTTGCTGGATGGAAAAACGGATGATGCGGAAAAGGTTCACGAAATCCAGAAGCCGATTCTTTGGCTGGTGGATCGCGGCCATTTGATTGAGTTCTTCAACGGAACACTCTCCGTGCCGTCGCACCGGAAAAATAAGCGCCGCAGATAAACTTTCTGGAGTGCGGCGGCAAGCGTAGCGCGACGCCGCTTTCAAAACTCATCGTGAACATTGATTCTGTCGATTTTAAAACGGGCCAGTGTGTTGACGAAGGATCGCGAAGCCTGTTTTTCCAGCCAACCTTGTGAACACCACTCGTATGCGGCGGCATCATCTATAATACCGTGGTGAGTCGGGTTTTGATGAATGTAGCGAAGCCGACAGAAGAAAGAGGTTTGGTGAGTGATGTGAGAATCCCAGTAGTTGTGCCAGACCTTGCGTCCAGGGCTGTTGTCAATTCGGTTGAGCTTTTTTGCAGTGTGCTCATGAAGCTGTGAAACCAGTATTTTTAAAGAGGCTGGGTTTTCGGGAGAACTAGCGAGAAAATGATAGTGGTTATTCATGATCGCCCATGCTTGAAGTCGCCAGTCGAACTTTTGAGCTTTCTCAAAAAGCAAATCGCGCACAAGCGCGAGTTTCTGCGGGGTATTCAGGATTGGTTCTTGCGGTAAATACCGGCGGTTATCATGTATGTGCCTCGCTCCAGCAGACGGTGCATTGGCGCATGCGGCCAGTATGAAGAGGCTTCGCTCATGCAGAAACGTTAGCAGGTTCTGGTATGCGGACGCAAGTCGTAGGTGCGAGGCGGCTCGGTGTCGGAAAGCGGTGTCGCGCTACGCTTGCCACCGCACTCCAGAATATTCGCTTACAGCTTCGTGTCTTCCGCGGCGACGTGCTGTTTGCGGCGCATCAGCGGATAGAAGACCAGTCGTGGGAACAGGAAGAGGACGATCGTTCCGATCATCAGATTGAACCCTTTTGGGCTACTGAGCGCTGGGGTAAAGATTCGAAGAATCAGCCCGCAGAGTGTGAGGCCGAAGATCATCCACCCATCCAGTAACCAGCGCATGCGCGGCTTGGCCCATTTGGCGAATTTTTGCGGACGGTTGAAGAAGAGATCGAAAATCCAATGCTCCATCAGAGCGCCTTGTTCCCCAAAAACGGGAATGATGTGCACCATCTGGGTGGCCCAGCGGCTCGCCATGAAGCGGGCGAGGTTCGGGTAGGTCGTGGTCATCTGAAGCGGGAAGGCGAGGTAGCCGATGTATTTCAAAAAGGAGACCGGTGCGGCGATGATGTAGTCGCGCAGGTTGCGCTCTTTGATCATCAGATAGACCACGAAGCCTCCTCGACAGATGGAGCCGGGAGAGATCGGAATCACCTGAAATACTGCGACCGTCAGGCCGAATGCCCCGATGGCTTCGCCCCATGAATGGTTGTGAGCGAGAAGCCAGAGTGCCCAGATGGCCCCAACGAGTACGCTGACGATCTGCGTGACCGGCACGGTGGCGAAGTGGACGCCGAGGCATTTGAGGTAGCGGACGATGAACGGGTCTTTGACAACCCCTTCGAGTTCGGCGCGCTCTTCGGGGGTGAGCATGCCGTCTTTTTCGCCGAGCGCGATTTCATTGAGGAACCACTCCTCGCGGAATTCGGGGCTGGTGATGAAACTTTTCAGGAAACGATAGCCATCGCGGATGCGATGAATCAGCCGCAAGGGACGCAGGGCAACGCGATGCAGCGGGATCGGCAGGAGTCCAATGCTAAACGCTTCTGCCAGAAAGAGCAGGGGGCGGCTCATCAAAAACAGGATGTGTTCTTCGTCCACACGGCCTGCACGATGCCATGCGATCAGTTCGTTCGCGGCGTGCGAGCGCAAGGCGGCGTTTCGATAGGTTCCGTTGGTCAGGATGCTGAAAACGTGTTCGCGGTAAGCTTTGTTCCCCCAGCGCTTGCGGATCATTTTTCCAAGGATTGGAAGAATGCCGAGGAGGTAAAAGACGGTGAAGCAGGGGGTGCAGGATTTTATTTTTTCAGCGAAGGCTTCATCGATGAGATCGGCGGCGAGATAGCCCTCAACGAGTCCGGCACGAACATCTTTCGAGAGCTCTGGATCAAAAAACAGGCGCAGCCCGTGATGGGTGATGTCGGGGAGCGATCGGCGGTACTCGCGGTCCTTCACAAAAAATTCGTCGATGGCGGGTTGCAGGTCGGCGAAGGTGTCGGCGTGCGCTTCGAAAAAGGCTTTCATTTTTTCGGTGTCGCACCGGTCGAACTGGACGAGCGTTTTGCGTTTGAAGCCGTTGAAGATCAGTTTGATATCGCCGGGGCTCATGGGAAGCCATGGGAGCAGGGCGAGGCCTGCGCGGAAGTCGATGGCGCACAGTCCGTCGCCGGGGCCGTCGACATCCGGAATATCGGTTCGCTTCATCGAGTTGGGTTGGCTCTTCATCGTCCACCACTCGTACTGACGGGCGAACTCCGGCGCACCCATTTCGTGCATCATCGAAACCATGTCGGCCATGAAGCGGCGTTTGGCAATGAATTCCGGGCTTCCGGTTTCGGTCAGGTCGACGGTTTTCCAATTTGTGCGACCCTTGAGTTCATCGTCGGCTTCGAGTTGCCACATGCGGCCTTCGATCCATTCGGTGATTTCGCCGTAGGCGTTGAGATTCGAATCCCAGAACGAGGCGTAGGCATCTTTGATGGCGGTTTCGCGTCCAAATTTGATTCGGGCGGCGCGTCGCACGAGCTTTTGCAGGATCAGACCGGAGCGGCAGGCGCCGTGGTTGACCTGCGAGCTGAAGGGGCCTTGGAAGGCGAGCCAGTAGATGGTGTTACGGAAGCGGTGCGAAAAGGTGGAGGGCGGAATGATAATTTTGATCGCGTAAAGCTTACCCGCTTCGAGACCCTCGATTTCTTCGCCGTCGGGAAGAGCAAGCTCGCTCAGGCGACAGCGGTAGACCTGGCCGGCAAATCCGCCGCCGAGAAACTTATCCACTACCAGCGTCCCGGTTCCCTCAATCGCTGGGTGCACGCCTTGCAGGTCGACCTTCAGTTCGTCGCCCACTTCATAGCGGGTGATACGATGTCCGGTTTTCAGGGCCGGATCATTGGCCTCTTTAAACAGGTTCGCGCAGAGTTCTTTGGAATAGTCGATTTTTGCCATAGGGTTTCCTGAAAAAATTGAGGCGGACTATTGCACATTTTCCAATGGTTGAAAACTTTTCAGGTCGCTTTTCCGGCTCTTCTCGGAAGTGTGTCGCGAAAGACCCGTTTCGTTGAAAGCCACAGGGGTTGCAGGCATCTATTCAAAGACGAGATTCCCAAAACGTAGGACAGGCTTCCAGCCTGTCTGCGGCAGATCAGCTTTTCATGGATAGACAGGCTGGAAGCCTGTCCTACTTTCGAAACAACGTCCAAAATCAGCTATATTGAATAAATTCACCGCAAAATATCGAACCCGACGACACACTTCCGAGAAGATCCGCTTTTCCACAGGGTTGGAAAAATCAGATGATGAAGTTCCAGTTCAGATGACACGATAGCGCTTAACATCTGGTCTCACGAAGGCTTTGGAGAGGGTGGCTATGACTTTTTTGCTTCCATCCGGCCGAAATTGAATAATCTTTCGCCCTTGTTGAGCGGTGTAGGCAATGCCGGCTTCTTTTGCGCGTTTAACGGCTTCTCTGGATGCGGCGGCCGCGCACGCTTTGAGTTCTTCGCTGTTTATTTCTCTGTCCACGTTCTGTTTAGCCTGTTTCATATGTTTATGTACCGTATGGGGTTCTGCCCCCCGAGTCCAACAGAGTTGCCAACGTATTCATCTCTGATGTTGGTTGCGACGTGGCCCACAAACTCCCAGCGCCCGCTACGCTTAAATGCTTCTGCATTCCGAGTTCGATAAGGTAGCGTTCCTGCAGGGTGCCACTGCTTAATTTGATAGACTTCTCGCACAATACCTTGGTAGACGGCCATGCCGTAAACAGCATGCTCACGTCGCTGACCAACCACCCAAATGCCGCGAGTTGCTTCGTACAGTTCCTCATCAGACATATTGCTCCGATAAAGTTTGTTGATAGTAATCAATATCGCCTTGTGACGAACAAAAACTGGCTTGGCACTTAACATTTGGATTAGTTCCATTGACCCAATGCGTCCGAATGATCTGTCATGGTGTCCAGCAACCCGATTTGTCAGATGCGGGCAACCTATAAGATCGATGGCGGAAGCCTCGACAAGATTGGCTTCACTTTCGGTGAGCCCGTATCGCAGAATGTCAATCTGTGGTTCAGTACCTGATTTTCTAATGGCTTGAATAGTTAGAGTTTTTTCGGTTTCCAGCGGGTCATCTAAATGTGAAAAAACGCGATTACCCTGTCCTTTGCCAATGTAAAACGGTTTTCCATTTCGAGGATCCGTGTAGACGTACACGTAGCATTTCAACTTTATTGCGATATCAGGCGTTATCTTCATTTTAAAACCTCTTCCTTCTTGCGGGTTTGTCGCTCCATGCCTTTGGTGGCGGTGGCGCGGGGTGCGAGATCGCTTTCCGTTGCGTTCTGCACCGTGGTTGGCTTTAGATTCCGCTTTTCGATCAGGAATTTTTCAAGGAGGCGGGCGAGACGCCCAGGCTTGAAGCCAGCGGTCGCGTGGGTTTGTTCGTAGAGCCAATTGCTCCATTCCATGAAGGCCCCGAATACAGAGGACTGGTTTTCCCACAGTAAGGGTGCGGTTTCCGAGAAGCGCCCGTTATTGACGGTGATGTCCCAGAAGCGGGCGAAGCGGCGGATGGCCTGCAGTTCGGGAAAGCTCAAGGTCGAGGTCTGGAGCACGTCGTAGGGCGGGGAGACGTGATAGACCATCTCCCATTCCTGATCGTGGCGGGCGATGGGCGCGCCGCGCAGCTTTTTGAGGATGCCGAGCTGAATCTCGTCCGGCCCGCAGGCGTGGAGGCGGTCGAAGCCTTGGGCGATGCTTTCGAGTGTTTCGCCAGGCAGTCCGGCGATCAGGTCGGCGTGCAGATGAATCGAAGGCATCGCGCTGAGGGTACGGATGTTTTGCTCGATTTTCTCCGAGTCCAGTTTGCGCTCAACGCGGGCGGCTACATCGGGGTTGAATGTTTGTACGCCGACTTCGAGTTGGAAGAAGCCGTCGGGCGCTTCTTCAAGGATCGTTTTGAGTTTTTCGGGGAGAAGCCGGGGTTCCCATTCGAGGTGGAGCATCATGCCATCGCACCGGTTTTCTAGAAAAAAGTTTAATACGGCAACGGCGTGCTCTGGGTTGATATTGAAGCTGCGGTCGATGAACTTGAAAATCCGTCCGCCGCGCTTAATGAGGTTTCCAAAGCTTGCCTGTCCTGAGTCTTGTCGAAGGGGGAGAAGTTTTTCTAAAGGAAAAAAGCGGACGCCGTCTTCGAGGGCGGACAGGCAGTATTCGCACCCAAAAGGACAGCCGCGCGAGCTTTCGACGTACAGGCGGCGGTGGGCGAGATCTTCATCCGTGTATTCGTCGTAGGGCAGGGCAATTGTTTCCAGATCGGCGGGTTTGGCCTCAATCACTTTTGAGAGAGCTTTTCCGTCCAGCAAGTTTTGGCAAAGCTCTTCGATCACGCCTTCGCCTTCACCGCAAATCAGGTGGTCGGCATGTTTAAATAGGGATAGATCTTCATAGTTGTGGCTCACCTCGGGGCCGCCAATCACAATTTTTAGATCGGGACGGATGGTGCGTAGGATAGCAACGGTCTCTGTGGTGACGGTGAGGTTCCAAATGTAGACACTAAAGAGGATGATCTCCGGATGGAGATCGAGAAGCTTTTCGGCGGCGGTTTGCGGATTGTGGGAGTATTCGAATTCGATGATTTCGGAGCGGTTGTGCAGATCGCCCAGGTTCGCCCGCAGGCAGCGCAGGGCGAGCGCTGTGTGGGAATAGCGGGCGTTAAATGTTGAGAAAATAATCTCCATCCGCTAAACGTATCTGCTTTAGAGAAGCTTGAGGAGAAAAAATGGCAAACCCTATCTGTATTTATGGAAATCCGGTTCTGCGCACGAAGTCGGAGCGGGTTGAGACGGTGACCGATCAAATTCGCGCGCTGGCCGACCGGATGCTCGGAATCATGTACTCCGCCGAAGGCATTGGACTGGCAGCCGAGCAGATCGGGCAGACCGAATCTGTGTTTGTTTTGGATATTCCGCCGCATGCCGATCAGGACGAGCAGGGGTGCCCCAACAACCCGGTTGCAAAAATGCCGTTCGTCTTCATCAATCCCGAAATTATTGGCTCTTCCGAAGAACTCACAGTTGTCGACGAAGGATGCCTCAGCTTTCCCGGCCTCTACGTTCCCGTCACCCGCCCCGCCGAAGTGGTGGTTCGTTTTCTCGACCGCAACGGAAGTGAGCAGGTGCTCAACGCCAAAGGACTTCTCGCCCGCGCCATTCAGCACGAGCTGGATCATCTGAACGGCGTATTACTTTTCGACCACATGACGAAGACCGCCAAACTTCGCCACGCGCTATTGCTTCGGAAATTCAAGAAAGCAAACAAAGCATGAATCGGCGCGGACTCATCGCTCTGTTTTTGGGAATCGTCCTTTTCAGCACCATTGAAGTGGCTTCTAAGCTTATGCAGGTTGGCGACGAAAGCGTCGCCGGGAAATATCCCTTTTGGCTCGCCTTTTTCCGCTTCTTTATCACCGGCATCGTCCTTTTCTATCCGGCACTGCGCCGTTTGCAATTGCGCGGCATCCGCCTTGCTTTGCGTGATGTTGCGGCGCTGGCTGGCCTCGGCCTGCTCGGCGTAACGCTCATGTCGAGCCTCTACCATTTAGCCATCACCTATCTACCCGCCAACATCGCCGCGCTGGTCTTTAGCTGCAACCCCGTCTTTGTCGTGCTGTTCGCTCCGCTGGTACTCCCGGAAAAAATCACCGTCCGCAAGCTCGCCGCTGTCGTCGTTTGCCTAGCGGGAATCGGGGTCTTAGCTTTTGACCGCGCCGACGGCATCTCGGGGAGCGGGCTGATGCTTATGCTCACTGCCATCATCATCTTCGCGCTCTACACCGTCTTCTTCAAAAAAATGACCCCGCGTTATGGCGCGCTCCCCATCACGGCCTTTGCTGGGCTGATCGGCGGGCTCTGTATCCTGCCCATCGCACTGGGGTTTGAGGGCTTCCCGCTCGCCGCCTACGGCGCGGCCGACTGGATCGGGATTGGCTATCTCGCGCTCATCGGAACCGCACTGGCCTACTTCCTCTTCATCTATGGCATCGGCCACGTTGAAGCCAGCGTCGGCTCCATGGCCTTTTTTCTCAAACCATTTCTCGCCGCGCTCTTCGCATGGATCGTTCTCGGCGAAGCCCTGACCGCCCCCGAACTTACCGGCGGCGGCATCATCCTCGCCGGCATGGTCGTCGCACTGGCTCCGGGAATTTCTCTCGGGAAGAGTTTTGACCGCAAAACACGCGAATAACCGCGAAATGAAAATGTAGACGCGACGTCCTCGTCGCGTTTCTTGATGAGTTTTGAACGCGGTGAGGACACCGCGTCTACATCTTTCCAAACCTTGGAAAATTCACCTCTGTTTTTCCGAACATTGGAAGATATCTGCGTTTATCTGGCTCTTCTCGGATGTGCGTTTTTTCACTCGCATCAAATCATTGAGGTACCACGGATGGCAGTCGCGTCCCACGGATCTTTTCAATCATAGATTTTTACCGCGGCCCGGGAGTGCTGCGGCAATACACCGCACACACGGCAAGTTTCAAGAGTTGAGAGATCCCTATCCATATTTCAAAGCCTTCTTCATCCGTGGGTTGGCCGCGCGTATGGCGCGGTAAACATCCGTGGGCCATAAACAGCTTCTGAAAACGCAATTCCGAGATGAACCGTTTATCTGCGTAATCTGCGGATAAAAATCTTCTACCTCACAAACCGATTGATTTCCTGAAAGTAGGTGGGGTGTTCGTTGATGTCGTTGTGGCCCATCGGAAGGGTGAGGATTTCTTTTTCTCCGCCCCACGCGTCGCCGAGTTTTTGTCCGGTCTCTACCGGGATCACTTCATCAAATTCAGCGAGCAGAATGAGCGCAGGCATTTTGATTTTCGGGGCGTGGTTGATGGATCGGAAGGGGTGACGGAGCATTCGGTCGAGCGGAAGCCACGGATATTGAAAGCGGGCAATGGCGGCGATGCTTTCGTAGGGTGTGATGAGAATGACGCCTGCGGCATCCGGCCGCGCGGCGGCGACCTGAACAGAAATTCCACTCCCAAGGCTGCGGCCCATCAGGAAAACATTGGAGGGCGAAACATTCTGCTCTTTGCAGAAGAGGTCGAAGATGGCGATGCAGTCGGAAACCATCTCTTTTTCGCAAGGAACGCCTTCGCTTTCGCCGTAGCCACGGTAGTTGACGAGTAGGGCGTTGGCGTCGAGTCCGTCGAAGAGCACATCGCAGTGGCCGGCGAGGTCTTCGGCATTTCCGCCATGATAGATCACCGTTTTTTCAGCGCCTTTGTCGAGGAACCACCCCTGATGGGTGATTCCGTCAATTTTTCGATCCCAGCGGTAGCGCTCAAATTCCGGGAGGACTTCGTAGCGCTTAGGGAGAAAGAGGTAGGCCTCTTGCCGAACCCACATCCAGACGACCGCCCCGGCGTACGCCACAGCCACAATGATCAGAATCCTTAAAAGAAATGCGCCCATATTAAAATTCCCTCAACCCAGTGATGTATTCTCCGAAAAATAAGAAAATCTACCGCGAAAAAATTTAGCGCGGCAGCCAGTCCTCCATAGCTCTAAGAGCGACGGAGGAAGCCGCAACCAAAAAAACTAACCACAAGATGCACAAAAATCACAAAAATAGAATGGCCGAAAGAATCCACGCAACCTGTTTGTTTTGTGTCTCTTGTGAATTTTGTGGTTATAAACTTATGTGAGTTAATGCCTATTTTTTGTTCCACGTTTCATAGCGCACCAGTTTGTCGATGGGCTTGCGGGTCTTTTTGCGACCGTCTTCGTTCGGATGACCGAGGGTCAGTAGAATTAGGGGCGAAAAGTTGCGGGGGAGCCTGAGAGCGGTCCGGATGATTTTTGGATTGAACGCGCCAACCCAGCAGGTGCCGAGTCCGAGCTCGGCGGCGGCGAGGGTCATGTGGTCGGCGGCAATGGCTCCGTCGACATCGGCATAGTTTTTATTGTCGTGTTTGTCGCGTTTCCAAGCATTGGAAGGTTGGGTGCAAATGGCGATGACGACTGGGGCGTCGGCAAACCACGGGGCGGGGTAGCCCTCGGCGAGCGCGGCGAGGTTTTCTTTTTCCTGCACGACGATAAACTGAAAGGGTTGGTAGTTGCAGGCGGTGGGGGCAAGGCGTCCCGCTTCGAGAATCTCATCGAGCATTTTCTTGCTGACGACTTTTTTTGTGTACGACCGAATGCTCACGCGCTGCTTTGCCAGTTCAACAAATTTCATGATAAGCTCCCTTGGTTTTTTAGAAATGTAAGCTATGCAGTCGGGTTTGAAAACACTATTTGTCTTCGTTGATGGACTGGGGCTCGGGTCGGATGACCCAGAGGTCAACCCGCTGGCTGACCGGAGGCGCTTTCCGGCTCTCTATGAGATGCTGAAACAATCGATTCCACTGGATGCGTCAATGGGGGTTCCGGGACTACCGCAGAGCGCGACAGGGCAAACGGCATTGCTGACGGGCCTCAACGCAGCGGAGTTGATGGGGCGCCACATTGAGGGCTTTCCGCCGCCGCGCCTCAAAGAACTCATTCGGGAGCACAATATTTTTTCAACACTGGTTGCCGCCGGAAAAACCTGCACGTTTGCCAATGAGTACTGGCTCGACGATGTGGCGCATATTCCGCGCCGTCGAGAATCTGTGACGACGGTGGCAACGCTCGCCGCGTTCGGCGGGGTGCGCGGCAAGGCCGAGCTGGCGGGAAATCGCGCGGTCTATCACGACCTGACCCGCGAAAAACTGCGCGAGCGCGGGTACGACGGTCCGCTGATCACCCCCGAAGAGGCGGCGGAGCATCTCATGGCCATTGCCAGCGAGCACGACTTCACGCTGTTTGAGTTTTTTCAGACCGACCACGCCGGGCACAGCAGCGATCACGAGGAAATCTTCCGAACCTTGGAAAAACTAGACCGCTTTTTTGCTAGGCTTCTGCCTGTCACGCCGGAGCCTTCTGATGAAGAAAGCGAAGGAGGAAACTTTGAGGGGCTACTGATTGTTTGCAGCGACCACGGAAACATCGAAGACCTCTCTGTCCGAACGCACACGACCAATCCCGTCCCGCTCTTTTTCCGGTTCCCGGAAAAAGATCAAGCCAGCGAGGCCGGGTTCCAGATAGTGGAAAGAATTGACCAGCTCACTCCGGCCATCCTTGATTTATACACAGTTAATCAACTGTGAAATTCGTGGGTGTGAGGTTTTGGGAGGGAGGTGGATGGTTTTAGGAGAGGCTGTCGAAGAAGCGGGTGATGGTCTCGGAGACTTTGATGTCGGTTTCCTTGAGCGGGCGGGCCAGAGAGATGTTTTCGACGGAGGGACAGCGGCTGAGGGCGACGTAGGTTTGTCCGGAGGCGAAGGCGCCGCCTTGCAGATCGATATGGATTTTGTCGATGGTTTTGCTTTGCGCTTTGTGAATGGTGGTCGCCCACGCGAGATTTAATGGGTATTGTGAAAAGATGCCGGTTGTATCGCTCTGGATGGTGTCGCTCTCTTCGTTGTATTTGTATTTTTTCTCTTCCCAGGTTTCTTTTTTCATGTTTGCGACGAGGCCGGTTTCCCAGATTTTGACTTGCAAGAGGTTTTCGTCCGGGTCGATTTCGAGGACGGTTGCCATGCTCCCGTTTACCCAGCGCCCTTTATTGTCGTTGCGCAGTAGCATGACCTGCGCGCCGATTTTTAGTTCTAGCGGGTCGGGTGCCGGAAGGCGTTTATCATTCGTTCCCGACGAACCTTTTTTCAGTCGTACACAGGAGCCTTCGTAGAGGGCAGGGAAGCGGTATGTTTCTCCCGGTAGTTCCCGGAGTCGGGTATCATTAATTCGCTGGGCGGTTTTTACGCGGCTGGTGATGCAGAGACGGTCTTTGGGGTGATCGGGAATGATCGGACACCGTTGGTTGAGAAACTCAATCGTGTCCTGAGAGTCTTTGCCCTCTCGAACCTTGTTCAGGATGGCTTGGAACTCTCTGTTTTCCTGTCGAAATATTTTGGTGAGTTCAATGGTGGAGAAGTTGATGTGACGTAAAGATTTTGCACAGAAAAAGAAGAGGTCGGGATATCCTGAGTCCAACAGAGATTGGAGTTCGTTGTTTCGCTGCGAGGCAATGGGAGGAAGCTGGAACATATCCCCGACCAGCAGAATTTGAACGCCGCCGAACGGAGTGCCATTTCCGTGGGTTCGGTTTTTCTGGAGATACCAATTGATTCCATCGAGAAAATCGGCGCGGAGCATGGACACTTCATCAATGATGAGCAGCTCCAGCTTATTGAGCAGGTCAAGCCGCGATCGGTAGGTTACGGCTTTGATCAGGTTTTTTGTCAACGGCTCCCACGGGAAGCCGAAGAATGAGTTGATGGTCTGTCCGCCGATGGTCATGGCGGAAACTCCGGTGTACGCCAAAACGATATTCCGCTTTTGGCTGGTAGCGCGGATGTATTGGATCAGAGTGGATTTTCCTGTACCTGCTTTCCCGGAGACGAAAACCACGGAGGTTCCTTTGTCGAGTTCGGCGACGCAGTTTTTATATTCATCCGTCACCTCAAATTCGGATGGGAAGAGAGGGGCATCCTCGGAAGATGATTTAGGGTTGCGTTGAATATGCGTGGCCTTGTCCGAGACTTCTCCAAAGTTATTTTTCTTTTTCTTCATGTTTTTCAGCATACGCAGGATGGTTTGTCTGCGTCAATCCGCTCCCTTTTTCATTTGCCAGTCGTACGTCAAAGCGTACGTTTGTGGAAAAGGTGAAGTTATGACAACGATGACGGCAACACAGGCGCGAAAAAATTTGTATGCACTGGTGGACGAGGTTTCGGCTTCGCATGAGCCGGTACAGATTGCGGGCAAACGAAATTCGGCGGTTCTGGTGTCGGAGGAGGATTGGCGTTCTGTGCAAGAGACGCTGTATCTGGCCGGTGTTCCAAAGATGCGGGAATCTATCGTTGAAGGACTCAAGACTCCGGTCGATGAGTGCGATACGGAGCTGGAGTGGTGAGCTGGAAGCTGGTCTATACAAAGCAGGCGCAGAAAGACGCGAAGAAACTAACGCAGTCCGGTCTCAAATCCAACGCACAGCGGTTGCTTGATGTGCTGGCCGAAAACCCGTGGCAGAATCCGCCGCCGCACGAGAAGTTGAGAGGCGACCTCTCAGGAGCTTGTTCGCGGCGCATCAATATTCAGCATCGGCTGGTCTATCAGGTGCTCGAAGAAAGCAAAACGGTCAACGTGATCCGCATGTGGACTTATTATGAGTGAGGTTCATGATAAATCTCGCATCATGCATCCCGCATCTCGTATCATCCCCAACATGAATGAGATCAAACGTCCCGGTTGGGATGAATATTTTATGGATATCGCCCAGGTGGTCGCAAAGCGGGGGAACTGCTGTCGGCGCCAGGTGGCGGCGGTGATTGTGCGGGACCGTCGGATTATTTCGACGGGGTACAACGGAACCCCGAAGGGCATCACCAATTGCCATGAGGGTGGATGCGAACGCTGTGCATCGGACACGCCGTCGGGCAATTCGCTGGGCGACTGCATTTGCTGCCACGCCGAGGAGAACGCGATTGTGCAGGCGGCCTATCACGGGATTTCGGTGAAGGACGGGATGCTCTACTGCACGATCAGCCCTTGCTTGATGTGTACGAAGATGATCATTAATGCGGGGATTTCAGAGGTCGTGTACGAAAAGGAATATCACTTTAATGATCAGGCGCGCGCGTTGTTTGCAGAGGCAGGCGTGATTTGTCGTCAGTTCACGCGGGAAGGATAGGTCCATTGAAACGCATCGGGTTACTCTTTGGTATTCTGGCACTGGCTTTTTGTTCGGTCCGTGGCGAACTGCCTTTTCCCATCGGCGAGGAGCTGACGTATACGGTTAGTTGGAATGGTGTTCCTGTGGCACAGGTGGTCGCGACGACGGAGATGGATACGCTGGACGGACGCGAGGTGCTGGCACTCCGGATGCGCACGAAAACCTACGCGTTTTTCAACAAGATTTTCAAGGTGGACGATTTTCACGAGAGCCTAATTGATCCCGAGACATTTCTGCCAATTCGGTACACGAAAAACCTGAAGGAGGGGCGCTACCGTTGCCACGAGATCACCACCTTTGATTTTGAGAAGCGGATGGCGTACTACGAGCATCAGACGAACGGTTCAAAAAAGGAGTACGCGATTGATGTAGATACGCGAGATATTTTGAGCTTTATGTATTTCATGCGCTCCGCCCCGCTGGAGGAAGATAAAGAGCCACGTTATCGCATGATGGCCGATGAGAGAATCTATGATCTTATTCTCCATACGTATGGAACCGAAAAGATTCGTCTGCCGTGCTATGACGACAAGGTTCTGAGCCTAAAGATGTTCCCGGAAGCGATGTTTGACGGCTTGTTTGTTCGAAAAGGAAAAGCTACGGTTTGGGTTTCGCGTGATCCGCGTCGACTGTTGACTTTTGCTAAAATCAAGGTCCCGTTCGGACGGGCGCGTATTAAGCTCCAGACCGTGAATGGGCCGGGAAACGATTTTTGGACGCCAGAGAAGAATGATGAAAAATAAACAACGAGTGGTTGGGGTGATTCCTTCGCGCTGGGCCTCCACCCGCCTGCCGGGTAAGCCGCTCGCACTGATCGCGGGCAAACCGATGATTCAGCGCGTTGTCGAGCGCGTGGTGCAGGCGAACTCTCTGGATGCGGTTTTGGTCGCTACCGATGATTCACGTATTGCAGATGCGGTTGCTTCTTTTTCTATTCCCGGTGTTGAGGCGGTGATGACCCGTGTGGACCACCCGTCCGGCACCGACCGGATCGCCGAGGCCATTGCGGACACAGACTGCGATGTGGTGATTAATGTTCAGGGCGATGAGCCGCTGATGGATCCCAAACTGATCGACCAGCTGGCCGAGGTGATGACTTCGGGCGACTGGGATATGGCCACCGCCGCTGCACCGATTGAACACGCCGCCGACCTGAAGAGCCCGGATGTGGTGAAGGCGGTTTTCGCCGACGATGGGCAGGCACTCTATTTTTCGCGCGCACCCATTCCGCACGTCCGCGATGCAGGAACAGATGCATCCGGTGCGCATTGGCGGCACATCGGTATTTATGCCTACCGCCGCGACTATTTATTAAAACTGGTGGCCGAGCCGCCATGCGCGTTGGAAAATCTCGAAAAGCTTGAGCAGTTGCGCGCGTTGCATATCGGCTGTCGGATGAATGTTTTACGAGTGAATGATATCGGCATCGGCGTCGATACGCCGGAGGATATTGAGAAAGTCGAAAAGATTTTGGCTGAGACGGAAGAGAACATCAAATTATAGGACTGATCCCCGGGGGTGACCCCTTGGGCAAGGACGAGCAGGCCTGGAAGGTTCGTCTCATCGAAGAAAAGTTCATGATCCGCATGTTTCCAGAGGAGGTTGTGTGATGGATATGAAAAAAATACTGGAACGCAGTCGTATTATGAATCGTCGTAACAAGAGCTTGGATAAGCTAACCATTCGAGGGTTCAAATCCATTCGTGATCTGGAAGGGTTCGAACTGAAGGATCTCAATGTTTTTGTTGGAGCCAACGGGTCTGGAAAAAGTAATTTTATTTCCTTTTTTCGTATGCTTCAGTCATTGATTGAGGGCAACCTTTCGGACTATGTGCAGGAAAATGGAGGAATTAGCGACTTACTGTACAATGGGCGTAAAACCACAAAAAAAATGGAGTTTGTGGCTCGTTTTGGTTCCCGTGGGTATCGATTTGTGATCAAGCCCGGAGCGGGAGAGGGGTTCGCGATTTCCGATGAGGCGCGCTATTACGATGGGGGTTATACGGGCTGGTGGGATCTTGGCAGCAGTGGGGATAGCTCTTCGCTTTTGGTGAAAGAGGCCAAAGGGAAGTCTTCTGACAGTCAATACAGCAAGCCAGTTTATAATGCCATCCGCTCTTGGAAAATCTACCATTTCCATGACACCGGTATCCATGCGCCCATGCGGCATGCGGAAATTGTCGAGGACAGCAAGTCACTGCGATATGATGCATCGAATATCGCTCCTTTTCTTTTGCGCCTGCGGAATGAAAAGCATTCCTTCTATGATGAAATCCTAGATTCATGCCGGTTGGTGGCTCCCTATTTTGACGATTTTCTTCTCGATGAGCAGCAGCTGGGGCCGAAGACCAAAGTGGCTCTCTCCTGGAAAGCTAAGGGATCGGATTATCCCATGCAGCCCTATCATCTGTCTGACGGATCAGTTCGCTTCATCTGTCTGGCGACCGCGTTGCTGCAACCGGAACCACCTTCGATCATCATTATTGATGAGCCGGAGTTGGGGTTACATCCAGAGGCTATACGGATTCTAGGCGAGCTGATTGCAGATGCCTCCAAACGGACACAGATTATTGTGGCGACCCAGTCGCCGTTATTGCTGGATCAGTTTTCGATTGAGGATGTGGTTGTGGTGAATCGCAAAGAGGGGCAATCCACGTTTGAACGCCTCAAGCGAACCGATTTCGACCAATGGCTAAATGACTACTCGGTCGGAGAGCTCTGGACCAAGAATGTGATTCAGGGAGGAACCACCCATGAGTAGCTTTGCTGAGGTGGTTGTTCTGGTGGAGGGGCCGACCGAGCAGCGTTTTGTGAAGCAGGTGCTTGGGCCATATCTTGCCGAGCGAGGTGTGTTCCTGACGCCTATTATTTTGGATAAGCCCGGCGAAAAAGGCGGGGATGTGAAATTTGCTCGTGCTCAAAACGATATTAAACGGCACTTGAAACAACGCTCGGATACATATGTCACGTTGCTGGTGGATTACTATGGTATACGCGGAGACTGGCCGGGCTATGCCGAATCGAAACAGCAAACGACTCATATCAGAAAGTCTGCAGTCATGACCCGGTCGACCGCTGATGAAATACAAACGCTCTTTTCGGATCAAAACCCGGGGCGACGTTTTATTCCCTATGTGTCCATGCATGAAATGGAGGCTTTGTATTTCAGTGATCCGGCATGTTTGGCGGAAAAAATAGGAGTGAATCAACGGTATATTGACGACATTCTATCAGCATGTGGGGAGCCGGAAAAAATTAATGATCATAGTACAACGGCTCCGTCCAAAAGATTGGCGCAACTCTCTGATCGCTTTAAAAAGACATCAACAGGCATTGCCATTGCGACAGCGATTGGGATTCCGAAGATGCGCGAAGCCTGTTCTCTGTTTAATGACTGGGTGTCATCGCTTGAACAACTTGTGGCGCCAGACTGATGCCGCCTCGAGGCAGGGGTCAGTGCTTTTGGTTCCGCCAAAAGAAACGACCCGAAGGGGAGTGGCTAAATCTACTGAATGAGTATATTTTTGTAGTGGAGTTTTGAAGTAACCGAATGAGTTTTTTGGAGATTGATGATGACTAAGACGATCAATGTGAAGGGTGTGAAGTTTGGCGGGAACAATCCGCTGGCGCTGATTGCCGGGCCATGCGTGATTGAGAGCCGCGAGGGGTGTATGGCGATTGCCGACAAACTGGTGAAGTTGGCGAAACGTCAGAATATCCCGCTGGTGTTTAAAGCCTCTTATGACAAGGCAAACCGCACATCGATCAACTCGTACCGCGGCCCGGGCATTGAAAAGGGGCTGGAGATTCTTGCGGAGATCAAGGCGAAGTATAACGTGCCCGTTTTGACCGATGTCCACTCGGTGGAAGATATTAAAATTGCGGCAAAGGTGGTCGACATTATTCAGCTGCCCGCTTTTCTGGTTCGGCAAACCGATTTTGTGGTGGCCGCTGGCGAAAGCGGCGCAGTGGTGAATGTGAAAAAAGCGCAGTTCGCCGCCCCGTGGGACATGGCGAATGTGGTGAAGAAGATTGAGTCCACCGGCAATAAAAAGATCATGCTGACGGAACGCGGAGCCTCGTTTGGATACAACACGCTGGTGGCCGATATGCGCAGCTTGATCATCATGCGCGAAATGGGCTACCCCGTCATTTTTGATGCGACTCATTCGGTGCAGTCGCCCGGTGGGCAGGGCGACACCTCTGGCGGCGACGGACGTTTTGCTCCCTATCTCGCGAAGGCCGCCGCAGCGGTCGGCGTGGACGGAATGTTTATTGAAACGCATCCGGAGCCAGCCAAGGCGCTTTCCGACGGACCGAATATGATTCCGACGAGTGAACTTTCCAAACTTTGGAAAAAACTGAATGCAATTGATGAGGTGAAATGATGATCTCTTCCAAACATTGGAAGCAGGCTCCCGCCTTCGCCACGGCTTCGGCGGACAAGGAGCCTGCACCCTTCTTGTTTTCCAAGCATTGGAAGCCGGGAGCCCCGGCGGGCATAAAATTTTCCAAAGGTTGGAAAAATTCGATTCTGCTTTGGATTGCAATGGCGGTTTCGGCGGTCGCTCAGGAACCGGGAATGGAAATTTCAGGTTTTCGGGTTCCGGACTATGACGAGCAGGGCACGATGACCTCTCAGCTTTTCGGTGACCGCGCCGTGATGGAGGGGAGCGGCAAGGTGAAAATCACCGGCGTGAACATGGAGTTTTATAAGGATGGTGAAACCTATATGACGGTGACATCGCCGCACTGTTTTTTTGACCAGAAAACCCGCGAGGCGTGGTCGGAGGCACCGGTCGCCGCCGATATGGAAGGGGTCCACGTTCGGGGCCGCGGCTTCCGTCTTCAGTCCAGTGATCGCAAGGTGCAGGTGCTCAATGATAGCAAGGTGATCATTGAGGACGTTATGGAGCAGAACGATGACCTCTCGGGTATCGAAAGCCTCGATACCAATGAGGTGACAGTGATTACCTCGAAGGAGCTTTTCCTCGATTATAACGGACGGACCGTTCGGTTTGAGGAAACGGTTCATGTGCAGGACCCTCAAATGGCGATGGATTGCGGCACGATGAATGTGCGCTTCGGTGAAAACAATGAAATTGACTGGATTGAGGCGCTGACCGAAGTTAAACTCCTAAGTGAAGGACGGGAAGCGTACGCAGGAAGAGCCGTTTATGACATTACGACTGACGAGTTTTTGCTGGAAGACAAACCGAAAATTGTGGATGGACGGAATATGCTTTTGGGTGAACGAATCCGTTTTTGGCGCGCCACGGGACGCATGGTTTGCGAGCCGTCGGCGCGTTTGATTATTTACTCTGACGATAAATTAAAAACTGATATTTTTGAGAATTAAAATGGAACAAACCTGTTTAATACGTACGGAAAAACTCGTTAAAAGCTACCGCGGAAAAAAGGTAGTCAACGAGGTGAATGTTCATGTGAACGCCGGGGAAATCGTCGGCCTGCTCGGCCCGAACGGTGCGGGGAAGACGACCACGTTCTACATGGTGACTGGGCTGATCCACCCAACGGGGGGAGAGGTGTTCTTCAAAGATCGCAATGTCTCGAAGGTGCCGATGTATCAGCGGGCACGTATGGGGATGGGCTATCTCTCGCAGGAACCTTCTATTTTCCGAAAACTCACGGTGCAGGAAAATGTGATGGCGATTCTTGAGACCCTGCCGGTTTCGCGCCGCGAGCGCCGCGAACGCTTGGAGTTTCTTCTCGAAGAACTGAAAATTTCTCATTTGGCAAAACAAAAGGCGTATACGCTTTCTGGCGGGGAGCGCCGTCGTCTGGAAATCACCCGGGCACTGGTAACCAATCCCTCGCTGATCCTTCTCGACGAACCGTTCAGTGGGGTTGACCCACTAGCCGTTTACGAGGTGCAGGAGATTATCAAGGAGCTGCGCGAGAAGGGTCTCGGTGTGTTGATTACCGATCACAACGTACGCGAAACACTGGCGGTGGTTGACCGAGCTTATTTGATGTGCGAGGGCAAAGTTCTTCGCGAGGGTTCGAGCGATTTTTTGGTTAATGATGAAATGAGTCGTGAGCTCTATTTGGGCCCGCGGTTCAGTCTATAGTGAAAGGAGACACGTATGCAGGTACATATTACAGGACGCCATGTCGAGATCACCGATGGAATTCGGAGTCATGTTTATGACAAGGTCGAGCGGACGCTGACGGGGCTTTCGCGAATCGAAGATGTTCGAGTTGTTTTGGAACTCCAAAAACTCGAGAATATCGCGGAAGTTTTGGTGCAGGGGAAAAGCCTGCACGTAGAGGGAAAAGCTACGTCTGAAAACATGTACACGTCGATCGATCAGGCGCTGGAGAAAGCGGAACGCCAGTTGCGCAAATCGCGTGAGAAGGTGCAGGATCATCACTAAGGGGTTTTAAACGGTGGCGATTACACTCAAAGAATTACTGGATGCCGGTTGCGAGCGTCTCTCGCTTGAGCTGGTCTGGGGCGAGGAATACCTCGAACGGGTCATCGAGGAAAAAGCCATTAATCGTCCCGGACTTGCGCTGACCGGTTTTTTCCAGTATTTCGCTCAGCGGCGTCTACAGGTATTCGGGTTGGCCGAGTTCACGTATCTGAAGAGCCTGACGGCCAAAGAGCGCGAAGAACGCCTGCGCGCGATCCTGGAAAAAAATGTCCCCGGCATCATCATCGCCCGCAACCGGAATCCGCTTTCGGAACTGCTTACACTGGCGGAGGAATATAAGACGCCCCTTTTCCGAACCACGATGATCACCAGCCATTTTATCAACGAAAGCACCGTGTTGATTGAGGAGCTTACTGCGCCTCGTGCACGGATGCAGGGCACGATGCTCGATATTATGGGCGTTGGGGTTCTCTTGCAGGGCGCGGCGGGTATCGGGAAAAGCGAAACAGCTTTATCCCTAATCGACAAAGGCTATAGCCTGGTTTCCGATGATGTAACCGAAGTCGTAAAAAATAGCCGAGGACGGGTTCTCGGGTTTGCCAATGAGATGACCCGTTATCATATGGAAATCCGAGGGGTCGGAATTGTTCATGTTCCCAGTCTGTTTGGAATGGGATCCATTCGTCGCGAGGCCGAACTGGATATTGTGATCAAGTTCCACCCTTATGTGAATGATGCGGACGAGGACCGCACCGGAATCCTGCCCGCTGAGGTTGACGTGCTGGGCCTTAAATTTCCCTATTATAGGTTGCCCGTCAGCCCAGGTCGCGATATGGCCAATATGGTGGAGACAACAGCACTGAACCATAAGCTGAAAATGCTAGGGCACGATGCGGCTAAAGAACTGGACGAGAAAGTGATCGGAAGCTTTTTGAATCGGACAGGAGCGTAATGACAACGGAACAAACCATAGTTCGTGAATTCAAGGTGGAGAACAAATATGGGATCCACGCGCGTCCGGCCGCCCTATTGGTTAAGGTTGCCGGAAAATTTACCTGTGAAATTTTGATTGGGAAAAAAGGGGCTGAGGTTTCTGCAAAAAGCATCATGGGGCTGTTGACGATTGAGGGTCATCAAGGCGCCCTGCTTTACGTTCAGACCGTGGGGGAGGATGCCGAAGAGGCCATGGCAGGAATCGCCGATTTGTTCGAAAATAAATTCTTCGAGGACTAAAATGTGGTCGACGAAAAACTAGAGCCTCTGGGAGAAATCGTTCTTCAGGGGCTGGGCGTTTCGCCCGGTGTGGCGGTCGGGGAAGTTGTTCTTTTTGCTCATGAGGGTTCCTCCGTGCCTGAACGAACGATCGCCGAGGAGGATATCCCCTCTGAAATTTCCCGCTTCGACGAAGCTCTTGTCCAGACCCGCCGCCAGATTTCCGAGATCCAGCGCAAGGTGGATAGCGCACTCGGCAAGGAGCATGCCGGCATTTTTGATGCGCACCTGCTGGTGGTGGATGACCGCTATTTCATTGATGAGGTGATCCGCGAAGTACGCGAAAAAAAGAAGAATGTCGAAAGCATCATCCATCAGGTGGCCGGGCGTTACATTGCCATGCTTTCGAACGTCGAAGATGATTACCTTCGTGAGCGTGCTGTCGACGTACGGGATGTGACCCGTCGGATCATTAAAAATCTGGTCGGCGAAGTAATCGACCGCATGGATCAGATTGATCGCCCCTGCATTGCCGTCGCGCAGGATTTTTCCCCGTCGGATACTGCGGGCATGAACCCCGCCATCGTTCATGCGTTTGCCACCGATCAGGGAAGTTCCACCTCACATGCTGCGATCATGGCTCGCGCACTCGAGGTGCCCGCCGTGGTTGGGCTGCATGATATCACCGCACAGTTGAGCCCCGGAGAAACAATTCTCATCGACGGAACCAAAGGGCGAGTTGTCATCCGCCCCACATCCGAGCGTCTTTTGACTTATGCCCAGAAAGCCGAAGAGTACAAAACCATTCTGTGTGAGCTCGGGACCCTTAAGGACAAGCGTCCCAAAACCAAAGATGGGCATTGCGTTCCGATTGCTGCGAACATCGAATTACCCTGCGAAGTGGATCGGGTTCAAAAGTATGGGGCCAAGGGGGTCGGGCTGTTTCGGACGGAGTTTCTGTTTCTAAATGAAGATCAGTTGCCGGACGAAGAAGAGCAGACTCGAGTCTATGCCGAGGTCGCAGATCAGTGCGCTCCAGCGCGTGTCGTCATTCGAACCCTCGACCTAGGGGGCGACAAATTGGCCGCAGGCATCCGAACGGCTCCTGAACTCAACCCCTTCCTCGGATGGCGGGCTATTCGGTACTGCCTGGCCCATCCCGACTTTTTCAAGATGCAGTTGCGCGCTGTTTTGCGCGCAGGAGCTGGGCGGAATATTTCAATGATGTATCCGATGATCAGCTGTCTGAGCGAAGTCCTCAAGGCCAATGCCCTTTTAGAAGAATGTCGAAACGAATTGCGTGAAGAGGGGATTGCGTATGCCGAAACGCTTTCGGTCGGGGTCATGATTGAGATTCCTTCGGCGGCTCTCACCGCCGATCTCATTGCTCCGCACGTTGATTTTTTCAGTATTGGAACCAATGATCTCATTCAGTACACCCTCGCGGTCGATCGCGGAAATGAGAATGTGGCTCACCTCTACCTGCCTACACACGCCGCCGTTCTCAAGCTCATCCATCAAGTGGTTCATGCTGGGCATTCATGCAAAATCCCCGTTTCGGTCTGCGGGGAGATGGCTGCCAGCCCCGAACTCGTTCCATTACTCATTGGGTTGGGCGTCGATGACCTCAGCATTACTCCCCCCTCGGTTCCCATGATCAAAGACGTCATCCGAAATCTCAAATATTCGGAATGTAAATCGTTGGCCAAAGAGGCCCTTCGCTCTGGAACAGCGGAAAGCATTCTCGAGGAATGCCGGGCGCTGCTGGCAAAAAGATCGCCGGAAATTCTTGAGCTCATTAGCTAAAGCGGGTATCTTTCCTTATTCATTAATCCGGATAAACGAATATACAGCAAGGAGCCCGTGCAATGAGCAAGATCAGTGTAGACCATGTTTTCACCTCCGAATCGGTTTCAGAGGGTCATCCCGATAAAGTGTGCGACCAGATTTCTGACGCCATTCTCGATGCATGCCTCGAGAAGGACTCCAAAAGCCGTGTTGCCTGCGAAACGCTTGTCACCACCAACCTCGTCGTCAACGCCGGCGAAATCGCCTGTTCGGGCTGGGATCAGATCGATCCGGAAGCCATCGCACGCGACGTGGTACGTGGCATCGGCTACGACCACGAAGATCTCAAATTTTGCGCTGACACCTTTGAATACATTGGACGCCTTCATGGACAGTCACCCGACATCTCACAAGGCGTGAGCGAAGGCGAAGGGCTCCATCAGGAGCAGGGGGCTGGCGATCAAGGAATGATGTTCGGCTATGCGTCTAACGAAACCGAAGCCCTCATGCCCGCACCGGTCTACTACAGCCACCTGTTGCTCGACGAACTTCAGAAAATTCGCAAAGCAGGAACCATTCCGTATCTGCGTCCCGACTCCAAGTCGCAGGTTTCCATTCAATATATAAACGGGAAACCCGACCACATCACCGCAGTCGTTATTTCTCATCAGACCGATGATGTACCGCTCGAACAAGTTCAGGCCGATTTGCAGGCCGTAGCCGAAAACGTTCTGGCGTCCAGTGGCTTACTCAAAGAGAACGTCGAATACTTTATCAACCCGACCGGTAAATTTGTCATCGGCGGCCCGCACGGCGATGCGGGGCTCACGGGCCGAAAGATCATCGTCGACACGTACGGCGGTGTCGGAAGCCATGGCGGCGGTGCCTTCTCCGGTAAAGACCCCTCCAAAGTCGACCGCTCTGCCGCCTACTATGCTCGCTATGTCGCCAAGAACATCGTCGCGGCTGGCCTCGCCGAAAAATGCGAAGTACAGGTGGCCTACGCCATTGGAGTGGCTGAGCCGCTCAGTATCAATGTCGACACCTACGGCACAGGGACGATGAAGGATAGCCAGCTTGAGTCGATCGTTAAGACCAGTGGTCTATTTGATTTCCGACCCGCCGCGTTGATTGAAGCCTTGGGATTACTGGATCCGAAAGGCTGGAGCTATCGTGAAACTGCCGCCTACGGACACTTTGGTCGGTCCGTCTTCCCTTGGGAAAAAACCGATAAAGTGGAGGCGCTTCAAGCGCTTACAAAATAGTTCATCTTTTGCGATTGATTCCAACTCAGCGAGGCAGTACATTCTGCGCTTTCCTGATGCACCCATAGCTCAACTGGATAGAGTACCTGGCTACGAACCAGGAGGTTGCAGGTTCGAACCCTGCTGGGTGTACCACCTTAAAAGCCGCGTTTTCCAACCCTTGGAAACTGCGGCTTTTGTTTTTTCAACCCTTGGAGCTTTTGATCGGAACTCTTCCAAACATTGGAAAAAATGCGACCCCACGGTGCGAAGCACTGAAATGCAACGCAGTTGCGAAAATTAGATCTTCGGCATTTTTGCGCGATGACCGAGCTTATCCGCTTTCTTTGATACCCGCGGCAGATCCTTTTTGGATTTCCCCCATGGATTGAAGGCGAGGGGGCCGAACCCGTTCCCGAGGTCGGGGGCCATACGCAGTCCCTGATTTAGATAGGCCTTGGCTAATACGATGCTTTCGAGCGGTTTGCAGCCCATCGCACGCGCGGTGGCAATGGCCGAGGAGAGGAAGCAACCCGTGCCATGCGAATTTTTGGTGTTGATCCGCGGGCTTGAAAGCCAGGCGTGCTCTTTTCCGTTGCTCCAGTAGTCGCTGGAGAGCTCTGTATCGTGCGAGCCGTGCCCGCCCTTGATCAGCACCTCTTTTACCCCGAGCGAGCGGGCCTTGCGGGCCGCGGCTTCGATATCGGCGGGGGTGGTGATTTCCATGCCCAGTAGATGCTCAGCCTCCGGAATATTCGGGGTGATCAGGTCGACCGCCGGAAAAAGCCGTTTGGTCAGCAGGGGCCAGGCTGCTGCTTCGAGCAAAAAGGTTCCGCTCGAGGAGATGAGAACTGGGTCGCAGACCGTAAAGGGAATCTTTTGCGTTTCTAGAAATGACACAATCAGCTCCACGGTCGCCACGGTACCGAGCATTCCGAGTTTAACGGCTGCAGGCGGAAGATCTGTTTTTAATGCGTCGAGCTGGGCGGAGAGCATCTCTGGAGAGACCCATTCGAGGCGACCGGTTCCAATAGTGTTTTGTGCGGTCAGAGCCGTGATGACCGAGCAGGCGTGTGCCCCTAGAAGGTTCATCACTTTTACATCGGCTTGGGTGCCTGCACCGCCACCGGAATCAGAACCCGCTACCGTCCATACGATGGGTTTAGTCATTACGCCTCCTTTTGTTAAAGATTTTTACAAAATGATGGATAACAAAATCATTTCTGAACCATGGGGTAAAAGAGAGTTTTGGCAAAATCATTTATGGGCAAAATCATGGGAGTGGATGGTGAAAATGATTTTGCCCCTAATGATTTTGCCAGTCCTTCTTCGCTCCACTCTGTGTTTTATTGTTGGTGTCCCCTGGATCGTTAAATTGAAAGATCACTTCGCCTTCGTGTGCAAAACCGGTTTCGTGGGCGATTTTCTGTACAAAATGTTTATCCGTACTGAATTTTTGCTGATTGAGGCGCAGCTCCTTGATGTGCTCTTCCTCGGAGCGGATTTTAGCCTCTAACGTGGTTTTGGTTTCTCGATAGTCCTTGAATTGGTTCACTTTCGGCAGAAAAGCGAAGACCCCGCCGATTAGCGCGAGCAGGATTGCGGCGAGTGCGGCGTAGCGGTAAATAACATTCCAATATTTTTGAGGACTCACGGGGCGAAGTATAGGGGAGAGAGCGATGAAATATGAAGGATGAATTGTGAATTATGAAATGGGATGTAACCTGCACGCCGTGAGATGAAAAAAACGCCCCGGAGAAATCTCCGGAGCGTTTACAGTTTCCAATGGTTGGAAACTTGGGTGCAGGCTTAGCCTGACTAGTCGCCGTAGCGGGCTTCGGTACCGAGCATTTCTTCAATACGAAGAAGCTGGTTGTATTTCGAAATACGGTCCGAGCGGCTCAGCGAGCCGGTTTTGATCTGGCCGGCGTTGGTTGCGACTGCGATGTCGGCAATCGTGTTGTCGGAGGTTTCGCCAGAACGATGCGAGACAACCGCGGTGTAACCCGCTTTGTGGGCCATTTCAATCGCGTCGAGCGTTTCGGTCAGTGTTCCAATCTGATTCACTTTGATGAGGATCGAGTTGGCGCTGCCTTCTTTGATGCCGCGAGCCAGGTAGTCGACGTTAGTCACAAACAGGTCGTCGCCTACGATTTGGCATCGATCGCCAATGTTGTCGTTGAGGATTTTCCAGCCAGCCCAGTCTTCTTCGTTCATGCCGTCTTCGATGGAATCGATCGGGTATTTGGAGATGAGATCAGCGAGGTAGTCGCTTTGTTCCTTAGAAGAACGTTTGGCGCCGTTTTCGCCTTCGAATTTCGCGTAGTTGTAAACGCCATCTTCAAAGAATTCAGACGCCGCGCAGTCGAGGCCGATGGTCACATCTGTACCCGGCTCGTATCCAGCGTCTTTGATCGCCTGCATGATGGCGTCGAGGGCTTCCTCGGTTCCGCCCGCAAAGTTCGGAGCAAATCCACCTTCGTCACCGACGGCGGTCGAAAGACCTTTCCCTTTGATGATGGCTTTGAGCGCATGGAAAACTTCCGCACCGCAGCGCAGACCTTCTTTGAAGCAGCAGGCGCCGATCGGACGAATCATGAATTCCTGGAACGCAATCGGAGCGTCGGAGTGTGAACCGCCGTTGATGATGTTCATCATCGGAACGGGGAGGGCTTTAGCGTTTGTTCCGCCGATGTAGCGGAAGAGCGGCATGTCGAGTTCAGCGGCAGCAGCGTGTGCGCAGGCCAGTGAAACACCCAGCATAGCGTTGGCGCCGAGTTCGCTTTTGGTTTTCGTGCCGTCGAGGCCGATCATGAATTTGTCGATGCCGACCTGATCCATTGCGTCCATACCGATGATGGCCGGAGCAATTTTTTCGTTTACGTTTTCGACGGCTTTCAAAACACCTTTACCGAGGTAACGGGATTTGTCGCCGTCACGCAGTTCAAGCGCTTCGTTTACGCCGGTGGAGGCTCCGGACGGAACGCCTGCACGACCGGCAGCGCCGGACTCGAGGATTACATCCACTTCGATGGTCGGGTTTCCGCGAGAGTCGAGAATCTCACGTCCAATAATTTCTACAATAGCTGACATAGTGTCTACTCCTTAATGGTTGGTTACAATATCCTGAAAAATTAGCCTCGGAATATAAAGACCCGCCTCGCGCCCCGCAACCCGAAAAGGCTCTCAAATATCCGCAGGGTTGTGCGGGTCCCCTCACCATTCGCAGAGGAAAGGCAAAGACCTAGGTCTGAGGAAAACATTTATTGGCTTCAGAGGCATAAAAAAAGACCGATCAGAAGATCGGTCTTTTTCGATTCAAGCGGAGGGTTGTTAGCTGATAGCCGCTTGAGCCGTTGCAACGAGCTTGGCGAAGCCGGCTTCGTCATAGATCGCAATCTCAGAAAGCATTTTCCGGTTGATCGTGACGTTGGATTTGCTCAGCCCTTCAATGAAGCGGCTGTAGACAATTCCGTTGGCGCGGCACGCCGCATTGATGCGGACGGTCCAGAGGCGACGGAAGTTGCGCTTTTTCTGTTTGCGATGCACAAAGGCCATGGCCTGCGCGCGGTCGACAGCCTCAGTGGCTTGACGGAAAAGTTTACTGCGTGATCCGCGAAACCCTTTAGCGAGTTTGAGGCGGCTTTTGTGGCGACGTTTGGACGCCGGTGCATTTGTTGCTCTTGGCATGGTTACTCCTTAGAAATTAAGCGTAGGGGATGGTTTTCGCAATGCGCTTGTGGTCCGCACTGTTCACAATGCTTTTGCTACCGAGACGGCGCTTCTGCTTGCGGTTCTTATTGGTCAGAATGTGGCTGCCGCCCATGTGGGAAAACTTGAGTTTTCCGGTGGCCGTTTTTTTGAAACGTTTGGCCGCAGTCTTTTTGGTTTTCATTTTTGGCATGGGTTGCTCCTCAAAATTCTCTTAAAAGCGCAGAAATATAGGGTTGTGTCGGGATTGAGTCCAGTCTTTTCGAAATTTTTTGACAGGGGAGTCAAGAGCGGCCGGAGAGGCCGGATGTATCCTTGGTTCGAATGGTTGCGCTGGTCTCGGCTTTGGTGACAAAACTATTCGGAGGAACGCTTTCCATCAGGAAAACATTACCGCCGATAATGGAGTCGTGTCCGAGGACCGTTTTACCGCCGAGCACGGTGGTGTTCGCATAGATGACCACGTTGTCTTCGACGGCTGGATGGCGCTGGACGTGCTTGATGGGGTTCCCGTTTTCGTCGAGCGGGAAACTTTTCGCCCCGAGGGTCACGCCCTGATAAATCTTTACGCCGCTGCCAATTTTCGTGGTTTCACCAATGACGACCCCGGTTCCGTGGTCAATAAAGAAGCCGCGGCCGATGGTCGCACCGGGGTGAATATCGATTCCCGCCTTGGCATGCGTCCACTCGTTCATGATGCGCGGGATGATCGGCACATGGAGTTGGTAGAGTTGGTGAGCCATGCGGTGCGAGGTGATCGCCAGCAAACCGGGGTAGGCGAGTTTCACTTCGGCGTAGCTGAGCGCCGCCGGGTCGCCGTTATAGGCGGCAACCACATCGTCGATCACCATTTCGCGCACGGCGGGAAGGGCCTCGATAAATTGGTCGAGAATTCGTTGGGCCTCGCCCCGTACATCCTTAATAGGTTCCACATCTTGTTCGGCGGCGGCGAGCCAGCGGTAGGGCACGGCGCGTTCGATTTCGGGAAGCAGCAGATCGCTGATCTCTTTGAGCTGTTTGTTGAAGAGGGCTTCAAGGTCTTCGGCTTCCGAAGAGTAAATGCCGGGGAACATCACATGGATCAGCGTTTTAAGTGCGCTGACAATCTGATCGGCCGCCGGATAGTTCCATAGAACATTGTTCGGACGGTCTTCGTGACCCGTCGCATAAAGCCCTGCGAGTTTTTTTGCTGTTTCGTTGATTTGCATAACGTGAGCAGTTAAGTGGGGATTCTTTTCGGTTGCAAGTTTCAACTTGCGCCTTTCTTTGCAATCTCGCGTTGACCGCCTAGGGGGTGCGTGATAGCTTCTTGCGCTTTGAGAAATGTCGGGGCGTAGCTCAGCCTGGTAGAGCGCTACGCTGGGGGTGTAGAAGTCGCAGGTTCGAATCCTGTCGCCCCGACCACTTTATCCCCTTGGTATTCAATGTCTTGGGTTTTTTTTATTTTCAGGAACATCTCTGATTCGCGGGAAGTGTGGCGAAAAGTGTGGCTTTGCCCCGTTTGATTTCCCGCCTTGTTACATAACAACGCATTGCGTTCAACAGGGAGATGAATCATGGGATTAGAACTGAGAAGAGACAAAAATCACAACCTCCGCTCGAAAAGGTACCCGTGCATGCATCGATGCATAATCAATCATTCGAACCTTCCACGTCCTTACCTCTGGATCTCTCGTCTGCTCCATTCTCATGAGTGCTCGACTGACATTCGATAAATCGCCCCTTCCGAAATTCATTTTAAAGCGGGGTCGAGTTCTCGTTGCACTCAAAGCCTTCGGCCCACCGCACTCCATAATGACACAATCTGCGCGTAGCGCTTTGTGCACAGATGCATGCACGGGTACCTTTACTGCTGTTGTGACGGCAACGCAACAAGGTGAAGTGGCAAAGTGCTTTCGGGTTGTTATCCCTTCCAAGCTTTGCTTGGCGCACCAGAGAGCGCAGAGGTTTTTCCAACCATTGGAAAATGACTAAATATGCAAACCGGTACTTTTACAAAAAAAACGGCTAATTTGCAATAAATCAGCTAATCTGTTCGTCTATAAAATAGTAAGAGAGATAATCGTCAGTTTTAACTCAGGAT
>CAYYYX010000016.1:0-34730 GCA_964476065.1 uncultured Verrucomicrobiota bacterium | reverse complement strand
ACAACATCTTGGGGTGATCAAACCTCAACTTGCGTTAAATTGATACCCCGCAAAACAAAAACCCCGACCGCTCTTACGAACGGTCGGGCTGGGTTTATGAACGAATCCCCCTGGATCGTTAGATTTTTCCGATGAGGTCGATGCCGGGCGTGAGGGTGTCGCCACCGGGTTGCCAGCCTGCGGGGCAGACTTGATCACCGAATTCACGGACGAATTTGGCGGCTTCGAGTTTGCGGAGCGCTTCGGGCGCGCTGCGACCAATGCCGAGGTCGTGTACTTCCATGGTTTTGAGGATGCCATCGGGGTCGATGACGAAGGTGCCGCGCAGCGCGAGGCCTTCTTCTTCTATATAGACGCCGAAGGCGCGGCTGACGTTGCCGGTCGGGTCGGCACCCATGGGGTAGGTGACGGTTTTAATGGCTTCGGATTCGTCGTGCCATGCTTTGTGGACAAAGGCGGTGTCGGTGCTGACGCTGATGAGTTCGGCATCGGCGGCCTGGAATTTGTCGTAGATCAGGGCGGCATCTTTAAGTTCGGTCGGGCAGACGAAGGTGAAGTCGGCCGGGTAGAACATCAATACCAACCATTTTCCCTTATAGTCTGAGAGTTTGATTTTTTTGATCTCGCCGTTCTGGAATATTTCCATTTCGAGCTCGGGAATGGCTTCTCCAATTTTGATCATAATTTTTCTCCTTCTTTGAGCCGGTTGAGACTCGGTTGTTCGCTATTGATAATAGGGTCGGAACCCTCTGTTTTTAAATGTGACTATCAAGATAGGGTATCCGGGTTTATTAGCAACCCAAATTTTTGCTATTTTTGCAGGCGGGCAAGGGGCGAGAGGGTGGAAACAAATGGTTGTAAATATTTGTCCCAAAACAGTTGACAGAAAACATTTTTTCGCTAAAGTCGCTCCCCTTTGTGTGATGAACCAAAGATTTGTTGGTGTTTGCGGAGGGGTTTTTAAAGGAATTTCGGGTAAAAAAGCGGCTTTTTGTTTAGACGAATTAAAGCAGAGGCGGCGTTTTTGCGTAGTATTGTCTTTGAAATGGATATGCGAGCACAGGGGATTTACCGCCCATGTAGCTCAGTTGGTAGAGCGCATCCTTGGTAAGGATGAGGTCAGCGGTTCGACTCCGCTCATGGGCTCCATCACAGAAGAATAGATTTGTGAATTAGACAGGAAACAAGGGATCAGGAGGAACTAGTCATGGCTAAAGATAAATTCGAACGGACAAAACCGCATGTTAACGTCGGGACCATCGGTCACGTTGACCACGGTAAAACAACGCTGACCGCAGCGATCACCTGTGTACAGGGTCAAAAAGGTCTTAGTGAATACATCGCATACGATGATGTCGCAAAAGCTTCTGAGTCTCAGGGCCGCCGCGATGCATCCAAAATTATGACCATCGCGACGTCGCACGTTGAGTACGAGTCCGACAAACGTCATTACGCTCACGTTGACTGTCCTGGACATGCCGACTATGTGAAGAACATGATCACGGGTGCTGCGCAGATGGACGGCGCAATTCTCTGTGTGTCTGCTTCGGATGGACCGATGCCCCAGACCCGTGAGCACATCCTGCTCGCTCGTCAGGTCGGTGTGCCGGCTATTGTGGTGTTCATGAACAAATGTGACCTCGTGGATGACGAAGAACTTCTCGACCTCGTGGAACTCGAAGTTCGCGAACTGCTTTCTAAATATGAATTCCCGGGTGATGATATTCCGGTGATTCGCGGCGCTGCACTGCCGGCTATCGAAAACCCGTCCGGCCCCGAAGCGGCCTGCATTCAGGAACTGATGGAAGCTCTTGACAGCTACATTGAGGAGCCGGAACGTGTTACGGATCTTCCCTTCCTTCTTCCGATCGAGGACGTGTTCTCGATTGAAGGTCGCGGAACCGTGGTTACGGGTCGTATCGAACGCGGAACTGTTAATACCGGCGATGAAGTGGCTATCGTGGGTCTGAAAGACACGGTTAAAACCACCTGCACGGGTGTTGAAATGTTCCGCAAGATCCTCGATGAGGGTCGGGCTGGTGACAATGTCGGCTGCCTGCTGCGTGGTACGAAGAAAGAAGAAGTTGAGCGTGGTCAGGTTCTGGCGAAGCCCGGTTCCATCAACCCGCACACAACCTTCACTTCTGAGGTTTACATCCTGAACAAAGAAGAAGGCGGACGTCATACTCCGTTCTTCAAAGGATATCGCCCGCAGTTCTACTTCCGTACAACGGACGTTACCGGTGACATCACCCTTCCCGAAGGTGTGGAAATGGTCATGCCTGGCGATAACGTCACCATGAACGTCGAACTGATCGTTCCGATCGCGATGGAGCAGCACATGCGCTTCGCGATTCGTGAAGGTGGACGCACCGTGGGTGCTGGTCGTGTGACCGAAATCGTTAAATAAACGAATCAACGAAACGTTGAGCAGGGTGATGTGTTCGCATCGTGTGGATGCATCACCGGTTTATCAACGACAGTAAAGAGGGCGAAGATCATGGCGAGAGATATCATTACGTTGGCTTGCACAGAATGTAAGCGTCGCAATTACACGACCACGAAGAACAAGAAAATTTCTACGGGCCGTCTCGAGCGCAATAAATATTGCCCCCATGACCGCAAGCACACACTGCACAGGGAAACGAAATAATTTGAAGAGTTCCGTAGGCCAGTAGCTCAATTGGCAGAGCACCGGTCTCCAAAACCGGGGGTTAGGGGTTCGACTCCCTTCTGGCCTGCCAGTTTCTTTAAGGTTTTGAAATGAAAAAAATTATTGAATTAATCAATGCATTGAAGACATTTCTGGGCGAGGTGAAAGCCGAGCTGAAGAAATGTACGTGGCCGACTCGTAAGGAGCTAATGGGCTCAACGATGGTCGTGGTGGTATCGGTTATTATTTTGGGCGTGTTTGTCGGATTGAGCGACACCGCATTGATGGGACTTTTACGAGCGGTTCTGCGCTAAGCGGAGAAAGAACAAATATGGACAAGCAATGGTTTGTTTTACATACGCTCTCCGGGCATGAGCAGAAGGTGCAGACGAATATCGCCAGCCGGGTGCAGCAGGAAGAGTTTGAAGAGTACGTTGGGGAAATTCTGATTCCGACCGAAAATATTTCGGAAGTGAAGAACGGAAAGAAAACCACGCGTGCCCGTAAGTTTTTTCCCGGCTACGTGCTGGCCAATGTGGCGTTGTATGATGCGGATAAAAAGTTAATTGCGGAGACCTGGGCTTTTATTCAGGAAACACCGAGTGTGATTGGTTTTATCGGAGGCGTAGCCCCCGTTCCATTGCGCGACGACGAAGTCGATAGCATTTTGAATCAGGTCGAAGAGAAGAAGGAAAAAGTGACACCGAAGGTGTTATTTGAGCCGGGTGAGACGGTTAAAATCACCGACGGGCCGTTTATGAATTTTAACGGAGTGGTTGAAGAAGTGGATCCGAATCATGGAAAAATGAAAGTTTCCGTGGCGATTTTTGGACGCTCAGCCCCCGTAGAGCTGGAATATTGGCAGGCGGACAAAGCGTCCGAATAAGAGCGGAGTTTTCGTATGGCAAAAAAAGAAATGGGAATGATCAAGTTGCAGATTCCGGCCGGTAAGGCCAATCCTGCACCGCCGGTAGGTCCGGCACTGGGTCAGCACGGCGTGAATATCATGGAATTCTGCAAGGCGTTTAATGCCGCTACGCAGCAGGATGCTGGGATGATTATCCCCGTGGTCATTACTGTCTATGAGGATCGTTCATTCAGCTATGTCACCAAAAGCCCGCCGGCATCGGCCTTGCTCAAAAAAGCAGCCGCCATTGCCAAGGGATCGGGCGTGCCGAACCGAGACAAAGTCGGCACGGTAACTCGCGCACAGATTGAAGAGATTGTGAAAATTAAAGAAGCGGATTTGACGGGCAACGATTTAGATGCGTCTTGTCGCATCATCGAAGGCACCGCCCGCAGCATGGGAATAGAGGTCAAATAGCTATGGCACACGGAAAAAAATATAGCGCAGTGAAAGAGAAGGTTTCGGAAGAGAATATCTATTCCGTTGAGGAGGCGATTGCATTCCTTAAAGAAAACCCGACCGCAAATTTTGACGAAACTTTTGAACTCGCCATTCGGACGGGGCTCGATGCGACGAAGTCGGATCAGTCGATTCGCTCCACCGTGGCGCTTCCAAATGGAACCGGTAAAGACGTTCGCGTCATCGTGTTCGCCACCGGCGATGCCGCCGAGGCCGCTCGCGGTGCCGGAGCCATCGAAGTCGGCTTCGAAGACCTGCTCGAAAAGGTTAAAGGGGGCTGGATGGACTTTGATGTCGTGGTGGCCACGCCGGATGCCATGAAAGAAGTTCGTAAGGTTGCCCGTATTCTCGGACCGCGCGGCTTGATGCCGAACCCGAAAACCGGAACGGTGACAGACGATACCGCATCGGCTGTAACCCAGCTCAAAGCTGGACGTGTTGAGTTCCGTATGGACCGCAATGCCAACATCTTGGTTCCGTTTGGAAAACGTTCCTTTACGGTCGAAGCCCTCGCAGAGAACTTCCGCTCCATTTACGATGCGGTTCTTTCTGCGAAACCGGATTCCGGCAAAGGTATTTTCATCAAACGTTGCACCATCGCGACGACCATGGGCCCGGGCCTGCATGTCGCCGTGAAAGAAACTGCGGATGCTTAATTAAGAAGGACACCCCGTCATGAGCACAGAAAAGAAAACTTTACGCCCCGAAAAACAGGCCATGTATAACGAAGTGGAGGAGAGTATCTCCGGTGCGCTTTATATGTTGCTGGCAGACTGCACGGGCATGAGCATGCCCCAAACGCTGGAACTTAAAAAACAGCTGAGCGGTGCAGAGGCAAAATCTAAAGTGGTTAAAAACCGTATGCTGGTCAGGATCTGCGAAGATCTTGGCACGTTGACCGGTCCCACCACGATGATCTGCGGAAGCAGTGATGTGGTTGAAGTGGCTAAAATTTTGGAAAAGTTTTCCGCGGAAAACAAGACCCCGGTTCTAAAGGGTGGCGTTCTCGAAGGCTCGGTTCTTTCGGCGGAAGATGTCGTGACCTTGGCAAAACTGCCGGGCAAAAAAGAACTTCAAGCGAAACTGGTGGGTACATTAGCGGCACCGATGACTCAGGTTGTCGGCGTGATGAACCAGAAAGTTTGCAGCTTGCTGTACGTGCTGAACGCTGTAAGCGAGAAAAAAGAACAAGCGGCGTAAAGACGTTATATTTAAATGTATTGATTCAATTCACATGTGGAGGAAGAAAAATGGCTGAAGAAGTAAAAGAAGAAGTAAAAGAAGAAGTCAAACTCGAAGGCAAAATGGCCGAATTCGTTGACTGGATCGAAACCATCTCTGTATTGGAACTTTCCAATCTAGTAAAGGCTCTTGAAGATCGTCTCGGCGTATCTGCTGCTGCCCCCGTTGCCGTAGCTGCTGCTGGCGCTGCTGGTGGCGAAGAAGCTGCCGCTGAACAAACCGAATTCGATGTCGTTCTGACGGTTCCGGGTTCCCAGAAAATCCAGGTGATTAAAGCGGTTCGTGAAATCACGGCACTGGGTCTCAAAGAAGCTAAGGGTCTTGTTGATGAAGCCCCGAAGGCGATCAAAGAAGGCGTGACTCAAGAAGAAGCCACCGCGATCAAAGAACAGCTCGAAGCTGTTGGTGCCACTGTCGAAGTCAAGTAACGGCGCCTTTATGCGGTTGTTTCCGGCGGCCTTTGGCCGTCGGATCTTCTGTGTTTTCGGCGGTTAGACGTCGTGTGTCCGGGCACTCTTTAAAAGAGTGTCCTGTGTGAACTGTCCCGATCAAACTCCTGAAGGAGATCGAATGGCTGAAAGAAAAAACTTTGGAAAACTCACCGATGTAATTGAAGCTCCGGACTTGATTGAGCTTCAAACAAACTCCTATGTGGATTACCTCCAGAAGGGAGTCGCTCCGTCGCGCCGTAAAAAAATCGGTCTGCAGGCGGTTCTGAGCGATGCGTTTCCTGTCGAGAGCTACGATGGTCAAATTGCCCTCGACTTCGTAAGCTACGAAATTAAAGAGCCCAGGCTCTCCTATGTTGAGTCGGTCAAAGAGGGCGAAACCTTTTCGGCCCCACTCTATGTCACATTCCGTTTGCGTGAAAACGAAGACATCCGCGAAGATACACTCTTTATGGGTGAAATTCCGTTGATGACGGAACGCGGGAGCTTTGTGATCAATGGAGCTGAGCGGGTGATTGTGAGTCAGCTTCACCGTTCGCCGGGCATCTGCTTCGAACGCACGACTCATCCCAACGGAACGCTTCTTTATTCGTTCCGTATTATTCCGGATCATGGTTCCTGGGTAGAAACCCAGTTTGACACCTCCGAACTCCTTTATGTCTATCTCGACCGTAAGCGTCGTCGTAGAAAATTCCTCGCCTCGACGTTCCTGCGGGCGCTCGGGTATGAATCCGACGAAGAAATCCTCAATCTCTACTACAGTCTTGAGAACTTCTCCCTGAAAAACCGGGTTAGCGATGAATCGGAACTGACTGGATTCGTTCTCAAAGAGGATGTGATCGACAGCGACTCCGACTCTGTCATTGGTCGTCGTTACGATGCGTTGACTCTCGACATGATCGACCGCATGAAACTCGCCGGATACAAGAGCGTCGATGTCGTCAATGTATCCTGGGACGAAGGTCTTTTTCTGAAAAGTATTCAGAAGGACCCCTCGCGCAACGTGGATGAAGCGCTGAAGGAAATTTACCAGAAACTGCGCCCCGGTGACCCTCCGACCACCGCCAGTGCCCGCCAGATGCTCAAGCGACTTTTCTTTGATGAAGCTCGCTTTAGCCTGAGCCGCGTGGGTCGCTACAAAGTGCAGCAGAAACTCGGCACCAAAGCCACGGTTTTGACGCTGGACAAAGAAGATGTGGTCGAAGCTGTTCGTCACCTGATTGACGTCAAGATGGGTCGCGGAATTCTCGATGATATTGATCATCTTGGAAGCCGTCGTATCCGGACCGTTGGGGAACTGCTCGAAGGGCAGTGCCGTGTGGGTCTTGCCCGCATTCAGCGCCTCGTTAAAGAGCGTATGACCATTTTCGACACAACCGTCGATCGTCTCACCTCGCAGAAGCTGATCAACCCCAAAGCGCTTTCAGCTGTGATCAAAGATTTCTTTGGTCGTTCGCAACTCAGCCAGTTCATGGATCAGACTAACCCGCTTTCTGAATTGACGCACAAGCGCCGTCTTTCGGCTCTTGGACCGGGCGGACTGAACCGCGACCGCGCTGGCTTCGAAGTTCGAGACGTACACAGCTCGCATTACGGACGTATTTGCCCAATTGAAACGCCCGAGGGTCCAAACATTGGTTTGATCTCCTCGCTCAGTACATTTGCGCGAATCAACGAATACGGTTTCATTGTAACTCCGTATCGCAAAGTGGTGAAGGGCCGCGTGACCGACAAAGTGGACTCGCTGACCGCTGACCAAGAAGAAAAATTTGTCATCGCTCAGGCCAATGCGCCGCTCAACGAAGACGGAACCTTTCAGAACGATCGCGTAATGGTTCGGGCTCGTGCCGACTTTATCGAAGTCGAGCCGTCCGAAGTACAGTACATGGACGTTTCTCCGAAGCAGGTGGTGAGTATCGCCGCCGGACTCATTCCGTTTCTTGAGCACGATGATGCGAACCGCGCACTCATGGGTTCAAATATGCAACGCCAAGCCGTTCCGCTGATGGTCTCTGACCGTCCGTTTGTTGGAACAGGGATTGAAGGCCGCCTGGCTCGTGACTCCCGGGTATTGGTTGTTTCTGAAATGTCAGGAAAAATCGCCTACGTTTCCGGTGATAAAATCGTCGTTTCAAAAGATGGGGAAATGCCCGTCAAAAAGAAAACGCCGAAAGAGGATTATCGGGAATACGATCTGCGTAAATTCATGCGTTCCAACGCGGGAACCTGCCTGAATCAAAAACCGATTGTAAAAAAAGGCGAAAAGGTCAAAGAAGGCCAGGTGTTGGCGGATGGTCCTGCGACCGATCAAGGGGAGCTTTCTCTCGGTCGCAACGTCACTGTCGCGTTTATGCCGTGGTGCGGATATAACTTTGAGGATGCCATTCTGATCAGCGAAAAGCTGGTGAAAGAGGATGTCTACACATCTATTCATATTGAAGTGTTTGAGTGCGGCGCCCGCGATACCAAGCTGGGTCCCGAAGAAATCACTCGCGACATTCCGAATGTCGGTGAAGATGCGCTGAAAAACCTGAATCATGAAGGGGTCATCGAAATCGGTGCGGAAGTGAAGCCTGGCGATATTCTCGTGGGTAAAATCACACCGAAAGTTGAAACCGAACTGGCTCCGGAAGAACGCCTGCTGCGCGCCATTTTTGGTGAAAAAGCGGCCGATGTTCGTGACACATCCCTGCGCGCCAAGCCCGGTAGCCATGGAATTGTGATGGATGTCAAAGTCTCCTCCAAAAACAAATATGCGAAAGAGACCGCGGCTGCGCCGAAACCCAAGGCTGAGCCGGACATGACGAAGCGCAAGAAGGAGATTTCGCAGCAGTACAAAGATTCCATTCACGAACTGACGGAAGATCTGACCGAAGCGTTGAGCAACATTCTGCTGGGAGAAAAAATCCCTCTCGATGTGGTGAACATGAAGAGCGGAGATATTATTATTCCCGCGAACCGTAAAATTACCAAAACGCTCCTGCGTAAGCTGGCCGCCAGCTACGAGCATATCGAAATCGATCCGAGCCCGATCCGCATCAAGATCATGGGCATCATCGATAATTTCCGGAACAAGTTTGCTGAAGCCGAATCGGACAAGCAGCGTTCGTTTGATCGCGCCAGCAGTGGCGAAGAACTCGATGAAGGCATCGTCAAACAGGTCAAAGTTTATGTGGCCTGTAAGAAGAAGCTTTCGGTCGGGGACAAAATGGCCGGACGCCACGGAAACAAAGGGGTGATTTCCCGCATTCTTCCGGAAGAGGACATGCCGTTCCTTCCAGATGGAACACCGGTTGAAATCGTCCTCAACCCGCTTGGGGTGCCGTCTCGTATGAACGTGGGGCAGGTGCTTGAAACGCATCTTGGATGGGCGTGTAAACACCTTGGAATCCATGCAGCTACACCGATTTTTGATGGAATTTCCGAAGAGGAAATTCGTCAGATGATGTCCGATGCCGGCTTGTCCAGCGACGGGAAAACCGTTCTCTATGACGGTCGTACCGGGGACAAGTTTGAACAGCGCGTTGTGGTGGGAACCATCTACATGCTCAAACTTCATCATTTGGTAACCGAAAAAATCCATGCCCGCGCAGTCGGTCCGTATTCGTTGGTCACTCAGCAGCCGCTGGGGGGTAAAGCGCAGTACGGTGGACAGCGGTTCGGAGAAATGGAAGTCTGGGCGCTCGAGGCCTACGGCGCGGCGTATGCCCTTCAGGAAGTCCTGACGGTCAAGAGTGACGACCTCGCCGGCCGCACCCGGATTTATGAGTCCATCGTGAAGGGCGAAAACGTACTCGACTCCGGTCGTCCGGAATCATTCAACGTTCTGATTAAGGAACTTCAGGGTCTTGGCTTGAATTTCGAAGTCAAAGCTCCGGACGAAGAAAGCGTTTTGTTCTAAGGACATCTTTAATTTTTACAGGGGAAAAACATGGTGGATACACGTAGTGCAGCAGAGTTACTCGGTGTCGAATCCGATACGGTCAAGCAGGTTGCAAGCATCAAGCTGGCCGCACCGGAAGACATTCGTTCATGGAGCTTCGGGGAAGTCAAAAACCCGGAGACCATTAACTATCGAACCTTCAAGCCCGAGAAGGGCGGCTTGTTCTGTGAACGTATTTTTGGTCCGTCAAAAGACTGGGAATGTAGTTGCGGGAAATATAAGCGGATTAAGCACAAAGGGGTCGTTTGTGACCGCTGTGGTGTAGAAGTCACGCTGTCGCGTGTTCGTCGTGAGCGCATGGCGCACATCGAGCTGGCGATTCCTGTTTCGCACATCTGGTTCTTCAAAGCCACCCCGAGCCGCATGAGCCTCTTGCTCGACATGACCATGCGGAACCTCGAACACGTCATCTACTACGACGACTATGTTGTGGTCGATCCCGGTGAGACCCCGCTTAAAGAAAAGCAGCTTCTCTCTGAACTCGAATATCGTGAAGCCATCGACAACTACGGTGTGGGTAGCTTTGAGGCCTTCATCGGTGCGGAAGGAGTTCGTGAACTCCTGAAAAAGATTGATCTCCCAGAACGTCTCGTCGAGTTGGAAGATGCGATGGGCAACACGCGCAGCAAAATGACGCGTAAAAAGCTCGTTCAGCAGATGAAAGTCATCGAAGGACTGATCAAAAGCAATTCGCGCCCCGAGTGGATGACCTTCGAGGTGCTTCCGGTCATTCCGCCGGATCTTCGTCCGCTCGTCCCGCTCGAAGGCGGCCGCTTTGCCACCTCCGACTTGAACGACCTTTACCGTCGCGTGATCAACCGCAACAACCGTCTGAAAACCCTTCTGGCACTCAAAACGCCAGAAGTCATCATCCGGAACGAAAAACGGATGCTCCAGCAGTCGGTTGACGCCTTGTTCGACAATGGTCGCCACGGCCGTGCTGTTAGCGGCCCCGGTAACCGCCCGCTCAAATCGCTCAGCGACATGCTCAAAGGGAAACAGGGTCGTTTCCGCCAGAACCTTCTCGGAAAACGCGTAGATTACTCCGGTCGTTCCGTGATCGTGGTGGGCCCGAACCTGAAGCTCAACCAGTGTGGTCTTCCCAAAAAGATGGCCTTGATCCTCTTTGAGCCCTTCATCATTCGGAAGCTCAAAGAACGTAGCATTGTGCATACTGTGCGCAGTGCCAAAAAGATGATCGAGCGCGAAGAAGAAGTTGTATGGGACATTCTTGACGAAGTGACCAAGGGTCATACCGTCATGCTCAACCGTGCGCCGACGCTCCATCGCCTTTCCATCCAGTCCTTCGAGCCTGTTTTGATCGAAGGAAATGCTATCCAGCTTCATCCGTTGGTTTGTACGGCTTATAATGCCGACTTCGACGGAGACCAAATGGCTGTGCACGTGCCTCTTTCGGTGGAAGCTCAGATCGAATCCAAATGTTTGATGCTGGCTCCGAACAATGTCTTCTCGCCTTCCAGCGGAAAGCCGGTCACCACGCCGACGCAGGATATTGCGCTGGGGCTCTACTTCCTCACCAGTTTCTCGCAGAGCTTCATTCTCAGCTCCCGCAAAGGCGGCACAGTCGATGAGAAGGAGTCCCTGCCGATTCTTGGAGACATCAACGAAGTGCACACCGCCTTCGAAGATGGCGCATTGGTTCTGCACGACCGTATTCGCTATCGCAACCCCGACTACCAGGTTGAAACCAAGTTCGGTGTACAAGATCAGTCTGTGATCATCACCACCGTGGGTCGTGTGCTCTTTAATGAAGTCTGGCCGGAAGGTCTGGGTTTCGTGAACGATCGCGTCAACAAAAAAGTTCTCGGAACCCTCATTGAGCATTGCTACGAAAAAGCCGGACACAATGAAACCGTTCTCGTCCTCGACCGCCTCAAAAACCTCGGGTTCGAACAGGCCACCGCCGCCGGGATTTCCATCGGTCTTTCCGACATGATCATCCCGCCGGAAAAACCCAAGCTGATTGCTGCAGCTCGCAAAGAAATTCGCGATGTTGAAGACAAATACAAAAAAGGTCTCATCACCGACGGCGAGCGTTACAACATGGTCATTGACCAATGGACCGACGCCAATGATAAGTTGACCAACAAGCTCTTCAGCTCGCTTGAAACCAATGACGACCCCGTCAATGCCCAATCCAAAGGCGACCTCAACCCCGTGTTTATCATGGTGGACTCCGGCGCTCGTGGATCCCGTCAGCAGATTCGTCAGCTGGCCGGTATGCGTGGACTGATGGCTAAGCCTTCAGGTGAAATCATTGAACGTCCGATTCTCGCGAACTTCCGCGAAGGTCTCTCCGTTCTCGAATACTTCATCTCGACCCATGGTGCTCGTAAAGGTCTGGCCGATACCGCGTTGAAAACAGCCGACTCCGGTTACCTCACTCGTAAACTGGTCGATGTCGCCCACGACATGATCATCATGGAAGAGGATTGCGGAACCTTGAACGGCATCGAAGTCAGTGCCATCACGGATGGCGACGACGAACTCGTCTCTCTCTCTGCGCGTATTATTGGACGTACGGTCTGCGATGATATTTGTGATCCGCACAACGCCGACCAAATTCTTGTCGCAGCCAACGAAGTGATCGACGAACACTCCGCTAAGAAAATTGAAAGCGTAGGGATTGAAACCCTCCGCCTCCGAAGCGTACTGACCTGCGAGTCGACTCGTGGCGTTTGTGCAAAATGCTACGGCCGCAACCTGGCCTCTGGCTTGGATGCCAAACTCGGAGAACCTGTCGGGATTATCGCAGCGCAGTCCATCGGGGAGCCGGGAACTCAGCTCACCATGCGTACGTTCCATATTGGGGGTACCGCTAGTTCGGTCTTTAAACAGCCGAAAATCACAGCCAAAGAAGCCAGTACGATTCGCTACGAAAACCTTCGTACCGTTGAGGTCGAAGGCGGAAGTGTCATTCTTAACAAAAACGGAAACCTCGTGGCCTACGACAAAGAAGGTCGCGAACTCGAACGCTACTCACCGGTCATCGGTGCGATTGTCTCTGTGGAAGATGGCGGAACGGTAAAAGCGAAGCAAACGTTCGTCACATGGGATCCCTACAGTGTACCAATTCTTTCCGAGCAAATCGGAAGCATCGAATTCCACGACTTTATCGAGGGCGTCACCGTTCAGAAAGCGGAAGACGAAACCACTGGAGTTGAAGGATTGGTTGTTCTGGAGCATAAAGAAGACCTTCATCCGCAGATCGTCGTTACCGACAAAGCGGGTAAAGCCTTGGCTTATTACTCCATTCCGGCCGGCGCCCACGTCATGGTTACCGAAGGCATGAAAATTGTCGCGGGAGCCACACTGGCGAAAACGCCGCGCAAACAGTCTCGTACCAAAGATATTACCGGGGGTCTCCCGCGAGTTGCTGAACTCGTTGAGGCCCGTCTTCCCAAAGAAGCCGCTGAAATCGCCAAGATCGACGGAATCGTCGAGCTCGGTGGGATCACCAAAGGGAAACGCCAGCTCATCATCAAAGACCCAGCAACTGGAACTGAAGAAGAGCATCTCATCCCGATGGGTAAACACGTTGTCGCCTTTGGCGGTGACTGGGTACACAAAGGACAGCAGCTCACTGAAGGCCCAATTGTTCCGCACGAACTTCTCGAAGTCTGTGGACCGCAAGAACTTCAGGAATATCTCGTCAACGAAGTACAGGCCGTCTATCGCCTCCAGGGTGTAGAAATCAACGACAAGCACATTGAGGTCATCGTTCGCCAAATGCTCCGTAAAGTAAAAATCACGGAGCCGGGCGACACAGAATTCCTCTGGGGTGAACAGGTCGAGAAACAGAAATTCCAGGAAGTCAACAAAGCCGCTATGGAAGAGGGCCGTCGTCCGGCCGAAGCATCCCCCGTTCTGCTGGGGATCACCAAAGCCGCCTTGGCCACCGAGAGTTTCATTTCTGCAGCCTCCTTCCAGGACACCACTCGTGTTCTCACGCAGGCCGCGACGCTCGGACGCATCGACAAACTGCGCGGTTTCAAAGAAAACGTCATCATGGGTCACTTGATCCCGGCGGGTTCTGGATTCCCGCTCTACAAAAACATTCGCCCCGTCAAACTGGGCGAAGAGATCCCCCTCGAGGAAACCCTCGGGCACGATCCGCTTGCGGCTGTAGAAAAACCCGTCGAAGCTCCGGAAGTGAGCATCGAACTCTAAGCACTCCAAAAGAGTCTTAGATGAAGCGCCTCGATGAACTCGGGGCGCTTTTTTATTTTCCAACCCTTGGAGCTTTTTTGACCGCCATAGCCTCTGGCGGCGGCTGGTTTATCTTCGTTTTTCCAAGCCTTGGAAAATCATGCGGCCCCATACCTCTAGAGGTATGGGATTCTTCCAGACTTTGGAAAAAGCAGATAGATCGGCATTGCCGGGTTCCGCCCGAGACGCAGTCGAGAGAGGCTGGCGCTATTGCGACCAGCAATGGAACGAGCCGATCAATGGGAGACAGGCTTTGCTGTGCAAAGCAATGAAACGAAGTGCTTTGGAACGAAGTGGAAAAATAATTTGCCGCCGGCAAATAATGACCAAAGGGAGTGGTTCAATGGCAACTGAAGAGGCAACCCTTGGAAAATCATGCGATCCCATACCTCATGAGGTATGGGATTCTTCTAAACCTTGGGCCTGAGGTATTCCGAACGTGCTTTTGGCGTAGCCAAAAGAAATGACCCGAAGGGGAGTGGCAAAATTCCGAGCGATCCCGTATCTTACATCCCACATTTTACATTCCACTTCCCATACTCACTCCATGGCACTTATAAATCTACAGAATATCAAAATTGCATTCGGCGGGCCGGCGGTGCTCGACGGCGTGAACCTGCTCATTGAACCGGGCGAGCGCATTTGTCTGCTCGGTCGTAACGGCGAGGGAAAATCGACTCTGCTCAAAATATTGAGCGGTACGCTGGAGCCGGATGAGGGCGCTATGATTGTTCAGAGCGGCGTTCGGGTCGCCCGCCTGATGCAAACGGTTCCGCAAAGCCTCGACGGCACCGTTTTTGATTTGGTTTCCAGTGATTGGGACCACGAGCATGCTCTGGATCACCCCGTTGAAAAGGTGGTTTCCTTGATGAACCTAGATCCGTCGCAACCCTTCAATGAACTTTCCGGCGGAATGCGCCGCCGCGCGCTACTGGCGAAGGCGTTGGTCAATGATCCCGAAGTGCTGATCCTCGATGAACCGACCAACCATCTCGATATTGAATCCATCCAATGGTTGGAAAACTTTTTGCTTCGCTGGCGTGGAACCGTTTTGTTTGTGACGCATGACCGTGTCTTTTTGAAAAAGCTGGCCACCCGTATTGTGGATCTCGACCGCGGACGGCTGACGAGCTGGGAATGCGACTATTCGACCTATCTCAAGCGCCGCCAGGCATTGCTCAATGCGGAAGAAGGGCAACGGGCGGAGTTCGATCGTAAGCTTGCGCAGGAAGAGGTTTGGATTCGCAAAGGAATCAAAGCGCGTCGTACGCGCAACGAAGGCCGCGTCCGTGCGCTCGAAAAAATGCGCGGGGAGCGCTCGCAGCGCCGCGAGCGAACCGGAACGGTGACCATGCAGTTGCAGGAGGCGGGAAGCTCCGGGCGTAAAGTCATCACCGCCAAAGAAATTTCCTGCGGCTATGATGGTGAAGATATCATTCAAAACTTTTCAACCGAGATTCTGCGCGGTGATCGTATTGGGGTCATCGGCCCCAATGGGTGTGGGAAATCGACGCTGCTCAACACGCTGCTGGGGCATCTTGAACCCACGCAGGGCAAGGTGCGTCATGGTACGCGCCTCGAAATTGCCTATTTCGATCAGCACCGCATGAAGCTCGACGAAACCAAAAGCGTGAAGATGAACCTTTGTGGTGACAATGAGTTTGTGCAGACCAACAGTGGCCGCCAGCATGTGATGGGCTACTTGCGAAATTTTCTCTTTTCGCCCGCGGATGCGGAGCAGCCCGTTTCCTCGCTTTCCGGCGGGGAGCGCAATCGCCTCATGCTCGCCAAGCTTTTTGCCCAAGCGTCGAACGTGCTGGTGCTCGATGAGCCAACCAACGACCTCGATGTTGAAACGCTCGATCTCCTCGAAGAGCTTCTGGCTGATTATCAGGGCACCGTCCTGCTCGTTAGCCATGACCGGGCCTTTCTCAACAATGTCGTCACCTCAACCATCGTGTTTGAAGAGGGACGGGTCAGCGAATATGCCGGTGGATACGATGATTGGATGGAGCAAGCCGCTCGACAGAAGAAGGTTATGACTCAGGAGCAGAAGGTCGTTGATCCGCAAAAATCACGAACCCGCAAGCTATCGAATAAAGAGCGGCATGAGCTGAAAGAGTTACCCGCGCGGATTGAGCAGCTTGAGGCCGAGCTCGAAGAGTTGCACGCCACGCTGAATGATCCCGAATTTTACCGCCGTCCACCCGAAGAGATCAAACCCGTCACCGAACGCGCCGAAGCCGTCCCGCACGAGCTCGAGGTCGCTTACGACCGCTGGGCCGAGCTCGACGAGCTTTAACTTTTCCTATTCAACTACTTTTTATCCGAAGATTTGCACAGATGGACGCAGATAAGAAATCTTCGATCAGACCCTCTGCGACAATCGGCGTTCATCTGCGGATATAATCTTTGGTTGTTGCGTGCTGAGTTTTCTGTGGTGGAGATCTTTTCCATCTACAAATCGGCACGCGGAGCGAGGCTGGAGCCTGCGACAGCAACGGAACGAAGTTTAGTGGCAATCCTCAATCGACAATCGGGAATCCCCTCTGTATCTTTTTTGGATGGCTGCTAAAAAAGAAAAAAGAGAGAAAAAGGATCGTAACGTTAGTTTAGAGACGGTTCTCGCACAGATTAAGCAAGAATATGGCGACGGAGCGATTGTCCGTTTGGGCGATCAAGATATCCCCAAAACGATTGCCCATATTCCCACGGGCGCACTGACGCTCGACCTCGCGCTCGGTATCGGTGGTATACCTAAAGGCCGCGTGGTTGAAATTTACGGTCCGGAATCATCCGGAAAAACAACCCTCTGCTCCCACATTATTGCTAACGTCCAGAGAGAGGGCGGCACGGCAGCTTTCATCGACACCGAACACGCGCTCGATCCGGCGTACGCCAAGAAAATTGGGGTCGACATTGATAACCTGCTCGTTTCTCAGCCCGACTCTGGCGAAGAAGCGCTGAATATTTGCGAAACGCTGATCCAGAGTGGCTCGATTGATATTGTGGTGATCGACTCTGTCGCCGCGCTCGCGCCGCAGGCTGAGCTCGACGGCGTAATGGGCCAGTCGCATGTCGGCCTGCAGGCCCGTCTGATGAGTCAGGCGCTTCGCAAGCTCACCTCCGCGATTAACCGCACCAACTGCTCCTGCATTTTCACGAACCAGATTCGCGAAAAGATTGGCGTGATGTTCGGCAGCCCCGAAACCACGCCCGGCGGCCGCGCGCTGAAATTCTATTCTTCCGTCCGGTTGGACATTCGCCGCATTGGCCAGCTGAAAGACACGGCGGGGAATATTTTTGGAAACCGCACCAAGGTTAAGGTGGTGAAAAACAAAGTGGCCGCTCCGTTCCGGATCGCGGAGTTCGACATTCTTTATGCTGAAGGTATTTCGTGGACCGGTTCGATTGTCGATGCAGGGATTGATGCGGGTTTGATCGAAAAACGAGGCTCTTGGCTTTCGTATGACGGGAAGCAACTCGGTCAGGGCCGCGAAGGCGCGCGCAAAGTGCTTCTCGAAGATCCCAAGCTCGCCGACGAACTTGTCGTCAAGATCACCGACGCCGACCACGCCAAAAAGGGGTAGAGGCGCGTAGCCGAACAGCAACGCATCGTGGCGAAGGTCGATGAGCTCATGGCCTGGTGCGACGAACTCGAAACCCTCCTCCAAACCCAATCCGCTACCGCCACCCGCTTCGCCGCCGCCATCGCCCAGCAGGGAGATCAATCATGAGTGAAAAGTTGATGTACACGACTCGAACGGGCTCTTCGTATTATTTTCGTGAGGTGACTGGCGCGCGCGGAACGCAGATTGTGTGTTCTCAAAAGGAGTCGGACAACGATTTGGTCGCAATTCCAGAAACACATGAAATTGCGGAGTCGCCCAAAGGGAAGGTTTCGTGTCGGAAAAAGATGAAGTCCTCGATAACCCGCAAAGAGGCATCGTATGCGGAGGATATCCTTCCGTCGATGGTAGGCCCGCAGATCCGGCTTTTTGTGGAAACCAAAAAGAAGGCGATCATCATTCATTCGAAAGAGCTGTCTCGGATGGATCGACTGGTGGATCGTCTGCCGGGGAATCGCGCTGAAAATTTAGCCCTGCTGGCCGACAACATTCCCTTTGAGCCGATGCTCAAGATGGAGCTTACGGATAAAGAGAGCCGAACCTTTACGGCATTTCGTATGTGCTGGCTGGGTGCGAGCGAAGAGTGGATGTTTCTCAAAGAGGGTAGTGTGTACGAGTTGGTTGAAGAGTTCGGGCCACATATCGGGCACGAGAGTTTTTTCGAGCTGTTCTAAGGGGGGAGGGCGTGTCCAAGCATTGGAAAAAAGGGACCCCTTGCGCCGCGAAGCGCTGAAATCCAATGAAGTTGGTTCCAAGGGTTGGAGTTTTTTCTTCCAAGGGTTGGAAAACGGATGGGCGCACGGCGGTTGAGGGGCATTTTTTGTTTCTATTAGCGGGTGGGGCGGTGTTTTGGGTGAGGGATTTGAACGGGTTTGAAAATTCATGAAAAAAAACCAATGTAATGCTTGCGGCTCGGACGGCATGAACATACTATCTGCCGCTCGTTTTTGAGAGAAGGAATATTTTATGCCGACAATTAATCAGCTCGTTAGAAAACCGCGTGTGCCGCTAAAAAAGAAGAAGAAATGTCCTGCGTTGATGGCTTGTCCACAGCGTCGTGGTGTCTGTCTTTTGGTGAAAACACAAACTCCGAAGAAGCCGAACTCTGCATTGCGCAAAGTTGCTCGTGTTCGCCTGACCAATGGCCGCGAAATTAACGCGTACATTCCGGGTGAGGGTCACAACCTTCAGGAGCATAGCATGGTGCTGGTTCGCGGTGGACGTGTGAAGGACTTGCCGGGGGTTCGCTACCACATTGTTCGTGGTGCGCTCGACTGTCTCGGTGTGGATGGACGCAAACAAGGCCGCTCGAAATACGGCGCTAAGAAGCCGAAGGCTTAAAAAAGGTTTTAATCATGGCAAGAAGACGCGCAGCAGTAAAACGTACGGTCATTCCAGACCCCCGCTATAACAGTGAGCTTTTGGCTTACATGATTAACAGCGTGATGGGTAAGGGCAAGAAGGCAACCGCAGCCGCCATTGTGTATGGTGCGCTCGATGACATCCAAACCAAGATGAAGGATGAAGACCCTCTGAATGTTTTCGCCCGTGCGATTGAAAACATTAAGCCGAAGCTGGAAGTGAAATCCAAGCGTGTCGGTGGAGCCACCTATCAGGTGCCGCTCGAAGTGGGCTCCAAGCGCCAGACCGCATTGGCCTGCCGCTGGGTGATTAAGTTTTCGAAGACCCGCAAGGGCATGCCGATGCGCCGTGCGCTGGCAAACGAATTGATGGATGCCTTCACCAATCAGGGTGCGGCTGTTAAAAAGCGTGATGATACGCACAAGATGGCACAGGCCAATAAAGCCTTTGCTCATTACCGTTGGTAAATTCGGGATTGTTGATCCCACCCTTGTTCTTTGAGATTTGAAATGACGACTGTTGTGAAAAAAGACGGAAAAAATGCGAAGTGTTCTGCTTCTTCCCCCCGGGAAGATGCGGCGCGCGAGCATGGCTTGGCGTCCACTCGCAATATCGGCATTATCGCTCATATCGACGCGGGGAAAACCACGACGACGGAGCGCATTCTCTATTACACCGGTCGCGTCTATAAAATGGGCGAAGTTCATGAAGGCACAGCCGTCATGGACTGGATGGAACAGGAGCAGGAACGCGGCATCACGATTACCAGCGCGGCAACCACCTGTTTGTGGAAAGACCGCCAAATCAATATCATCGATACCCCCGGCCACGTGGACTTCACCGTAGAGGTGGAACGTTCCTTGCGTGTGCTCGACGGTGCCGTCGGTGTCTTCTGCGCCGTTGGCGGCGTACAACCCCAGTCCGAAACAGTTTGGCGTCAGGCCGAAAAGTACAGTGTTCCCCGCGTAGCGTTTGTGAACAAGATGGATCGGATGGGCGCAAATTTTGATAATGTGGTTTCCGCATTGCGCGAAAAACTGGCGGCTCCGGCTGTTCCGGTTCAGCTTCCCTGGGGAAGCGAAGAAGATTTCAAAGGATACGTTGATCTCGTCACCATGAAGGCTTTTCTCTTTAAAGAGGAAAACATGGGCAGTGAGGTCGAAGAGATCTCGATTCCTGAAGAGCTGGCGGTGAAAGCCGAAAAGCAACGCGCCGCGCTGATCGAGAAAGTGGCCGATGTGGATGAGCAGCTTCTCGAAACCTATTTAGAAAATGCGGATGTGCCGTTTGATCAACTGGTCGCCGCCATTCGCCGTGCCACGATTGCCGGACAGCTCGTTCCGGTGCTCTGCGGTTCTTCGCTGAAGAACAAGGGCGTTCAGCCGTTGCTCGACGCGGTGATTGACTACCTTCCTTCTCCGCTAGATGTGCCTGCTGTAACGGGAACACATCCCAAAACGGAGGCCCCGGAAGTTCGCGAAGCAGGCGATTTTGAGCCGCTCAGCGCGCTGGCCTTTAAGATGGCGACCGATTCGTTTGTCGGAAAACTGGCTTTTGTTCGTATCTACTCCGGCAAACTCGAAAAACGTCAGAACGTTTTCAACCCGCGCACTCGCAAACGCGAAAAAATTGGCCGCCTGCTTCGTTTGCACGCGAATAGCCGTGAAGACGTAGAGACGTTGTTCGCGGGTGAAATCGGCGCGATTTCGGGGCTTAAGAATTTCACGACGGGCGATACGCTTTGTTCAGAAAATCAGGGAATCATTCTCGAGAGCATCGAGTTTCCGGAGCCGGTGATTTCAATGGCGATTGAGCCGAAGACACAGGCCGACCGCGACTCGCTGACGGAAGCCCTTCAGTCGATGATGGAAGAAGATCCTACGTTCCGCGTGACGACCAACGAGGATACGGGTCAGACGATCATCAACGGAATGGGCGAATTGCACCTCGAAATTATCAAGGATCGTATCCTTCGTGAGTTTAAGGTTCGGGCGAATGCTGGGAAACCAGTGGTTGCATACCGCGAGAGCGCTCTGAAAACCGCGAGCGGTGAATTTACTTTCGAACGCGAAATTGGTGGCCGCGGTCACTTCGCGGCTTTGACCGTGGAAGTTTCTCCGCGCGAACGTTCCTCCGGAAATCAAGTTTCTCTGAAAATTTCTAAAGATGTGATTCCCGCCGAATTCCACCTTCCGATTGAACAGGGGCTTAAGGATGCACTGATGACCGGCGTGTTGGGCAACTATCCGCTCGTGGATCTTGAAGTGAATGTGACGGGCGGCTCGGCTCATCCGGTCGACTCTACAGAAATTGCATTCCGCACGGCAGCCGTGATGGCACTGCGCGCGGCCGTCGGCAATGCCTCCCCGACACTGCTTGAGCCGATCATGAAGCTCGAGATCATTGTCCCCGAAGAACATCTGGGCGATGTAATGAATGATTTGAATGGTCGTCGCGGACGGATCCGCGAGATCGAAGCACGTGATGGTGTACAGATTGTACACGTGGATGTGCCGCTGGCCGAAATGTTTGGCTATGCCACTACGTTGCGCTCCCTAACCAAGGGGCGGGCCAGTTATACAATGGAGCCGCGCAATTTTGAAGTGGTTCCAGGATCCATGCAGGAGACGATTTTAAACCGTACCTAGAGATAAAGTTATGAATAATCAACGCATACGCATACGTCTTAAATCTTTCGATCATCGGGTTCTCGATGCCTCGTCGAAAGATATTGTTGAAGCCGCTAAACGCACGGGTGCTCGTGTGGCTGGCCCCATTCCGATGCCGACCCGCATCGAACGGGTGACCGTCAACCGCAGTCCGTTCGTGAACAAAAAAGCAATGGAACAATTTGAGATCCGCACGCACAAGCGTTTGCTGGATATTATCGACCCGACCATTAAAACCGTAGACGAGCTCAAAAAGCTTAATCTGCCGGCGGGCGTGGACATCACCATTAAAATCTGAGCGATATCATGAAAAGTTTAATTGGAAAAAAATTGGGAATGACCCAGATCTTCGATGCCGAAGGTCGCCGTGTGCCGGTTACTGTTATTGAAGCGGGGCCGTGCAGTGTCATTCAACGCAAGACGACGAAAAACGATGGCTACGAAGCGATTCAAATCGGCTTCGGTGCGCAGAAGGAAAGTCGTGTGACCAAACCGCGGGTGGGTCAGTTTAAAAAAGCGGGTGTCGAAACGATGAGCGAGTTGCGCGAAGTTCGTGTGGACGCCTCCGACGAAAGCAAAGCGGGCGATACGCTCACTGCCGCGATTTTCGAAGACATCAACTTTGTGGATGTGTCGGGTACGACCAAGGGTAAAGGCTTCCAGGGTGTTGTGAAACGCCACGGCTTCTCCGGTGGACGCGCTTCGCACGGTTCGCATATGCATCGTCGGACAGGTTCCATTGGAATGTGTACCCTGCCTGGCCGTGTTTTCAAGGGAAAGAAAATGCCGGGCCACATGGGGCATATAAACGTGACGACCCAGAACATGAAAGTGGTTCAGGTCCGTGCGGAAGAGAATTTGATTTTGCTTAAAGGTGCCGTCCCCGGCGCTAATGGCAGCACGCTGGTTTTGCGTGAAGCACTCAAAAAGAAATAATTTGAGAGGAAGAAAATGAGTACGTTGCCACTTAAAGATTGTAAGGGAAAGACGCTGGGCGAAGTGACCTTGAGCGACAAGTTCGCGGTCACCGACAAAGGTGAACAGGCGCTCTTTCTGACTATTATGAAACATCAGGCTGCCCAGCATCAGGGTTCTGCGAATACGCAGGGCAAAGGTGCGGTCGCCGGAACAGGTGCAAAACCCTGGAAGCAGAAAGGCCTTGGCCGCGCTCGCGCCGGTTACAAGCAGTCGCCCATCTGGCGCGGCGGTGCCGTTGCTTGGGGTCCGCATCCAAATAAAGTTCGCAAACAGATGCCTAAAAAGGTAGCGCGTTTGGCTTTTGCCCGCGCCATTGGCACCCGGGCTGCGGAAGAAGCGATCACGGTGATCGACTCCATCCAGCTGGACACGCCGAAAACCAAAGGAATCGTCTCTCTTTTCCAATCCTTGGAAATGACGGGAAAAACTCTTCTGATTATCGGTGAAATGGATGACAACATTTGTCTCGCTGCACGGAATCTAGAGGACATTGAAGTGGTTTGCGCCGATAACGTGAACACCTACCAGATTGTTCGCTACCCGCAGATCGTGATCACCAAAGCGGGAATGGAAAAGCTCGAAGAGCGCATGGCCTAGAGAGGGAATTTCGATGAAAGATATTTATCAGGTAATTAATAAAGCACTGCTGACGGAGAAGGGCACACGCCTCTCCGAGGAAGAAAACAAGTATGTTTTCAGCGTGAACCCGAAGGCCAATAAGGCTGAGATCAAACAGGCGGTCGAAGAGTTTTTCAAGGTGAAGGTCATTGCGGTCAACACCATGAACCGGCAGGGAAAGAAAAAACGCGAACGCACCGCCAGTTTCGGTCGCACCGCTGCTTGGAAGCGCGCCGTCGTCACGTTGGCTGAAGGCAACAAAATCGATTTTGTTTAAGGAGTTGAATCATGGGTTTGAAAAAATATAAACCGACTACGCCGAGTCGTCGCCATATGGTGACCTCTTCGTTCGAGGAAATCACGAAGACGACGCCAGAGCGTTCGTTGCTTCGCCCGAAGAAAAGCACGGGTGGACGCAATAGCGCAGGCCGCATCACGACTCGTCATAAAGGGGGAGGCCACAAGCGCCGCTACCGTGTGATTGATTTTAAACGGAACAAGAATGTTCCCGCGACGGTGGCGAGTATCGAGTATGATCCGAACCGTTCGTCGAACATTGCACTTCTGTTCTATGCGGATGGTGAAAAACGCTACATCATTGCTCCGGAGGGTCTGGAGGTTGGCGCGAAGCTGATGTCCGGTTCAGATGCAGAACCCAGCCTGGGGAATGCGCTTCCGATGGCGAACATCCCGCTGGGAGCCATAATTCACAATATTGAGTTGCAGCCCGGTTGCGGCGGACAGATTGCCCGCTCGGCAGGAACTAGCGCTCAGTTGATGAGTCGCGAAGGTGATTTTGCAAACCTGAAAATGCCGTCCGGAGAAATTCGCCGGATTCGCACCAACTGTATGGCCACGATTGGCGCAGTGGGTAATTCAGATCACGAAAACATTGTGAGCGGTAAAGCAGGTCGTAAACGCTGGCTTGGAATTCGTCCGACCGTTCGCGGTGTGGCGATGAACCCGGTAGATCATCCCATGGGGGGTGGTGAAGGCCGCACCTCTGGGGGTGGACATCCGTGTTCGCCGTGGGGCACGCTTTCCAAAGGGAAACGCACTCGCTCGAAGAAAAAAGCCTCCAGTCAGTTCATTGTCGAACGGAGAAAGAAGTAAGTTATGGCACGTTCACTTAAAAAAGGTCCTTACGTTGATGCAAAGTTGCTCAAAAAAGTTGAGCAGATGAATGCATCAGGAAGAAAACAACCGATCAAAACCTGGGCGCGTGCGTCCATGATCGCTCCGGAATTCGTCGGACATAATTTCGCGGTTCACAACGGAAAAATCTTTGTAGCCGTCTTTATTTCGGAAAATATGGTCGGTCATCGATTGGGCGAGTTTGCCCTGACCCGTGGGTTTAAGACGCACGGAATCGCGACAGACAAAACACTTCGATAAACATTTTTGATAGAAGTACTGGATTTGAAAAAGGAATGACGTATAGTTCCCGCCTTTGCGACCCAAAGACGGACGCTAAATGCAGAAGGAAAGACATGGAAGTTTCAGCAACAACAAAATACGTGAGAATGTCTCCGTTGAAGGCTCGGGGGGTCGCGGCAGAGATCTGCGGCCTGACGGCTACGGAAGCCCTTCGCATCACTGAATTTAATGCCAAGAAGTCTGCGCTCCAGATTGGAAAGACCCTGAAATCGGCCATTGCAAATGCCGAGAGTAATGAGGGGGTTTCTGTTGAGCAGCTTTTTGTGAAAGACGCACATATTGATGGCGGCCCGACCCTGAAACGGTTCCGGCCCCGCGCTCGTGGCTCGGCCAGTCCGATCCGCAAGCGCACCTCACATGTAACCGTCGTTTTGACAGACCGTAAGTAAGTAGAAAGGGAATCGTTTTGGGACAAAAAGTAAATCCTATTGGACTTCGTATTGCGCTAAACAAAAACTGGCGTTCGCGCTGGTATGCCGGCAAGAAGGAGTTTGCAAATCTGCTTCAGGAAGATATTGGTATCCGAGCAGCCGTTAAAAAACGTCTACCCGACGCCGCGATTTCTAACGTTTTTATCGAACGTTATGCTAATCGTGTTCGTGTGACCATTCGCACCGCCCGTCCGGGCTTGGTGATCGGTCGCAAAGGGGAAGACATCGAGCGGTTGCGTGAGCAACTGAGCGTGACGACCAAAAAAGAAGTTTATGTTGAAATTGATGAGGTGAGAGATCCGGATCTCGACGCAACGTTGGTGGCGGAAAGTATCGCCATGCAGCTCGAACGTCGGGTTTCGTTCCGCCGCGCAATGAAGCGCGCCATTCAGATGGCGATGGACACGGGTGCCGAAGGCATCAAGGTTCAGGCGGGCGGCCGTTTAGGCGGCGCTGAGCTCTCCCGCACGGAAAGCTATAAAGAGGGACGAATCCCGCTTCATACGCTACGTGCCAATATTGATTACGGTGTTGCTACGGCCCGCACGGTCGCTGGCGCTATCGGAATCAAAGTTTGGATTTGTAAGAAGGAAGAAAAGGCGAAAGCTTAACAGGAGTATTTGAACCATGCCTTTAATGCCAAAACGAGTTAAGCATCGCAAAGTCCAGAAGGGCTCCCGTAGTGGGATGGCCAAGGGCGGAACCACTGTATCTTTCGGTCAGTATGGTCTGCAAGCGATGGAACGTGCCTGGATTACTAACATTCAGATTGAGGCCTGCCGTGTGGCAATCAACCGCAACCTGAAACGTAAAGGGAAACTCTGGATTCGAATTTTCCCCGACAAACCCTATACCAAAAAACCACTCGAGGTTCGCATGGGTAAAGGGAAGGGTGGCGTCGAAGGCTGGGTGGCCGTTGTGCGTCCGGGACGGGTTCTGTTTGAACTCGACGGAGTCACCGAGGCTCAGGCGCGCACCGCGATGCGTCTGGCGGCCTTCAAACTGCCGATCCGTGTTCGCTTTATGACCCGCCACGGCTAACGATTTTAGATGAGAGCAATCGAATGAAAAATACAAAAGAACTTAAAGACATGACGGGTGACGAGTTGCAGGAGCAACTCGGCGACGCGAAGAAGGAGCTTTTCAGTCTCCGTCTCCAGCAGGTATCGGGGCAGTTGGAAAATCCGCTGCAGATCCGTGCGGTGCGTCGATCTATTGCCCGTATTAAAACGATTATGAATCAGGCGACAACCGCCGAGGGGTAAATCATGGACTCTAGAAAAAATCGCAAAGTGCGTGAAGGTCGTGTTTGTAGCGCGGTCGGCAACAAGAGCATCGCTGTGCAGATCGAACGCCGCGTTCGGCATCCGTTGCTGGGCAAAGAGATTCGCGTACAGAAAAAAGTGCACGCTCACGATGAAAACAACACCGCTAAAGTGGGCGATGTGGTACGCATCATGGAAACGCGCCCCATCAGTAAGCTGAAATGCTGGCGTCTGGTTGAAATTATTTCGAAATAAGGCAGGAATACAATGATTCAAGTGCAGAGCAGATTAGAAGTGGCGGATAACACAGGCGCACGTAGCGTGATGTGTATCCGGGTTCTGAAAACCAAGCGTAGCTTCGCTCGAGTGGGCGAAGTCATCAAGGTGTGTGTCAAAGAAGCGCAGCCGAACGGCATGGTTAAAAAAGGCGAAGTGTGCGAAGCCGTTGTTGTGCGCACGAAAGCTCCGATCCGCCGCAAGGATGGTTCTGTGCTTCGTTTCGATACCAATGCCGCCGTCATTCTGGATGCCACGGAAAATCCGCGCGGTACCCGTATTTTTGGCCCGGTTGCTCGCGAGTTGCGCGACGGGAATTTCATGAAGGTGGTCTCACTGGCCCCGGAAGTGCTTTAAGAGAGGAAACCGATTTATGGGAGCACATATTAAAAAAGGCGACATGGTTCTGGCCATCACCGGTGATAACAAGGGCAAAACGGGCAAAGTACTGCAAGTACTGGGCGAACGGGCTCTGGTGGAAGGCTTAAACTTTGTTAAGAAGCACATGCGGAAGACGCAAGATAACCCGCAGGGTGGAGTCATTGAAAAAGAGGCTCCCATCAATATTTCGAATTTGAAAAAAGCAGAATAACTAACAACACCAAACCATTTACGAGGAGTGGGCGTTAACTATGACCCCGACAATAAAAACCAAATATCGTGAGAAGGTGGTTCCGGAACTTCAGAAGAAGTTCAATTACGCGAACTCCATGCTCGTTCCGAAGCTTTCGAAAATCTCGATCAATGTCTGTGTGGGAACACAGCACGATCGCGATGCATTGACCGCCGTCCTTGAGGACCTGGCGAAAATCACTGGGCAACGCCCGATGATGATCAAAGCGTACCGAAGCGTATCTAACTTTAAGCTGCGTGAAGGCATGGCGCTTTCTGGAAAAATTACACTGCGCGGCGCGCGGATGTATGAATTCATCGATCGCCTCTTGAATATCGCTTTGCCGCGAGTTCGCGACTTCCGTGGCGTTCCAGAAAAATCCTTTGATGGACGCGGAAACTACTCCCTCGGGATTAAAGAGCAGACCATTTTTCCGGAAATCGACCCGGATCACGTCCGCAAGGTTCACGGCATGGACGTGACGATTGTTACGACGGCCCAAACCGACCCAGAGGCACACGAACTGCTTCGCTTGCTGGGAATGCCGTTTGAACAGAAAACAAAAGGTGAAGAGTAATGATATTGAGTGATCCTATTTCTGATATGCTGACCCGTATCCGCAACGCCAACATGGCCGAGCATAAACAGGTTCAGATCCCGCATTCCAAAATGAAGACCGAGGTCGCCCGCCTTCTTAAAGAAGAGGGCTACATCAAAGACTTCACGAAGGAAAATGTTGAAGGAAAAGCAACGCTGGTTCTCTTTCTGAAATATATGGAAGACCAGAAGCCCGTTATTCAGGGTTTGCGTCGCGTGAGCCGTCCGAGCCGTCGTCACTATGTCGGCGCGGAGGATGTCCCGCGCGTGCTGGGTGGAATCGGAACCGCATTCTTAAGCACATCTTCTGGAATTCTCACCGATAACGATGCCCGCAAGGCTCATGTCGGTGGCGAAGTGCTCTGTTATATTTGGTAATTTTTGAAACTGAGGTTGAAACCATGTCAAGAATAGGAATCAAACCCATTGCAATCCCCTCCGGAGTTGAGGTCAAGATTGCTGGAAGCATCGTCACCGTTAAAGGGCCGAAAGGTGAAAGCGCTTGGGATGTCCCGGCACTGATCACGGTCGCGGTGGAAGATAATCAGGTCGTCGTAGGACGCACCAACGAAACCAAGGAGGCTCGATCGCTTCACGGAACCATTCGCAGCGTCATCAACAACATGGTGATCGGTGTCGAAAAAGGCTACGTCAAAGAGCTCGAGATCAGCGGAGTGGGTTATAAGGCCCAGATGCAGGGACAGACCTGTGTGCTGGCACTCGGATTTTCGCATGACATTAAATATGAAATTCCTGCAGGAATTACGGTGGACGTGGACAAGGCAGGGATTGCAGTAAAAATATCAGGGCACGATAAGTCCCTCGTCGGACAGGTTGCTGCACGCATCCGCCTGTTCTCGCCCGCCGAGCCGTATAAAGGCAAAGGCGTCAAATATAAAGGCGAGCAGATTCGTCGCAAAGAAGGTAAGGCAGTGGCTTAATCATGAAGCTCAAAAACAAATCAGATTATCGGAAGCGCAGACATCTTCGTTTGCGGAACAAAATCAAGGGAACTGCCGACCGTCCTCGGATGGCCGTCTATGTCTCCAATCGCTATCTTTATGTTCAGGTCATCGACGACGACGCGCAGAAAACCATCTGCTCGGCCTCTTCGATGGGCGAGAACAACACGGCCGAAACTGCCAAATCGCTCGGAACCAAAATTGCCGAAGCGGCCAAGGCACAGGGTGTGGCTCGCGTCGCATTCGACCGCGGTGGTTTTTCCTTCGGAACGCGTCTCCGGGCATTAGCAGATAGTGCTCGCGAAGCCGGTCTCGAATTTTAATTTATGTAACTTAGGAGGTTCTCGCTGTGGCTAGAAAATTTGATAAGAAAAGAGACGAGAAGAAGTCCGACTTCGAAGAACGCGTGGTTCATATCAACCGCAACTCAAAAGTAGTTAAAGGTGGACGTCGTTTCAGCTTTAGCGCTCTTGTGGTTGTCGGCAATGGTAAGGGCCAGGTCGGATACGGAACCGGAAAAGCTAACGAAGTGGCCGATGCCATCCGCAAAGGTGGCGAATCTGCCAAGCGTGGGTTGACAACGGTTACCATGCGCGGAACCACTATTCCTCACGAAGCACGTGGCGAATTCAGCGGTGCGCAGGTTCTCCTGCGTCCTGCCTCTGAAGGTACCGGTGTGATCGCGGGCGGCTCCTGCCGTGCGATCCTGGAATTGGCGGGTGTTAAAGATGTCCTCGCAAAATCACTCGGTAGTAACAACAAATTGAACGTAACAAAAGCAACCATGGCCGCTCTCGCAACCTTGCGTACACGAGAAGAAGCGCTTGCGGCTCGCGGAAAATAAATAAGAGGTTTTCGAAATGAATTTGCATTCACTCAAACCGGCAGAAGGCTCGACCCATCGGAAAATCCGCCTCGGACGCGGACGTGCTTCCGGAAAAGGGAAAACCAGTGCACGTGGACAAAAGGGACAGATGTCCCGCTCGGGTTCCGGACACCGTCCTCTCTTTGAAGGGGGGCAGATGCCCATGGCTCGCCGTATTCCCAAACGTGGTTTCACCAACTTCACCCGCAAAGTATTGGCTCCGGTTAATCTGACATCGCTTGATGCGTTCGACGAAGGCGCCGAAGTCACCGCAGAAACCCTGCGTGCGGCGGGCTTGGTTAAAGGTCGCAACGACGGAATCAAAATTCTGGGGACCGGCGAAATTAGCAAAAAACTTTCTATCAAAGCGACCGCATTCAGCGAAACAGCTAAAAAGAAAATTGAAGCTGCTGGCGGTGCCTGCGAAGTTGTCTAAATAAAAGTTTAAGTGAACCGGGGTATACCGATGCTTTCTGCATTTATAAATAGTTTTAAAATTCAGGAACTGCGTCAGCGCATCCTTTTCACCTTGGGAGTCATCTTCCTTTGTCGTCTCCTGGCCAATATCCCAATTGCCGGGGTCGACTTCGGTCTCCTCTCTGAGTGGATTGCCAATCGCCCTAGCAATGGCGGGGTGATGGATATGCTGAACCTCTTTAGCGGGGGTGCTCTTCAACGTTGTGCGGTTGGAGCGTTAGGAATCATGCCCTATATCAGTGCGTCGATTATCCTTCAGCTTTCATCTCCAGTGATTCCGTATCTAGCCAAATTGGGCAGAGAGGGAGAAGCTGGACGGGCAAAAATAACTCAATACACCCGCTATCTTACCGTGCTTATTTGTCTTATTCAGGGGTTTGCGATGGTGCGTTCCATCCAATACGGGGGGTTCCTCCCGGAAGGTGTTGTTCAAATTCCAGGGATTGGGTTTACATTGCTTTCCTTGATGACGCTAACGACGGGAACCCTTCTAATGATGTGGCTCGGTGAGCAGATCACAGAGCGCGGGATTGGTAACGGAATTTCCATAATCATCACCGTTAATATCATCAGTCGTCTTCCGGTAGCCGTCGGTGCGATGATCAGTATGTTCAAGCCCGTTGATGGCATCGTGCGTCATTCTCCTTTTATGTTGGTCGCCATGCTCCTGATGCTTCTCTTTGTGATTGCGGGGGCTATCGCGGTTACACAGTCTCTACAAAAAGTTCCCGTTCAGTACGCCAAACGAGTGGTCGGTAAAAAAGTGTATGGCGGACAGCATACCTATATGCCACTGAGGGTGAATCATTCCGGAGTCATGCCGATTATCTTGGGCTCTATGATGCTCACCTTTCCGCCCATGATTTTTAATTGGATGCCGGGGACATTCTTTAAGCCATGGGCCGCCGCATTACAAAATGGAACCCCGCTTTACATGGCCGTTTTTGGATTAGTGATCCTCTTTTTCTCCTACTTCTGGGTCACGATACAATTTAATCCAGTCGAGATTGCAGATAACCTTAAAAAAGGCGGCGGCTACATTCCCGGCATCCGTCCCGGAACTCCGACCGCTGAATTCCTTGATCGTGTAATGACGCGTCTAACTCTGGCAGGGGCAGTCTTTTTAACCATCATCGCATTGGTACCAACCATCATTTCGAAGCAATTCGGCGTTCCCTTTATCGTTGCTCAGTTTTTTGGCGGAACCAGCCTGTTGATCATGGTCGGAGTCATGCTCGACACCATGCGTCAGATTGAATCTCATTTGCTCGAGCGCCACTACGATGGTTTCTTGAAAAAAGGCAAATTGAAATCTGGAAGAAGGTAGACCCCATGGAAGCAATTATTCTCCTCGGCGGACCGGGTGCGGGTAAAGGCACCCTCGCGGAACTCCTAAAAGCCCAAAAAGGCTACCTGCATATTTCCACGGGCGATATGCTTCGCGCCGCCGTTAAATCGGGTAGCGAAGTCGGCCTCGAAGCCCAAACCTGTATGGAAGCGGGTGAGCTGGTTTCTGACAGTCTGATTCTGAAAATCATCAAAGAACGCGTCGCCCAAGAGCCGAGCAGTGCCAAATTTTTATTCGATGGTTTCCCGCGCACCCTTGAGCAGGCCGAAGGTCTCCAGACCCTCTTTGCCGAAATCAATGGAACCATTTCCCACGTCTTCAATCTGGATGCGGATCGCGAGGCCCTGATTCCCCGGCTCACCTCTCGTCGCACCTGCAAAACCTGTGGTGCGATCTATCACCTCATCAACATGCCATCGAAGGTAGAAGGCATTTGCGATGTCGATGGTGGCGAACTTTATCAGCGAGTTGACGACAGCGAGGAAACCATCCTCAATCGTCTCGAAGTCTACAAAAAGCAGACCGCGCCCCTCATCGGTTACTACCGTGAAAAGGGACTCGTCCGCGACATCGATGCCAGTGGCTCTGCTGAAAACACCGACCAGCAGGCGCTCGTCGTTCTCAACGGATGAAGAAGTTGGGAGTTCACGGTTCAGAGTGAGGAGTTTTTATTTTTATAATTCATCGTTCAGAGTGCGGAGTTTTTGTTCCCAGTCTCACAATTCATCTTTCATAGTTCAAAATTCATAATTTTCTCTCATGATCATCATCAAGTCTGCTTCCGAACTCGATTCCATGCGTCGGGTAAACCAAATGACCGCGCGCGTTCGCGATGCCGTGGGTGCATACGCCAAGCCCGGTGTTACCACTCTCGAGCTCGGAAACCTTGCGCAAAAACTGATTCGCGATTCCGGCGGAGTCAGCGCGTTCTACGGATTTCACGGCTTTTCCGGACAGATCTGCACCTCCGTGAACGACGAAGTCGTCCACGGCATCCCCGGGCCCCGCATCCTCAAAGAAGGCGACATCGTCAGCATCGACACCGGAATTTCTTTCGGCGGATTTATTGGCGACACCGCAATCACCGTTGCAATCGGTGAAATCGATCCGGAAAAACAACGGCTCCTCGACGTCACCAAAGCATCACTTCATGCGGGAATTGCACAAGCGGTCGACGGCAATCGCCTCGGCGACATTTCACATGCCATTCAGACCGTCGTTGAAGAGGCCGGCTTTTCCATTGTCCGCGACTTTGTCGGTCACGGAATTGGCCGCGATATGCATGAAGACCCCCAGATTCCAAACTTTGGAAAACCCGGACGCGGCCCCAAACTCAAAGCCGGCATGACACTCGCTATTGAGCCCATGGTCAACATCGGCAAAAACAAAGTCCGAGTCCTCGACGATAACTGGACCGTCGTCACCCATGACGGAAGTTTCTCTGCCCACTTCGAGCACACCATCGCCGTCGGCAAAACCGAAGCCGAAATCCTCACCCTCGTCTAGCTTCTCGACCTCCATGGCTGCCTGACCTCCGAAGCCTTGGCGAAGGGGGTTGGCGACGGAGGTTCCAACCCTCTTGTCCCGCCATAGCCTTGGCGACGGCGGATGAAAATTTTCTTCCAAACATTGGAAACTTTTCCCTCCATTTTTCCAACCATTGGAAAAAAAAGGCCCGCCGGATCATCCGGGTTGCCAGTCAGTTGCCACTCCGCTTCGCTTCATTGCTTTGCAATAGCAAAGCCCGTCTCCCGTTGGTCGGCTCGTTCCTTGCCGCACATTCATGCGGCCTCTCTCGCTTCGCCTCGAGTCCAAGGCTTGGAAGAAGTGTGGCCCGTGCGCCGCGAAGCGCTGTATTCCGACGCAGTCGGTTGTGAAATCAGCTTTTGCGCGCGGGGTTAGGTCGCTACACTTCTTGTATGCAAAATTTTATTCTGGATACCAATGTCCTTATTCACGATCCCTCCGCCTATCGTCAGTTCAAAGAGAACAACGTGATTATTCCGTTGAAGGTGTTGGAGGAGATTGACCAGTTTAAGCGCGAACTGAGCGAGCGCGGGCGCAATGCCCGTACCGTTTCCCGGGCGCTCGATGAGCTTCGAAAAGTCGGACGGCTCTCTGACGGCGTGACGCTCGATAGCGGTGGAACCCTCAAAGTGCTTTTCGCCGACAAGGATGATCCGTTTTCTGTGGGGCTTTCCGCCGACGATTTGATTGTTAAGCTGGCGGTGGATCTTCAAAAAGTGACGCCGGATGTGAAGTGTACGGTGGTGAGTAAGGATATCAATTTGCGCCTGAAGGCAGATGCGCTGGGATTGGATGCTGAGGATTATGAAAATGGACAGCATCATGAGCCCGACGAAATGTATTCGGGGCAGGCGGTGCTGGAAGCGGATGCAGAAGCGATCGGGTTTTTTGCAAAAGAGGGCCATGCGGTGATTCCGGGGATGGATGAGCTGTCCGCCAATCAATATGTGACGCTGCAAAATCCAAACGATCCCAAGCAGACGATGCTGGGCCGCTACGATCTGGAAACGCATCGGGTGGTAAAGCTCATTACCATCAGCGATACGAATACACCGATTACCCCGCGCAACCGCGAGCAGCGCTTTGCGATGGACGCTCTATTGAACGACAAGATCAAGCTGATTACGCTTTGCGGCAAGGCCGGCACCGGTAAAACCCTGCTGGCGATTGCGGCGGGTTTTCATCAGGTGATGAATACGAAGCAGTATAAGCGCCTGCTGGTTTCGCGTCCGATTTTCCCGATGGGTAAGGATCTCGGTTATCTGCCCGGCTCGGTGGAAGAAAAACTCGATCCCTGGATGCAGCCGATTCACGATGCGCTGGCGTTGATTGTTCACAATCAGTCAGGCGGAGGGGGTGGAAATAAAAAGGGCGGCGACCTGCTGGCCTCGAACCCGCTGATCGATGTCGAGCCGCTCACCTATATTCGCGGACGGAGCATTCCCAATCAGTTTATGATTGTGGACGAATCTCAGAATCTGACGCCGTTAGAGGTGAAAACGGTGATCACCCGCGTTGGGCACGACACGAAGATTATTCTGACGGGCGACTTATACCAGATCGACAATCCCTACGTGGATAGCCTTTCCAATGGGCTGAGCGCGGTGGTGGAAAAGTTCCGTGGTGAATCGTTGGCGGCTCATATGCTCTTGACGGAGGGCGTTCGTTCCGCCCTCGCCGAAAAGGCAGCGAACTTATTGTAGTCGGGGTTAGGGACTCGAGATTGCATAGAACGATCCCGTATCCTGCATCTCGCATAATTCCCCATTGCAAAACCGTTAGGTTTTTAATAC
>CAYYYX010000015.1:0-35135 GCA_964476065.1 uncultured Verrucomicrobiota bacterium | reverse complement strand
CATTCAGAGAGCGTCCGTGCGGCTTGCACGAGGGAGAGGGGTCGGCGGGCGCATTTAGAACCCATTAGAAACAGAAAAATCAAAGGAGAAATGAAAATGAAAAAAGGAACATTATTACTTATCGCGGCCTTAGGGTTTGCCGGCGCCGCTCACGCGGCTGACGTAAGCGCAGGCGTTGACTTTGCTAGCGCCTATGTCTTCCGTGGAGTCACCCTTAACGACGGGTTTGTCATGCAACCCGGTGCGGAAATTTCTGGATTTCCGATCGACGAAAAGTATGGATCGCTCGCGATCGGTATCTGGGCCAACTACGACATCAACGACATCGGTGGTGGGAGCGAGTTTTCCGAGGTGGATTACTACATCGCCTACAGCCTGCCGGTTAAAGTGGTTGATATCGGGCTGAGCTATACCGAGTACACCTATCCCAATGGTGGTGATTCCGACAAGGAAATCGGGCTTAGCTTCGGCAAAGCACTCGGAACGAACGGGTTTTCCACCGCACTGTCCTTTAACTACGGAGTGGGTGGAGCCATTGAGAATAGCTTGTACATTCAGGGAGCGCTCGACTACGAAACCGACCTGACCGAAAAGCTTTCCGCGTCCGCTGGTGCCACGATCGCCTATCTGGTGAACGATGCCGGCCCGGACGGTCTCAACGATGCCACCCTTTCGGCCGGGCTGAGCTACGCGCTGAACGACAACTGGTCGCTCAGCGGTGGCGTCACCTACATTGCCCAGCTCGATAGCGATGTGCTGACCGATGCCGCTTATGATGTCGACCTGCTCGGAACGGTCGGACTCTCCTGTAGCTTTTAAAGGCATCTCGCTTTAAAGGTGAATGATGGGCGCCCAGGGATGATCATTCCGGGCGCCCTTTTTTGTTTTGTGTGTGTGTATTGAGATGAGGGTGTGTAGAGATGGAAGCGAAAGTAGGAAGTCAAAAAGCGAAAGCGGTTGGGATTCGCCGGGCCGGATCGAGTGACCTGGAGGATATGCGGAGGTTGCTTCGGGAGTTGTTTGCAATTGAGACGCAATTTGATGCGGAGCCAGAAAAGCAGCGGCGCGGCCTGATGCGGTTGCTTGAATCGCCCACTGCAGAGGTTTGGGTGGCGGAGCGAGGCGAGCGGATTGTCGGGATGGTCACCGTGCAGTTGCTGGTCTCCACCGCCGAAGGGGGCGCATCCGGATTGTTGGAAGATCTGATAGTCACCTCGGCTCATCGCAGAAAGGGTTTTGGAAAGGCGTTGGTTGAGGCGGCGACGCAGTGGGCTCGCGGTCAGGGCGCGACCCGAATCCAGCTGTTGGCCGACGCGCACAATGTTCCGGCGATTATTTTTTACCGCAAGCAGGACTGGAAGCAGACCCATATGGTGGCGCTACGACGAGCTGTCTAAGGCTTGCCTGCTTCAATGTGTCAGACCTTTTTCACTCAAGAGGGAGAGGCGTTTGGGTTGTCGGTTTCCTTTTGATGCCACCTTCAGTTTGCTTTCAGGCCAAAAGAGCGGGGTCGCCCTTCGGTGGAGCTCAGGACAGGATGCTCTTGCCTGCAATCTCTGTAGCCGCGTCCGGCGGGATATCTATTGTAAGCACAGTGAAAAATAGAGCGGATATAGGCCTTGGTCGCAAAAGGGCTCTTCTCGGAAGTGTGTCGCGACGTGTATATTTTCTGAATGGATCTCAAGCTCTCTAAGTACAGAGAAGTTTGTCCTGCAATGACATACCGACTATTCGATGGAGACCCCTGTGGGGCAATCGGCATGGATTCACTTAAGCCCTCTTTGTCTGTGGGCCGGCCTTGCCGTCCGTGGGGCATGAGTCATTTCTGTAAAATGTAAATCTGAGGTGAACTGAATTCCCCTGCTTTTGTGAGTAGCGCGGATTATATCTAAACACACACGCCAAAAATGTTATTGTGGATGTATATAGTACATATATGTATCTATAAACGTCCTTCCTACAACTATCAAAATAAATTGATAGTTTGTATCTAATTGGTAAAGAACAGTTTATAATAGTCTGTTATTTTTAGGCACAAACTCTGCTAATTGGTGAGACATAGTTTTGCAGAAGAGGCTCTGCATTTTTGGAAGGGTAGAATGAAAGGGAGGAAAGAGAAGATGAAAAAAATACTGTTAACTCTGGCTGCGCTGGCTGCGCTGGCTGCGGTGGTCTGTTTGACTGCTCCAGTGCATGCACAGGAATTAGCTGATGTGACCGACGGGGTGGCGCAGATAATCGCTGAACCGACGGTCGCTGAAACAACCGCGTATACAATAGACAATCTATTTCTATTGATAGGCGCAGTGCTGGTGATCTTTATGCAGCCGGGATTTGCCATGGTCGAAGCCGGGTTTAATTCCGCGAAGAATGCGGTCAACATTCTGTTTAAGAATGTGATGGACCTATGTATCGGCGTATTGCTGTATTTCCTAGTTGGGTACGGGATTATGTATGGGGATGCCATTCTCGGCGGCTTTATGGGCTGGGGTGGAATAGGAATCGATGGAATCGGAAGCGATGTCGTGGCTGGATCCTTGACTCCTCAGTGCGACTTTTTGTTCCAGGTTGCCTTTGCGGCAACGGCGGCAACGATTGTCTCGGGTGCGGTGGCGGGACGTCTGAAGTTCTCCGCGTACTTAGTTTACAGTGCGGTGCTTACTGGGTTGGTTTACCCGATTAGTGGTTTCTGGAAATGGGGCGGTGGCTTCCTCGATACCATGGGCTTTTATGACTTCGCCGGATCGGGTGTTGTACATGCCGTCGGTGGATTCGCCGGTTTGGCCGGAGCTATTGTTCTGGGTCCACGCATCGGACGTTTTGCCGCAGATGGGAAACCGAGAGCGATGCCGGGGCATAACCTTCCGTTGGCTGCACTCGGTGTATTTATTCTATGGGTCGGCTGGTACGGATTCAACCCCGGTTCGCAGCTTGCTATCTATGGCGCGGACAACACCAACGCCGTGATGCTCATCGCAGTGAACACGACCCTGGCCGCGGCTGCCGGTGGGTTGCTCGCCATGCTGACGACTTGGATCATTCATAAGAAGCCGGACCTCACCATGGCGCTTAACGGAATCCTTGCGGGTCTCGTCGGGATCACCGCCAACTGCGACGGGGTTAGCAATGTTGAAGCGATCATCATTGGTGTGGTTGCCGGTATACTTGTCACCCTGGGTGTTAAACTGCTCGACGCGCTACGGATCGACGACCCGGTTGGGGCCTTCCCGGTACACGGACTCTGTGGAGTCTGGGGTCTGATCGCTACAGCGATCTTCGGATCCTACGGTGCGACCGGAGAGGGATCGACGATCATCTACGGAAACTGGATGGGTCAGATTGCTGGGGCGGTGATTATTCCGCTGTGGGCATTTACCACGATGTTCATTCTCTTCAGCATCCTGAAGAAGTTCAACGCACTGCGCGTCTCCCCGGAAGAGGAAATCCGCGGACTGGACATTAGCGAACACGGCGAAGAAGCCTATAGCGGTTTCCAGCTCTGGACGACTCAGTAATCAGAAACCACTAAAATCAAAGGAGAACTATTATGAAACTGATTATTGCATATATCCAGCCGCAGAAACTAACGGCCGTCAAACAGGCGCTCTACGAAAAAGGCGTATTCAAAATGTCGGTGACCAATGCCCTAGGCTGCGGTCAGCAGAAGGGATATCACGAGACCTACCGCGGTGCGGACATTGAGGTGAACCTTCTCAAAAAGATCCGTCTCGAGATTGCGGTGAATGCCGAATTTGTCGACCCGACTGTTGACGCCATCATTGAGGCGGCGCGCACCGGAAACATCGGCGACGGCAAGATCTTCATCCAGAGCCTGGAGGAATGCATTCGGATCCGCACAGGCGAAAAGGGAGACGACGCCGTCGGTTAAAGACATTCAGAGAGCGTCCGTGCGGCTTGCACGAGGGAGAGGGGTCGGCGGGCGCATTCCAATCAGAATTAGAAACAGAAAACACAAAGGAGAAATGAAAATGAAAAAAGGAACACTATTACTAATCGCGGCCTTAGGGGTCGCTGGCGCCGCTCACGCGGCTGACGTAAGCGCAGGCGTTGACTTTGCCAGCGCCTATGTCTTCCGCGGAGTTACCCTCAACGACGGGTTTGTTATGCAACCCGGTGCGGAGATCTCTGGATTTCCGATCGACGAAAAATATGGATCGCTCGCGATCGGTATTTGGGCCAACTACGACATCAACGACATCGGTGGTGGGAGCGAGTTTTCCGAGGTGGATTACTACATCGCCTACAGCCTGCCGGTTAAAGTGGTTGATATCGGGCTGAGCTATACCGAGTACACCTATCCCAATGGTGGTGATTCCGACAAGGAAATCGGGCTTAGCTTCGGCAAAGCACTCGGAACGAACGGGTTTTCCACCGCACTGTCCTTTAACTACGGAGTGGGTGGAGCCATTGAGAATAGCTTGTACATTCAGGGAGCGCTCGACTACGAAACCGACCTGACCGAAAAGCTTTCCGCGTCCGCTGGTGCCACGATCGCCTATCTGGTGAACGATGCCGGCCCGGACGGTCTCAACGATGCCACCCTTTCGGCCGGGCTGAGCTACGCGCTGAACGACAACTGGTCGCTCAGCGGTGGCGTCACCTACATTGCCCAGCTCGATAGCGATGTGCTGACCGATGCCGCTTATGATGTCGACCTGCTCGGAACCGTCGGACTCTCCTGTAGCTTCTAAACAAAGCGTCATAGAGTTGGAAGCGCCCAGCCGCCGCGGGGCGCTTTTTTATTCCTGTCCTTGAGTCCCGGCTAAGCCATCACGCTTGAGCCACTCAAAAAGGCCCGTCGGCAGGATAAAGTGTTCTTGCTTACGCCGCGCAACTCGTAGAATTTAGAAAAGAGGAGACTCTCATGAAAACTCGGAATGAAATCAGCAAAGAAGTGCAGACCCGCCTTGCCCGCAACGAGCGTAAAGAAACGATCTATGCCGAGCTGAAGGAAAAATTCGTCGCGTCCGCGGTTGAACGCTCCCTCGCTCAGTGGCCTTATCCCGAAAACAGAGAGAAATATAAGCACTTCAATTTCACGTTGCTGATCATTGCCTCATTTTTTGCCGCTATCACGGCTCTGCAGCTCATCGGCCTCCACTCGTCGATGAGCGCAACGCAGCTGGCGGGAGGGGCCCTGATCCTGCTCATCCAAATCTACATTATTTACGGCCTCAAAAATTTCAATCTGATCAGCTATCTGCTTGTCATCCTGTTTGGAGTTCGCACCCTTGTCTTTACGATTCACTCGCTCGTTGAAGCGGGAAGTACGGCATCAATCACGGCCAACGTTATGATGCTTCTTGCGCTCAGCGTCGCGGCCATTATTCTGGCGCTCGTACAAAAAACCCGTCTTTTCCCCCATGTGTCGCTTTTCATGCGCCACAAAAAAGACACCGACGGCACCCCGATCTTCTAGGGAAAACGATGGCGACCTGTTCGCTACCGTCGGATGCTTCAATCGCTTCTAAATGACGCGTCAGAAGGCCTGAAGCGCCCTGCATCTGCAGGGCGTTTTTTTAGGTTCAGAAATCATCTTATGCGCATATGCGCATATGCGCATAAGATGATATTATATTTTCCAATCCTCGGAACAATTCGACGAAAAAGTTCCACCCATTGGAAAACATTCTTCCAACCATTGGAAAACCCGTCTATAAAACAACTTCCAACAGGAGAGACGTTATGAACGAACTACTTAAACTATTAAAGAACAACGCGAAAGAGAGCCCGGAAAATCTGGCCAAACTGCTCGGCAAAACGGTCGAAGAAGTCAATGCCCAGATTGAGGTCTATGAAAACCAGGGAGTTATCCAGGGCTATCAGACGGTCATCAATGAGGACAAACTAGAAGACGGCCCCGTTACGGCCGCTATCGAAGTGCGCCTGACCGCCGAACGCGAAGGCGGCTTCAACCGCATTTCCGACCGCATCAGCCGCTTCCCCGAAGTTCGATCCGCCTTTCTCATGTCCGGCGGCTACGACCTGCTCCTCTTTGTCAGCGGGAAAACTCTGAACGAAGTCGCCAGCTTCGTCAGCGAAAAACTTTCCACCATTCATGGTGTGGTCGGTACCGCCACCCACTTCATGCTCAAAACCTATAAACGCAACGACGTGCTCATGCACATTCCCGATGAAAACGAACGCCCCCAAATCTCTCCATAGTCGAATCGCCAGCCACGTGCGCGATATTCCGCGCTCCGGCATCCGCGACTTTTTCGATATTGTAAGCTCCCGCGACGATGTGATCAGCCTCGGCGTCGGAGAGCCAGACTTCGTCACGCCGTGGCACATTCGCGAGGCCGCCATCAAGGCCCTGGAGCAGGGCGTCACCAGTTACACCTCCAACCTCGGGCTGCTCAGCCTTCGCAAAGAGATTTCCGGTTACGTTAACAAAATAACCGGCACTGAATATTGCCCCGAAACCGAAATTCTAATCGCCGTCGGTGTCAGCGAGGCCATGGACCTCGCCATCCGCGCGTTGATCGAACCCGGCGACGAAGTGCTCTACCACGAGCCTTGCTACGTTTCCTATAATCCTGTCATCACCTTTGCTCACGGAGTACCCGTTGCCGTCGAGACCACCAAAGAGAACGACTTCAAACTCACGCGCGAAGCGTTGGAAAAAAAGGTCAGCAAAAAGACCAAGCTCCTCATGCTCAACTTCCCGACCAATCCGACCGGGGCCACGTTGTCGCGCGACGAAGTGAAAGACATTGCTGAGTTTGCCATTGAGCACGACCTCATCGTCCTCACCGACGAAATCTACGGCGAGCTCTCCTATGACGAGACGCACACCAGTATCCTCTCGGTGCCCGGAATGCGCGAACGCACCATTTACCTGCACGGATTCTCCAAGGCCTGGGCCATGACCGGATTCCGGATGGGATTTGCCTGTGCTCCGCCCGAGCTCACCGAAGCCATGATGAAAATTCATCAGTACACCATGCTTTGCGCTCCCATTCTCAGCCAGAAAGCCGCCCTCGAAGCCCTTCGTAATCCCGAAGAGGACATCGCCGAAATGCGCGAAAGTTACGCCGTGCGCCGCAACTACATGCACAACGCCTTCGCCGAAATGGGCATCGACTGCTTCCTGCCCGGCGGAGCCTTCTACATGTTTCCAGACATTGGAAAATTTGGACTGAGCTCTTACGACTTCGCCATGAAGTTGCTTGAAGAAGAGGATGTCGCCGTCGTTCCCGGCACCGCCTTTGGTGAATGCGGAGAAGGCTCCATCCGTTGCTGCTACGCCACCGCCCTCGACGACATCAAAGAAGCCATGATCCGCATCGAACGCTTCATCTCGAAGCTTTAATTCCGCGATCACGGATCGCGGCTACAATTAAAATTTTTGTAGGGCGGGGGCCATGACCCCGCCGTTTCCAAGGTTCGAAAAATGATTTCTCGCAGAGGCGCTGAGAACGCAGAGCCGTTCCAGATCAAATAAGAAGCTCCCCTCTGCGCCCTCTGAATCTCTGCGAGGTGAAAAGCGGTTGGCTCGGTGTTCAAACACTAGAAAAGTTATAAAGAGTCCTTTTTTATCAGCTGTTGAAAATGATTTTGTTGTCCATTATTTTGTAAAACTCTTTTGTTGCGGCTTTGCCGCGCTAAGAGATTTGTGATCAACGTCTTTATCAGGGGGTAGCCGATGAACGCAAAGATCTACTGGTTTTCGGGGACGGGGAATTCGCTGGCGGTCGCAAAGACCCTTGCTGAAAAACTTCCCGATGCGGAGCTGATTCCGATTGCGGAGGCGGTGAACAATCCACCGGAAGCCGCGGACGTCATCGGCATTGTCTGCCCCGTCTATGCGTGGGGCCCGCCCGCGCTCGTCGCGCGTTTCATTCGTAAAATGAAGGCTTCGCCCGATAGCTACATTTTCACCGTGATGACCTTCGCTGGGTCGCAGGGTGGTGCGCCACTTTTGATTCGCGGGATGCTGCAGGATCGCGGACTCGATCTCCACGCCGCCTGGGGCGTTAAGATGCCCGAAAACTTTCCGCCGCTCGGCTCAGCCCCCGCGCCCGAAAAGCAGGTGGAGATCAATGGCGAGGCCGATGAGAAAATCGTGGAGATCGCCGCAGAGCTACAATCCTTCCCGCGCGGGCACTACGAAGTGGCGGGTGGCATCTGGAAACTATTTAGTAAAATCATGTATCCCGGGTTCCGCTTCTTTTTGCGTCATCGCGCCGACCGCTTTTTCCGCGCCGACAACAACTGCAACGGATGCGGCCTCTGCGCCGAGGTCTGCCCGGTGGGTGATATTGAAATGATCGACGGAAAACCGGAATGGAAGGGCCGCTGCGAGCAGTGCTACGCCTGTTTTCATTGGTGCCCGAAAAACGCGGTTCAATACGGACGTTCCGCCCGCGTCCGCCGCTATCACCATCCTGCTGCTTCCCTTGAAGAATTCCGCCCCGAAGCTTCGGGGCGGCTACAAAACTTGTAGGGCGGGGGCCGAGACCCCGCCGGATGCGGTGGAAACGAAGATTGGTAGGGCAGGGCCGCCTCCTTGGCGAAGGTGGATGACCCCGCCAAAAAGAAAAATGGAAGATCGAAAACATCTGAAAAGACTAAACGGAATCTGGGCAAGCCACCCCCGATATTTCATTACGACCTGTGTCCATGATCGAAAAAATCTGTTGGCTACTCCTGCCGCACATGAAGTTCTAAGAACACACTGGGCAAAGTCTCTTGATTTGTACGGATGGGCAATCGGTTCGTATGTCATCATGCCGGATCACGTTCGTTTCTTTTGTACTGATGCGGATGGAACGACCACACTGTCGAAAATGATCGGGGCGTGGAAACAGTGGAGCGCCAAAGAACTTTGTTCCGTCCTGAATATTACAGCCCCAGTGTGGCAGAAAGAGTTTTTCGATCACTTGCTTCGTTCCGATGAATCGTATTCTGAAAAATGGAATTACGTGCGAGAAAACCCGGTTCGCGCAGGGTTGGTTGTGAATGCGGATGAGTGGAAATTTATTGGCCACATTGATTATGCTTAAACCGCGATCAAGGATCGCGGCTACAATTCGGAAATTTTTGTAGGGCGGGGGCCGCGACCCCGCCGGAGGCGGTGAAAACGAAAAGTGTAGAGCGGGGGCCGCGACCCCGCCGTTTCCAATGCTTGGAAAATGTAGAATGTTTGAGGAGTAGAAAATTATGCAGTTACTGTCGTCCATAATGGCAATTGTTTTTGGCCGTGGGGTCGTGCGAAAAGCCATCAAAGGAGCCTGCGCACAAAAAGCGAAAAAGATCACCCTGAACGGGGTTGATGTGTATTGCTCAGCCGATGAGGAGCATCTGGTGCGCGAAGCGCTGAATGACGTGGCGTCTTTTTTTGGCGAACAATGGCCCTCCCACCGGGAGCACATTAAAACGGTTGTGATCAATGAGGGAATCATGACCAGCTTGTGGATCCCGCAACGGGCAGTTCTCATTCTGAAGTCGGACCCGAGCCGGATGAAGTCGGTTCGCAATATGGCCGGATGGCTGATTGCGGACTACGAGCGCATCGATGTGCTTCAAAAGCACTCGTGCCGGTTGATTCCCTGGAGCAAAAAAGCGGTCGGTCTCTCGTCAATAGACGCCCTCGTGCGGCGGTTGGATTATATGGAGGGCCGGGGCTATTCTTCAGGTTTGGAAGCAGGCTGAGCCTGCACCCAATATCGATAGGGCCGTCGGCGCTGCCGACCTAGACGATGTATTTTCCCCTCGGCGTGTAGGTGGTATGGAGCAGATCATGAGTCAGAGGACTGCCGGGGCCGTCGGTGAAAAACTCGGTGTAGAGTTTGATGACCGCCGGGTTCTCGTGTGATTTCCGGATTTCGTAGGAATGGTCCTCATCATAGATCGCTTTCGCACGCGCGGCGCGGATCGCCGGGCTCGTCGGGATGGGCTGTCCGCCGCCGCCGATGCATCCACCGGGGCAGGCCATGAACTCGATGAAGTGGCATTCGCTGCAGCGGCCACCCGCTTTAATATCTTCCATCACCCGCTTGGCGTTGGCCGTGCCGTGCGCTACGGCGATTTTCAGGGTGACTCCTTTCAGCCAGCTCCAGTCGTCGACTAGATTTTTCAACAGATCCGGTACGGGGCCGACCTTCGTGATCGGTAGTTCCATAAAACGAATGCCTTCAAAGCCGCGCACGGGAATAATGTCGGCGTGTTCAAACAGATCTTCCACTTTAATTCCGCAGACGAGTTCGATTATGCTGCGTAGCGCGGCCTCCATCACGCCACCGGTCGCCCCGAAGATAACGCCCGACCCAGTCGCGGTTCCAAACGGATCATCGAATTCAGATTTGGGCATGGCGGGCAGATCGATTCCCGCTTCGCTGATCATCTGCGCTAGTTCCCGGGTGGTCATGCCGTAGTCGACATCTTTATATCCGCTGTCGCACATCTCGGGCCGGTTGCATTCGAATTTTTTGGCGGAGCAGGGCATGAGCGCAACGGTGACGATATCTTTCGGATCCATGTTGTTGAGCTTTGCGTAGTAGGTTTTGATGACCGCACCGAACATCTGCTGCGGACTTTTTGCGGTGGATAGGTTGGGAATGTGGTCCGGGTAGAAATGCTCCAGATATTTGACCCATCCGGGAGAGCAACTGGTGAACTGCGGCAGGGCGACGTGCTTTTTTGTAACCAGCGCTTTATGCAGGCGAAGCAGCAACTCGGTTCCCTCTTCGATGATGGTGAGGTCGGCACTGAAGTTGGTGTCGAATATTTTGTCGAAGCCGCACTCGCGCAGTGCGGTGTTCATTTCGAAGGTGAGCGGATGGCCCGGTTCGAGGCCGAAACATTCGCCGATGCCTGCGCGCGGGCTGGGCGCGGTCTGGATGATGACATGTTTGGTTGGGTCGTCGATGGCGGCCCAGACTTCGTCGGTCGGGTCGTTGGCGCGCAGGGCTCCCGTGGGGCAGCGGTTGATGCATTGCCCGCAGTTGATGCAGACCACATCTCCGAGCGGCTTGTCGCCGAAGGTGATCACTTTTGATTTGTCGCTCCGTTTATCAACTTCGAGCACACCGACTTCCTGCAGGTCGATGCAGGTGCGCACGCAGCGGCGGCAGAGGATGCATTTGTCCATGTCGCGTACCAAGCTGTGGCTGGAGCGGTCGACTTCAAAGCGCGGTTTTTCCGGATGACCGAAGCGGAAAAAGTCTACGCCGTATTCTTTGGCGAGCGCCTGCAGCTCACAGTTGTTGTTGCGGAAGCAGGCGTAGCATTCCCCGTGATGTTTGGAGAGCATCAGGTCGAGAATATGGCGCCGGGCTTTGCGTACGGCGCGGGTGTGTGTGTGAACGGTGATCGGTTCGGTGATGGGATAGGAGCAGGCCGTCTGCAGGGTGCGCTGGCCTTCCACTTCCACCACGCAGATCCGGCAGACGCCGGCGACACAGAGGTCTTCGTGGAAGCAGAGGGTGGGGATGCGGATTCCAATCTTCCGGGCGACCTCTAGAATGGTGGTTCCCGCCGCAACGGTTTCTTCCCTCCCGTCAATGTGGATCATGACTTTCTGATCGGTGATTTCCATGCCCGGAATCCCTACCGGCTGAATCCGCTGGCTCAGCGGCGATCGCGAGGTGTCTTGATGCAGTGCGTCCGGCATGACGGTTCCTTTCTACAGAGTGCTTTCGGTGCGCCCCATAATTTCATCTTTAAAGTGGGTAACAATCGACAGGAAGGCGTTCGGGCTCGACTGGCCCAGACCACACTTCGAGGCCAACTGCATGGTTTCGCCCAGCGAGCAGAGTTCGCGTAGATATTTCATCGGGCAGCGACCCGCGAGCAACAGGTTGATCCCTTCGAGCAACTTGGCGTTTCCTTCGCGGCAGGGCGTACACTGCCCGCAGGATTCATCGACAAAAAACTCCATAAAGTTTTTCGCCACCTGAAGCATGTCGCGATCCGGCCCGATGACAATGATGGAGCCGCCGGTCGGGATATCCTCGAAGGCAATCGCGCGGTCAAATTCGCTGGCCGGCACACAGTGGCCGGAGGCTCCTCCCGCCTGTACCGCTTTCGCGCCGACCCCGTCCACTTTTTCGAGTAGTTCCTTCAGGGTAATGCCCATCGGGAACTCAAATACACCATGCTTCCCGCAGTCGCCGGAGACGCTGAAGAGTTTCAGTCCGGTTGACTTTTCTGTGCCGATGTCGTGGAACCACCGGGCGCCCTTCGTGGCAATGCAGGGGACCCAAGTGAAGGTTTCAACATTGTTGACAATGGTCGGATGACCCATAAAACCGGTGTTAACGGGGAAGGGCGGTCGATTTCGCGGCTCGCCGCGCTGGCCCTCGAGCGACTCAATCAGAGCGGTCTCTTCGCCGCAGACATAGGCTCCGGCCCCCATGCGGATTTCAATGTTGAAATGGAATCCCTCGACGCCGAGAACGTTTTTTCCGAGCAACCCCGCCTTGCGCCGTTTGGCCAGCTTGCTTTCGAGAAAAGTGCGCAGATAGGTGTATTCTCCGCGGAGATAAACAATCCCTTGGGTTGCGCCGATCGCGCGGCCTCCGATGGTCATTCCGTCAAACATCAGGTCCGCAAAGTAGGTGAGGATTACGCGGTCTTTAAAGGTGCCCGGTTCCCCCTCATCCGCATTGCAGACAACATATTTCAGGCCATCATCCACATTCGCCGCCAGCTTCCATTTTAAATCGGTCGGGAAGCCTGCTCCGCCGCGGCCTTTCAGTCCGGAGTCGGTGATGAGGCCGATAATATCCCGGGGCGGCATGTCCAGTGCTTTGCGCAACCCGGTGCCGGATTCCACGTTGGCAAACGTCATTCGGCTGGTGTCGGTAGTTTGCATAGCGTTTCCTTTTCCTGAAGCGTATGGACCCCGAATGCCTTGCGGCACTCCTCGAGAATATCATGCACGCTCTCCGGCGTGACCTTCGTGTAGATCCGTTCATTGACGAGCAGGGCGGGCCCCTGATCGCACATGCCGAGGCAGTTGGCCCATTCCAGTGTGAAATTCCCGTCGGGCGTTGTCTCGCCGAACGGAATGTTGAGATCGTTTTCGAGCTGGCGGGCGACGCGGTCTTTGCCTTGCATATCGCAGGAAATCGTCCGGCAGAGCCGGATGATAAAGCGGCCCTTTTGCTTGTGGCCGATAAAGCTGTAGAACGAGGCGACTCCGTAGACTTCAACCGGGTGGATGTTCAGGATGTCGGCCATCACTTGCATCACATATTCCGAAACATGACCGTGTTGCAGTTGAACCTCTTGAAGCACCGGGATCAGAGCACTGCGGTTGTTTCCGAAATCCCGCACGCGTTGCTCGATATTCGCACGCAGTTGTTCCTGTTCTGATATCAGCATATGCGCCCCCTTTATAATGTCGCGGGCAACAGCTGAAAGCGCTTTCGATATGAGAGTTTATATAAGGGCGTTCTCCGCTGAAGCGTCTCGGAGTTTAGACTGTTTTGAAACGTCTGACTCTTAAAAACTCCGCCTGCACCTTCTTTGAACGAGATCTAAATAAGCGGAGTGTCCGGCGTCCACCCCGTGGGCCTCGGCAACAACGGAAGGCTTGAGGTTTTCTTGCTATGGCGCGATCCGGAAGGTCTTCCAGTCAGAACCTTTGGGTTCGAAAACGATGCGGTCGTGCAGACGGATGGCGCGACCCTGCCAGAATTCAAAGCGTTCCGGAATCAGCCGCAGGCCGCCCCAGCTACAGGGACGCGGAATGGTTTCATCACCAAATTTTCTTCGAGCCTCATCCAGCGTGACCGCTTCGTCGATTTTTGCGCTCTGGGCGGAGGCCCATGCCCCGAGTTGGCTGTCGCGGTCGCGTGTGGCGAAGTAGGCCTCGGAGGCTTCGGGAGAGATTTTTTCGACCCGACCTTCAATGCGCACCTGCCGCTCGGCGGAGGGCCACCAGAAGGTGAGGGCGGCTTGCGGGTTGGCATCGAGCTCGCGCCCTTTGCGGCTCAGAGTGTTGGTGTAGAAAACGAACCCCTTTGATCCATGTTCTTTCAATAGAACCATCCGTGCGGAGGGGCGGTTGTCCGTCACCGTGGAGAGCGTCATTACCCCCGCATTGTTCGGGTCGGCCTCAATGGCCGCGGCGAACCACTCCTTGAAAAGAGCAAAGGGGTCGCATCCCGCTTCTTGCGGGCCGAACGGAGTTTCGTTGTGTATAGGTCGATCCATGGCGAAGAGCATAGCATCGCTTTTCCAGCCATTGGAAGTTTCCGACTCGATTTTCCCAATGCTTGGAAATTATTAATCAGGTTATGCGCATATGCGCATATGCGCATAAGGTAATCACAACGAACGAGAGAAAATATTTTTCGGGCAGAGGTTTTCGTGCTTAAATCCGAGCTTCATTTTAAAAGAAGGGACAGATTGATGAGCAAAATTACACGGGCGCTGTTGAGCGTCTCAGATAAAGCCGGAATTGTTGAATTTGCCAAAGCGCTGACGGAACGCGGGGTCGACCTGCTTTCGACCGGCGGAACCGCCAAAGCGATCCGCGATGCAGGCATCGCTGTGAAAGATGTTTCCGAGTTCACCGGATTTCCGGAAATGCTCGATGGACGCGTAAAAACGCTTACGCCGCAGGTGCATGCCGGTCTACTTCACCTCCGCGACAACGACGAACACATGGCTACCATGAAAGAGCACGGGCTCGAAGCCATTGACCTTGTCTGCGTCAATCTCTATCCCTTCGAAGCGACCATCGCCAATCCGGATGTGACGCTCGCCGAAGCCATCGAGCAAATCGACATCGGCGGACCGACCATGATCCGCTCCGCCGCCAAAAACATGAAGTTTGTCACCGTCGTTACCGATCCGTCCGACTATCAGGTCGTTTTGGAATCCATGGACGCCAATGGCGGCGATACCACCGAAGAGCTTCGTTTTGCTCTCGGTCAGAAAGTATTCGCGCGCGTCGCCGAATACAACGCGACGATTGCTGACTACCTCGCCGACAAAGTGGCGGGCGATGCGCCCAAGCCGTTTGTCAAAGCCGCATCCAACGGCACCGAGTTGCGCTACGGCGAAAATTCTCATCAGAAAGCGTGGCTCTACACCGATGCCGCCGCCACCGAAGCCTGCATTGCGCAGACGGAAGTGCTCCACGGCAAAGAGATGAGCTACAACAACTACGTCGATGGCGAGGGTGCCCTCGAAGCGGTCAAAGATCTTTCCGGCAAGCCGGGTGTTTCTGTGATCAAGCATACGAACCCCTGCGGCTACGCGACCGGCGAAACGCTCGCCGAAGCGTTCGAAGCGGCATGGAGCGGCGACCCCGTCTCCGCATTTGGTTCCGTGATTGCGGTAACACAGACCGTTGACCTCGCGACGGCTGAGCGGTTGAAAGGCCGCTTCATCGAAGCGCTGATTGCTCCGGACTTCGATACGGATGCGCTTGAATTCCTCAAAGCCAAAAGCAAAAACATCCGCTTGCTCAAACTCAAAGCGCCGATGGCTAAAGCCGCGCCGCGCAAAATGATTAAAGACATCAACGGTGGCGTTCTCGTGCAGGATGTTGATGTCGATTCGATCGCTGAGTGGATGGTGCCGACGGAAACCGCATTTGACCAGTCCAAGCGTGAGCTGGCCGAATTCGGCATCGCCTCGGCAAAACATACCAAGTCCAACGCCATCATGGTGGTGCAGGAATACAAGCCGGGACAATTCCGTGTGCTCGGCATGGGCGCGGGTCAGCCCAACCGCGTCGACTCGTTGCGCAAATTGGCCGTGCCGAAAGCAATCGAAAATCTGAAGCTTCAAAACCCGAACATCACCGAAGAAGAAATTGCAAAAATCATCGGCGACTGCGTTTTTGTTTCCGAGGCGTTCTTTCCGTTCGCCGACAGCATCGACGAAGCCCACGCCGTGGGAGCGAAATACATTGTCCAGCCCGGCGGCTCGATCCGCGACGACGAGGTGGTCGAAGCCTGTAACAAACACGGCATCGCCATGGCCTTCACCGCCATGAGGCATTTTAAGCATTAAAAGTTTCCCCGAGACTTCGGGGCGCCACTTCAGACATTGATATCGGCTGATTTTAGCGCATAGACGTTGTTGCGATGGGTTCGCGGTATTGTTCATACAGCTTCACCCTTCGCGCCTCGTCTCTACACCACCCGAGACGAGCCGACCGCAGGGAGACAGGCTTTGCTAGTGCAAAGCAATGACACGAAGTGGAATGGCAGCTTGAGAGAGGCCGCCACAGGCGGCAATGAAGTGAAGCGGAATGGCAAACTAATCCGATATCGGTAATTTGGTTTCCACTCGACCAGCGGGAGAGAGGCCGCACGAATGTGCGGCAAAGAACGAAGTGATTGGCAAACATTGGAAAAAATGTTTCCAATGGGTGCCTGCCCTGAGCGATGTCGAAGGGGAACAATTGGAGGCGAGATGAGTCAACGAACCGTTTTAGTAACAGGAGCAACGCGCGGGATCGGGCGTGAACTGGTGAAACAGCTTTGTGCGCTGGACTTCACCGTGTTTGCCACAGGGCGCAATCCGCAACTTCTGGACACGCTAAAAGAAGAAACAGGATGCTTTGGTGCCCCCTGTGATCTTGCGGATGCGGATGCGGTTGTCTCTCTCTACGAAACGGCGCACGCAACTCTCGGGCAGGTCGATGTGCTCGTCAATAATGCGGGCTTCAATCCCGGTAAAAATTCGGTGGTCGATGTGACGACCGAGCAAATGGACGCATCCTACGCGGTGAATTTTCGCGCGCCGTACTTGCTCTGTCGCGAGGCTCTTCGGGAAATGGGCGAACGACGAACGGGACATATCCTGAATGTGGTTAGCACGATCGCCCGCACGAGTGCCGCAAATTATTCGGCCTATTGCTCGTTGAAGCATGCTCTGCATGGATTCACACAGTGCCTCATCAAAGAGGCGCAACGGGTGAATGTGAAGGTGACCGGGGTCTACCCTGGCGGAACCGATACCGACTTCCGTCAAGAGGAACGCCCCGACTATTTACAAGCAGACTCCGCAGCCAAGATGATTGTTCACTGCCTCACCGTCCCTGACGATGTGGTTGTGCATGAGATGGTCTACCGCCCCATAATCGAAACCAACTTTTGAGCGAGAAATGAAACACATCTATTATTTGGGCTGTTTGGTACTCGCGCTTTTGATGGCGGGTTGCACCTCGATGGATTCGGTGACCGGTCAGCAGACCCGTAACTTTTACTCTCTGCGGCAGGATATCGAGCTGGGGTCGCAGGTGTATGGCGAAACCATTGACGAGATGCGCTCTAGGGGTATCCCGCTCGATGCCGATCCCGCTCGCGTCGCGCAACTTCAGGAGATGATCAAGCGGATCGGCGCGGTTTCCGACCTGCCGGACCTTCCCTATGAAGTGACGCTGATTCACACCAACGTGGTGAACGCGATGGCGGCCCCCGGTGGGAAAATCATGGTGTACGAAGGGCTTTGGGATTCCGAAAAGGGGCTGGCGCGCGATGACGATGAGATTGCCGCCGTGCTCGCCCATGAGATCGCCCACGTCAACGCCCGTCATTCGACCGAGGCCATGACCCGGCAGATCCTCCCGAATGTTTTGTTCCTCGGCGCGACCCTCTTCGCGCAAGCCAAAGATCGGGACGACATTGCGGCCGCTCTCGGCGGAACGTTTGTATTGTACAATGGGATTTGGGTGACCCGCTATTCGCGCGCCGATGAAATCGAGGCGGACAGCGTCGGCATGATGTATCTGGCCCGGGCAGGCTACGAACCTCGCGCGGCTTTACGTATCTGGGAGCGCGCCGCAGAGCAGCGAACGGGGTCTGATCCGGCCGCCAGCATCTTTTCCACCCATCCGGCGGACAGCGTCCGCCTGCAAAACCTGCGTGCGCGATTGCCCGCCGCGTTGGCGGCGTATGAGGCCAGTCCGTACCGGAGGGCGTTGTGAGTTTTCGCTGGGGCATCATCGGATGCGGCTCCATCCGTGATCGCGGTTTCCGAGGCTTGGAAAAATGCAGAGATTCCTGTTTAGTCGGGATTTGAATTTTAAGGAGATTTGAAATGGATCAGGCATGGATGAAATTGCAGAATGGTAGTGATGTGCGCGGTGTGGCGCTCGAAGGGGTTGAGGGCGAGGCGGTCAATCTGACTCCCGAAATCATCCGTCCGATCGGGCTCGCCTTTGCGCAATGGCTTTCTGAAAAAACGGGTAAGCCGGTTTCGGAGCTGAAGGTGGCGGTCGGCCACGACTCCCGCCTTTCCTCTGATAGGGTGAAGACCGCGGTTTTCCAAGGGTTGGAAAAAGCGGGTTGCGCGGCAATTGCCGACAGCGGCCTTTCATCGACCCCAGCTATGTTTATGGCGACCGTTTTTGAAAACCACGCCTTCGATGGTTCGATTATGCTCACCGCCAGTCACCTGCCGTTTAACCGCAACGGCCTGAAGTTTTTCACCCGCGATGGCGGGCTCGAAAAAGCCGATATCGCAAAAATCCTGACCCTTGCCACCGAGACCGGCACCTTTGATGAAATTGAATGTTCAGGGGTTCGGAAAATCGGTCTGATGGACGATTACGCCGCATCGTTGGTTTCGACTATTCGGAAAGGTGCGGGGCAGGGCGACACGCCGCTGGCCGGATTGAAAATTGTGGTCGATGCCGGGAACGGCGCGGGCGGCTATTTTGTTGATAAAGTTCTTCAGCCGCTCGGCGCAGACACAACCGGCAGTCAATTCCTCGATCCCGATGGATCGTTCCCGAACCACATCCCGAACCCGGAAGATCCGGATGCGATGGACGCAATCATCGCCGCAGTTAAAAACAAAGGAGCCGATTTGGGCGTCATTTTCGACACGGATGTTGACCGTGCGGGCGCGGTCGATAAAAACGGCGCGCCGATCAACCGCAACCGCTTTATCGCGCTGATGGCGACCATCGTGCTCGGCGAGCATCCCGGCAGCGTGATCGTCACCGACTCGGTGACCTCCACCGGCCTGAAATACTGGATCGAAGAAAAGCTCGGCGGGGTGCACCTGCGCTTCCAGCGCGGCTATAAGAATGTGATCAACGAATCCGTTCGCTTGAACGGCGAGGGCAAAGAGTCCTGGCTGGCGATGGAAACATCCGGCCACGGTGCGCTCAAAGAAAACTACTTTCTCGACGACGGTGCTTATCAGATCGCCAAAATTTTGATCAAAACGGCGCAGTTGCACGCCGCCGGCGAAGGCGGAGTGGATCGCCTGGTCGACGGACTGCCCGAACCGGCCGAGGCCGAAGAGTTTCGTGCAAAAATTACGGAACCCGAATTCGGCGCATACGGCGATGAGGTCTTGAAGGCCTTTGGGCAGTTTGTTGCGGATGAGCCGGGCTGGAGCGCCACACCGAATAACTTTGAGGGCGTTCACGTCACGGTCGATGCTTCCGCCGGAAACGGCTGGGCGCTGCTTCGCAAATCGCTGCACGACCCGGTGATGCCGCTCAACATCGAAAGCGAAGAGACGGGCGGAACCGCAAAAATTGCGGCTCGTATGCAGGATTTCCTCTCGCAGTTCGGTTCGCTGGATCTGCCACCGATGAGCTAAGCGTATGAGTGAGTCGTTCAAATGGGGCATCATCGGGTGTGGTGCCATTGCTCCGAAATTTTTCCAATCCTTGGAAAAAACGGGGGAGGGGCGTGTCGTTGCGGCGGCCTCGAAATCGATGCGCCGCGCAAAACGGTTCCAGAGGACAACCGGGGTCGAGCGTATTTACGATTCGTATGAGCAGATGCTCGAGAGCGAAAAGCTCGATGCGGTCTACATCGCCACCTCCCACAACTTTCATTACGAAAACACCAAGCTCTGTTTTGAACACGATGTGCCGGTGCTGATTGAAAAGTCGTTTGCCCGCAACGAGGCCGAGACGGAAGAGCTGATCGATGTGGCGCATTTGAAGAACCTCTTTTTGATGGAGGCCATGTGGACGCGTTTCAATCCGGCCATCGTCAGGCTCTGCGAATTGCTTCGCGAAGGGGCCATCGGCGACGTGAAGCATTTGCAGGCAGCCTTTTGTGTGAAAATGAATCCGCTGTCGCTCAAAATGGCGCCATGGAACCGGGTGTACAGCCCGCGCCTCGCGGGAGGCGCACTGCTCGATCTCGGTGTCTATGCCGTTTCATTTGCCCGCATGGTGTTTGGCCAGCCGCCCGCACGGGTCAGTAGCACGGTGAAAATGGCATGGACCGGTGTAGACGCAACGTCGGAATACAATCTCGACTACCCCGGCGGAAAACGAGCCGACCTGATTTCTTCTTTTCGGATGAATCGGCCGCGTGACGCGGTCATCACCGGGAGCTCAGGAATCATCCGCATTCCCGACTTTACGCACCCCTCGAAAATGATCATCACGCGCATCGGCCGTGCGCCCGAAACGCTTCGTATTGAACCCGAGCGCTTGGATCATGGAGGCCCCGGGTTTCAGCACCAGATCCGGGAGGTGCATCGCTGTCTGCGCGAAGGGCTGATCGAAAGCCCGATGATGCCGCTCAACGAAACCCTCGAGATCGTACGCACCATGGACGCGTGTCGCGCCCTGTGGGGCATGAAATATCCCGGCGAATAGGCCGGATGATCCGGCAGGCCCGTAGTTTTCCAAGGTTCGGAAGGAGGCGGAGCCTCCACCCATAATTTTTTCCAATAGTTGGAAAAAACAGCAAGCCGCCATGCAATGGCTTCCAAGGTTTGGAAAAATCGGGTTTGGCATCCCTGACCATTCGTGTAAATTCGGGGCTTCTTTGGAAAAATAAGGGAATTTCTCATGCTCTATAGAATCGAAATTGGACTGAAACAGGGTGTTCCGGATGCTCGCGGGCGCGGGGTGCTTCACAAAGCGCAGGGCGCGCTCGGGCTGACCATGGATGCCTGCCAAACACGCGACATCTATAAAGTGGTCGCGGACATCGACGAAACGGTTGCTGCAGAAGTCCAAACCGCTTTCGCCGACCCCGTGGTTGCCGACTCGGCGATGAGCCGCCTTCCGGCCCCGGAAGCCTTCGACTGGATGCTCGAAATTGGATTCAAACCGGGCGTGACGGATAATGTTGGCCGCACGGCTCGCGGCGCATTGCGCGATATCGCCGGTCGCGAACTGGCTTGGGAAGAACAGGTCTACACCTCGATTCAGTATTTCCTTTCTGGAAGCCTCTCCCGTGAAGATGTCGAGCACCTCGGTAAAGATTTGCTGGCCAACACCCTGATTCAGACCATTCAGGTTTTCTCTAAGCAAGAGTGGCTCGCCGCCGAGCCGGACTTGACCGCGCCGATTTTTGACGATCATCCTGAAATTAAGGTCAACACTTACGAGTTGCCCGATGACGACGCGGCGCTGATGAAGATTTCCTCCGATGGCATTTTGTCTCTGTCGCTCGAAGAGATGCGTACCATCCGCGCTCACCATCTGCGCGACGACGTCAAAGCGCACCGCGCCGATCTCGGCCTGCCCGAGTGGCCGACCGACATCGAACTCGAGTGTATCGCTCAGACGTGGTCCGAGCACTGTTCACATAAAGTTTTCGCTGGAACCATCCACTATAAAGACGAAGAGACCGGTGAAGAGGAGACCATTCACTCGCTCTACAAAACCTACGTCAAAGGCTCTACCAATAAGGTGGCGGAGTCCATCGACTGGCTTGTTTCGGTCTTCACCGACAACGCGGGCATTGTGAAATTTAATGACGATATCCATCTCGTCTACAAAGTGGAAACCCACAACTCGCCGTCCGCGCTGGATCCCTACGGAGGAGCAATGACCGGCATCGTCGGCGTCAATCGCGACCCGCTCGGCACCGGCATGGGCGCCGAATTGGTTTCCAATGTCTGGGGCTACTGCCTCGGCTCGCCGTTCTACGACAAACCGGTGCCTGAAGGTTTGATGCATCCGCGTCGCATCCGCGATGGCGTGCACGAAGGCGTCATCGACGGCGGTAACCAGTCCGGCATTCCTTATAGCCGCGGCTTTGAGTGTTTCGACGAGCGCTACCTCGGCAAGCCGCTCGTTTATTGCGGAACCATGGGCACCATTCCGGTCACGGTCACCGGCGGCCCGTCCGAGCGCAAAGAGATCGAAGTCGGCGACTGGACCGTGATGTGCGGTGGTCGTATCGGAAAAGATGGAATTCACGGCGCGACCTTCTCGTCCGAAGAGCTCCGCGCCGAATCGCCCGCGCAGGCGGTGCAGATTGGCGACCCGCTCACCCAGCGCAAGCTCTACGAATTCATCATCGAAGCGCGCGACCTCGGGCTCTTCCGCTGTATCACCGACAACGGTGCGGGTGGCATCTCCTGCTCGTTCGGCGAAATGGGCAAATACTCCGGCGGTTGCGAATGCGACCTCGCTGGCGCTCCGCTCAAATACGAAGGCCTCCAGCCGTGGGAAGTGCTCGTTTCTGAAGCGCAGGAACGCATGACCCTCGCCGTTCAGCCCGAACAGCGCGAAGCCTTTGAAACGCTCGCTAAACGTCGCGATGTCGATGTCGCCTTCATGGGGAACTACAACGACTCTGGCTACTTCACCGTCAAACAAGATGGCAAAGCGATCGCCAGCCTCGACATGGACTTCCTCTACGAAACCGGCTGCCCGACCCTCGTCATGCCCGGCATTTGGAAAAAACCAAATATTCCCGCTCCGATGGTTGAAGCCGAACCGGACTGCACAGAGATGCTCACCAAGCTGATGGGCGATCTCAACATCTGTTCGCGTGAATACAAAAGCCGCATCTACGACGGCGAGGTCAAAGGCCTCAGCGTTGTGAAGCCGTTCGTCGGTGTAAACTCCGATGTGCCGTCCGATGCGACCGTCATGCGCGTCGAGTACGATAACGACCGCGGCGCAGTTTTGGCCGAAGGCATCAACCCGTGGTACTCCGATATCGATACCTACGATATGACCACCTCGGTCATCGACGAAGCGGTTCGCCGCGTCGTTGCTGTGGGTGGATCGCTCGATCGCATTGCGATCCTCGACAACTTCTGCTGGCCCGACCCAGTTCAGTCCGAAAAGACACCGGATGGAGCCTATAAAATGGCACAGCTCGTTCGCGCCAATAAAGCGCTCTACGATCTGACCACGCTCTACAAGACGCCCGCCGTTTCCGGCAAGGACTCCTGCAAGAACGACTCGACGCGCGGCGGCAAGAAAATTTCCATTCCACCGACCCTGCTCATCTCCTCGATCGGCCAGATCGCCGACGTCAAAAAAGCGGTCACCATGCCGCTCAAAGATGCGGGCGATGTGATCTATGTCATCGGTGAAACCAAAGACGAACTCGGCGCTTCCGCCTACTACCGCAAGCTCGCGGAAGAGCAGGGCGCTCCGATGAACTACGGTGGAACCGTTCCCTCCGTTGATGGCGAAGCCGCATTGAAAATTTATGTCGCGATGAACAAAGCGACCGGTGCGGAACTGATCAAGTCAGCGACCACCCCGTCCAAAGGTGGATTGGGTGTCGCGCTCGCGCTGACCGCCATCGGCGGACAGCTTGGCGCCGCCGTGGATCTTTCTGGCGTAAGTTCGGATGCCGCGACAGCATTGTTCTCTGAATCGAACAGTCGCTTCCTCGTCACCGTAGCGCCAGAAAAAGCCGCCGAGATCGAAGCGCTCTTCGCCGGACTTCCGATTGCGAAAGTCGGAAAGGTTGTTGAGGAAACGACGCTTTCTGTTAAAGGTTGTGTTGAAGTCTCCCTGAAAATGTTGGTGCAACCCTTCAAGGCAACGCTACATGGGATATAGGTCGAAGTTGTCCTATAGGACTTATTGAATGGAACCCAGTGCACGGCAAAGACGATCTGATTAAGGCTCGCGGCGGCTACCGCGAGTTGAAATCATTTCAGATGTCGGAGATCGTGTTTGATGGAACCGTAAAATTCTGTGAGCGGTTTGTAGACCGCTTTTCCCGCACGACCGATCAGATGGTGCAGGCCGCCCGTTCCGGGCGGAAGAACATTGCCGAAGGCTCCCCCATCGACGGGGCTCAGGGCTGGCAACCCCTGGACCTGAGCTGTTGAGAAAGTGCTTTTTGTATTTTCAAAAAGAAGCGACCCAGCAAGGGAGCGGCAAACGAATATTCCGTGGACAGTCGGGGTATTCACGGATACCAATTCCCCCGCAGACAGTCAGATGTTCTACAAAACCGCGGTCGAACTGGAAGATTAGATTTGCCGCGAAGGAGCGCCCCGAATCACTCGGGGTCTTCGACAGAGATCGCAAAGAGTAGAGGTTTGTTTTCGTGATTTCTTGTGTTTTTCGTGGCCAATAATTTTGCTGTTTTGCAACCAACTTTCTGATTCCCGTTGGGAGCGGTGCCGGTGCATTTCTTCAGCGTTATCCTTTGAGATGGCGAGCCAGTCCGCCCGCCCGGTAGAGCGGAATTCCTTGTCGGCCATTCTGCGCGGCAGCATTGCGGGCGCTTAAAACATACGCATGTTGCGGTTGGTATCGCTCGATATAAACACTTAAACTTTTTGCGTGAGTGACCCGTCCGGATTTCACTTCAACCGGCACAATTCCTTCGGAGCCCTCAATGAGAAACTCAACTTCCGAGGTGCGCCCCTGCCAGCCATACAGTTCGCGCAGCCCGGCGGCTTTGAATTCCTGCGCCACAAAATTCTCCGCCACATAGCCTTGATAGCTTCCGAATCCGTATTGAAGAAAAACCGCTGGCGCGATGCCGCTGACCGCGCCCAGAAGGCCGGTGTCGATAAAGTAGAGTTTGAAGCGGTTTTCTTTTGCGTATCCGGCCAACGGATGGTCGACCGCTTTGACGATGGAGGTGCGCAAGACCAGTTGCGCCCGTTCCAGCCAGCTCAACGGGCTGGAAATCTGTTCGTATCCGCGCATTCCAGGAATTGAATCTCGGAACCGGAACTTCGGTGCGGAACCGTCCTGCACTTTTGCAAGCTGCACGGGAACGTTTTTCCATAGCCGTTCAATATGTAATGCATTCATTTTTCCGCTGTGTTTGGCGATGTCCGCAAGATAGGTGTCCAACAGATCACGCTGTATTCCCCGAACCGCCTGAAGTGCATCATACCGGTTTTCCTTTCGCTCCCGATAGGTGTCCACGGCTTCGGGAAGGCCGCCGACCACCAGATAAAGTTTCCACTGCTCCCACAGCTGTTCGTGTGCAATTTCTGGAACGGGTTCATCCAAGGGCTTTTCTGCCAATAGCTCTGCGAGGCGGGATTGTTCGGTTCCTTCAAGAAATTCCTCAAAGGACATTGGGAAGAGATCGTGAAACGTTACTTTTCCGACGGGAAATGATTCGCGATTGAGGTGTACGCCCAGCAGTGAGCCCGCCGCACACAGAGCCAGCTCCGGCATCTCCTCGCAAAAATACTTTAAACTGGTCAGTGCACGCGGACAGCGTTGGATTTCGTCCAAAACCAACAGATCTTTTTCACGGTTGATGCTGCTGTTCAGATAAAACTGCAACTCGTCTACAATTCGTTCGGGGCGGAGATCCTTTGCAAAAATTGCCTCAAGCCGCTCGTCCTCTTCAAAGTTGATGTAGTGAAGCTTTTGAAACTCCTGTTGTCCGAAAGCCTTCAAAACATAGGTTTTGCCGACTTGACGGGCTCCGCGCAACACGAGTGGCTTGCGGGCTGTACTATTTTTCCAGACAACCAAATCCTGCATGATATTTCTTTTCATAGGCAAAAAGTGCCAAATTATGTATTTTTTACAAGGATAAATTCCTCGTACTGTGACTTTTTGCAATCAAAGCTGTGTTTTTTGTTGAGAAAGGTGTCCATGCGGCAGTGAATGTGGAGCAGACATTCCTGTCTGCTTATCCCTGCGCGGCGGGCAGTCAGGAATGTTTGTCCCACGATCAGCTAGGAGTCTGGATGTCGTCGGGATTCAGATACTCAACAAAACAGGGAAGAAAAAATGAATAAACCGGAAGTTCCGTCGTCGTACTCCTGAAACCAAAACCATGGGAGGTTGGAAATGAAGAAATACACCATCTGTATACTTGCAGCAGCGACGGCGTTAACGGGCATTATGCAACCGGTACAGGCCGGCGAAAAGGAGCGTTACTTGATCGGCGGCCTGTTGGGTGGGTGGATTCTCAATAATGTGTCGAGTCATTCGACTCAAACCCGCATCCACCATTCCCCTTCTATTGAGGTTTACTCCCGGAGTGGGTCCTGTTCTCCGCGGCAGCAGATCCATCAACGCCGTCCGTCAGGCCGGTACGAATACCGTCAGGTCGAGCAATGGGTTCCGGGTCATCATGTTCGCACGGTAAATCGCTGCGGGCGGGTGGAAACCCGCTGGGTGTCGGGTCGTTACGAAACTCGCACAGAAAAGGTCTGGGTTTCTTATGGAAGCAGCCATTCACAGAGATATGGCCGCGGGCGGTATTCGTCGCGCTAGGCGGGACGAACGCTTGCGGCGGGGGAATTCTTCCGGCATCGTGGGGGCTGAAAGGCCCCCCAGTGCGGGACGGCACTTTGAACTATGGACGAGGACGCAGACATTATCGAACGGGCAGCAAAGGGCGACGAGGACGCTTTTGAAAGCCTTGTGCACGCCTGTCATGATCGGCTCATGGGCCTGCTCATGCGGACTGCACGCGATCCGCTTCTGGCGCAGGAGCTTGCGCAGCAAACCTGGATCAAGGTTTGGAAGAATCTCCCTCGGTTCAAAGGCCGTTCCTCTTTTTTCACTTGGCTGTATTCCATCGCCACGCGAACCGCTTTGGATCATTTTCGGAAGGTCAAACGCCGTAATGAATTCGAATATATGGATGAACTTGAGGGGTCTGGATCTTCGGGGCGCCGAAGTCAGCCGGATCAGACGATGATGCGCTCGGAACTTCAGAAGGAATTTGATCGGGCCCTAGACCGGCTGCCGGAAAAGCTGCGAATGGTGTTAATTTTGCGCGAGGTAGAGGGGCTGTCGTACAAAGAAATATCCCAGATCGTAAAATGCCGAGAGGGCACCGTGATGTCGCGCCTGTACAATGCACGGAAACAGATGCAGCTGTTACTGAAAGGAAGCCAATTATGAAAATCACGGATAAAATTCTTTCCGGCTGGCTGGATGACAATTTGAAGCCGAAGCAAATGACGGCAGTGAGCGCTGCGGTTCAGTCCGATCCGGAGCTACAGGCTCGTGCGGATGCGCTTCGGGCTGTCGGGGCGATGTTGCGTGAAGAGTCTTTTGAGGTGCCGGTGACGGCGGAACGGTTGGTGCAAGACGTTCGGCGGGAAATTCGCCTGAAAGATTCGCCGAAACCGCGTGGGTCCCTGCGGTGGGTTTTGGCCGGCGCGGTGGCCTGTGCGTGTTTAGTGCTTGTGGCTGTATGGATTCCGTCGACGGGAGAAGACCGCGTGGCCGTTTTTCAGACAGAGATTGAGTATGTGGACTCTGAGCTTTCCGGCGCATCACCGATGGTGTATACCGATTATGAAGCTGGCTGGACGATTGTCTGGCTCGATGACGTTGAATTGGGGTCCGGAATATGAAGAGAATATTTTACATCTTGGTTTGCCTGACTTTTTTTGGGTTGTCAGGTCATGTGGCGGCGCAGGAAACGGTTCGCGTCCGGGTTCAATTGATTGCGGCGGATCAGGCAGAAGGTCCCTCGGACGCCGCGCTTTCAGGCTTGATGTCGAAGTTGCAACGGATGCCCTATAAACGGTTTCAGCAAAAAGGAAGCAAGACGGTGACGCTTTCTGCCGGGAAAAATGTAAAAGCGGGGGTTGGTGGCCACACCATGAATTTAAAGCTGGAGAGTGTTCAAAGTGGGCGGGCTCGTGTGCATGTGAACTGGATGCGGGGCCGGGCATCGGTCGTGAACATTACAGCGGTGACACAACCCGGCTCTCCTTTTGTTTGTGGAGGTCCCCGTGAGGGAAATCTAACCTGGATCGCTGTCTTTTCGGTTCAGTAAGGGAAGCTGAGCTTCCATCCATCTAAAATTTCCAATGCGACTTATCATACAGCAGGGTGACGGCTGGCTCTTCTTTGAGAACCCGGTTGAGGTGCTGACGGCCCGCACGCCGGCCGAGATTTTCCAATGTTTGGAAAAAATCGAGCAGAGCGGGTTGTGGGCCGCTGGGTTTGTCTCTTACGAAGCCGCACCCGCATTTGACGAGGCCCTCAAAACCCATCCGCCGGGCGATCTTCCGCTTCTTCAGTTTGGACTTTTCGAAAATGTGGAGCACCCCGAAGCTTCGGGGCTGCCTGCTCATTCCGGCAAAGAGGGCAGACAGGAATGTCCGCCCCACTATCAACTCGGGGAATGGATGCCGTCGGTTTCCCGCGATGAATACACCGAAGCGATTGCGTCAATTAAAGAGTATATCGCGGCGGGCGATACCTATCAGGTGAACTACACCTTCCGGCTGAACGCGAATTTTTCCGGCGAGCCCTTTTCGTTCTTTTGCGATTTGGCCGCCGCGCAGCAGGGCAACTACGGCGCCTTCATCGAAACGGACGAATTCGCGATCTGCTCGGCATCGCCCGAGCTGTTCTTTGATCTCAAAGGCGGAACGATTACATCGCGCCCGATGAAGGGGACGCTTCCGCGCGGGTTGACGGCGGAGGCCGACCGTACCGCCGTGGAGACCTTGCGGAACTCTGCGAAGGATCGGACAGAAAATATCATGATTGTTGATATGATCCGCAATGACATCGGCCGCGTCGCCGACGCAGGATCCGTTGAAACCCTCAGCCGCTTTGATATTGAAAAATACCCAACCGTTTGGCAGATGACATCGACGGTTCAGGGGAAGTTGAACGTAGACGCGGGGTCCTCACCGCGTTCTCCAGTGCGGGGCGAACGCGGTGAGGACACAGCGTCTACATTTGGGGACCTGCTCAAGGCTTTGTTCCCCTGCGCATCGATCACCGGCGCGCCGAAGTCCAAGACAATGGAACTTATTTGTGGACTGGAGAAAGGCCCGCGCGGTGTGTATACGGGAGCCATTGGATTTATTGCACCCAACGGGGATGCGCAGTTTAACGTGGCGATTCGAACGGCGGTGATTCAGGACGGGAAAGCCGAGTATGGAATCGGCGGCGGCATTGTCTGGGATTCGGGTGCGGACTCGGAATATGAGGAGGCGCTCTCCAAAGCCGCGATCCTCACAAAAAAGATGCCGGCCTTTGAGTTGCTCGAAACCATGCTCTATGAGGATGGAGAAATCTTCTTATTGGAAAGGCATTTGAAACGGCTGGCTGATTCGGCCGAGTATTTTGATTTTAGTTTTGATCGGGACAAGCTCTGCGACCATCTGCGTAATCTGCCTGTCCTGAGCGAAGTCGAAGGGCGGATACAATCCCCCTCCAGGGTTCGTCTGCTGTTAAATCCCGATGGGGATTTTGAAGTTCATAAATTCGAAATAAAATGCGACGGGGACGTCGCGTCTACGGTAGCTATCGCCAAAGAGCCGGTCGATTCGAAGGATCTATTTCTTTATCACAAAACGACGAACCGCGCGGTGTATGAAAAAGCCAAGGCGAATTTTTCCTCTCTCGCCGAGGCTTCGACGGACAAGCCGGATGCCGATGACGTTCTTTTGTTTAACGAGCGCGGCGAGGTGACCGAGAGTTGCAGCGCCAATGTGGTGGTGGAGATCGATGGGCGGAAGGTAACCCCGCCGGTTTCCTGCGGCCTGTTGTCTGGGACATTTAGAGATGAACTGCTTGAAAAGGGTGAAATCGAGGAGCGGATCGTTACACTCGAAGATCTAAAATGTGCAGATTCAATCTGCTTGATAAATTCTGTTCGCAAATGGCGAAAGGTTACGCTTAACTGATTGGCCTATTATGAAACCAAAAATTTTGATTATTACTGGATACGGAGTGAACTGCGAGGCGGAGTCTGCGCGGGCGTGGGAGTTGGCGGGCGCGGAGGCGGTGCAGGTGCATATCAATGACCTGATTGAAACGCCGGAGCAGATGCGCGATTTTCAGGGCCTGATGTTCATCGGCGGGTTTTCCTATGGCGACCACATGACCAGCGGCCATGTGTTTGCTTTGCGCGTGAAACATCACCTGCGCACAGAGCTCCAGAAATTTATCGACGACGAGAAAATCATCATGGGCGTCTGTAACGGCTTCCAGGCGATGACGAAGATCGGGCTGCTGCCCGGCTTTGACGGAAACTATTTCGACCCGAAGGTTTCGTTGATGCAGAACGACTGTGGAACCTTCCAAAACTTCTGGGTGAACTTGACGTTTGAAGACACCTCGCCCTGCATTTTCACGAAGGGACTCGATACGATGCCCATGCCGATCCGTCACGGCGAAGGTAAAATTTTCACCACCGATGCGTCGGTGATTGAACAGCTCGAAGCGCAGGGTTGCGCCGCGGTTCGTTATGCGGATGCCGCAGGCACCCCGACGCAGGAGTTTCCGGCCAATCCAAACGGATCGCTTAACGCGATTGCGGGGCTGTGCGATCCGACCGGTCGTATCTTTGGAATGATGCCTCATCCCGAGGCGTATCTCTTTGCTGAAAACCACCCCAACTGGGACAAACAAAAACTCGACGGGACGCTTCCCGCCCAGGGGCTGGGGCTCAAACTTTTTGAAAACGGCGTGAATTACCTCACTCGTTAGAATTTGAATATTTTCGATTTTTCCAAGGGTTGGAAAAATTGGCTGGAAATTTTCCAATGTTTGGAACTGAAAGTAGAACGACCGTCTCGGTCGTTTTCCGCCTCGGCGGATCTGCCTAGGCAGAAAGCAAGCGGGACGCTTGCTCTACATGTTTCCGAACATGGAAAATTTGAATTCATTCAAAAAGTAAGGAGATAGTTATGGCAGTCATTGACTTCGGCGGAACCAAAGAAACCGTCGTGACCCGAAAAGAGTTTTCATTGGCGAGGGCCCGCAAGGTTCTCAAAAAAGAAACCATCGCAATCATCGGTTACGGCGTGCAAGGCCCAGCTCAGGCACTCAACCTGCGCGACAACGGCTTCAACGTCATCATCGGTCAGTCCAAAAAATTCATGAAGGACTGGAACCGCGCGAAACGCGATGGCTTTGTGGTCGGCGAAACCCTCTTCGAAATCGAAGAAGCAGTTCAAAAGGGAACGGTCATTCAATACCTACTCTCCGATGCCGCGCAGAAAATCTGCTGGCCGCAGATCAAACGCAACCTGAACGCGGGCGACGCCCTCTACTTCAGCCACGGCTTTTCCATTGTTTACAATGACCTCACCAAAATTATCGCTCCGGAAGACGTGGACGTGATTCTTGTGGCTCCCAAAGGTTCCGGCCTCAATGTTCGCCGTAACTTCCTCAGCGGCGCGGGCATCAACTCCAGCTTCGCGGTTCATCAGGACGCGACCGGCAATGCCGAAGAGCGCTGTATGGCCGTTGGAATCGGAATTGGCTCCGGTTATCTCTTCCCGACCACCTTCGAGAAAGAAGTAACCTCCGACCTCGTCGGTGAGCGCGGAATTCTGATGGGTGCACTCTCCGGCGTGATGGAAGCGCAATATGAAGTGCTCCGCAAAAACGGACACAGCCCCTCCGAGGCATTCAACGAAACGGTGGAAGAGCTCACGCAGAGTTTGATCCGCCTCGTCGACGAAAACGGCATGGACTGGATGTTCTCGAACTGCTCGTCCACCGCTCAACGCGGCGCGCTCGACTGGGCTCCGAAATTCAAGAAGGCCACGCTGCCCGTCTTTAAAGACCTCTACAAAGCGGTCAAAAACAAAGACGAAGCTAAACGCGTCCTGCGCGTCTGTGGTGCAAAAAACTATCGTGAGCGTCTCGATAAAGAGCTCAAAGCCATTCACGATTCTGAAATGTGGCAGGCCGGTGCGGCTTCCCGCTCACTGCGTCCGAAAGGTGCGGCAAAAGCGATCGCCAGAGGCACCAAGGGGGTCGGCGGCCGCGGCACCAACTAACATTCGACGAGGCGATTTCGGCGCATCTGCCGAAGGCACCCCGATCATTCGGGGTGCGTCGGGCCGGAAGGTTCGCGGTAGACTTTTACAGCGTTACCTTCCGGCTCTTGCAGCTGCACCCAACTTGCCACGCGAATGCGCAACGGGCTCTCTTCGGAGGGCCCGTTTTTTGTTTCTTCAAGGGACGGGAAAATCACACATAAACTCACGATCGTGAGTTTCTGTGTGATTAAGATGCGGGTGGACGGTCTGTTTTATGGGGTCTGTCCGGCAAGCTCCCAGAGTGCGCGGACGGCGGGACGGGTGAGGGAACGTTTGGCGGCGCAGAGACCGACGGTGTAGGGGTCGAGTTGCGGAGCATTTTTCAGCACATGCACTTCGTCGCGAAAGGGGCTTCGTTCAAGAACCAGTTGCGGGACGATGCCGACGCCGCAACCGAGCCGCACCATGGCGATCAACGCTTCATTACCGGACACTTCTGAACGAATATCAGGAAGGATCGCGTTTTGCTTTAGCCATTTGTCGAGCCGGGTGCGGGAGAGTCCGCTACGCGGCAGAACGAGCGGGGCTTTGGAGAGATCGAGCCGCTTCCCTTTTCGCGGCGGGTCGGAATGGATTCCTTGTTTCGGGGCGATGAAGACCAGTGGGATTTCGGCGAGCGGTAGAAATTCGATTCGCGCGGCGGGGCGGTCGGGCAGGGCGGCGACGGCAAGATCGATTTCTCCGGCGAGCACCTGATCGACCGCCTGCTCGGCGGCGCCGGTGTTCAACTCGAGCTGAACCTGCGGGTGCGCGGCGCGGTAGGTTTCCAGCAGATCGGGGAGCAGGCTGTAGACGGCGGTGATGGAGGCGTAGATCGAGAGCGCTCCGGAAACGGTCGGTTCGTCATGCAGGTCTTCCTGAAGGGATTTCCACTCCAGACGGTTTTTTCGGGCGTAAGCTTGGAAGCGGACTCCGGCGGGCGTGAGCGAGACGGTTCGGTTGTCGCGAACAAATAAGGGGCGCCCGATCTCTTCTTCCAGTCGTTGAATGGAGCGGGTCAGCGCCGAAGGACTCAGGTTGCATGCCCGGCTCGCTTTACCGAAGTGAAGCAGGTCGGCGGCGGCGAGAAAGGTATTTAAGTCGTGGATATTCATGGGCGCCTCCTGAACTATGAAAGATGAACTATGAACTATGAAATTGGAACTCAGGCGGCGTTGGCCTTTTAAGCTAAGGCAGTCGCAGACCCACCTTCATACTTCATCTTTCATAGTTCACACTGTTATTGCGTAAAACGCAATATAACGTTTACATCAAATCAATTTACGCAACACGGGACTTGAGATACTCTACGGGCCGTTTTTAATATAAAAGAAGGAGATCTCTCATGGGACAGAATTGGTTTAACACGCTTCCGCTTCGCCGTCAGGTTGATGAACTGGGCACTTGCCGCTTTATGGACCTTTCGGAATTTATCGATGGCATCACTGCCGTTCAGGGCAAAAAAATTGTAATCGTCGGTTGCGGCGCACAGGGTCTCAATCAGGGTCTGAATATGCGCGACAGCGGTCTGGATGTTTCCTATACGTTGCGCGATGCGGCGATTGCCGAAAAACGCCAGTCATTCCTAAACGCTTCCGAAAACGGATTTGCGGTTGGCACGTACGCCGAAATGCTTCCGTCCGCCGACATCGTGATGAACCTCGCTCCCGACAAACAGCACACCAATGTGGTCGAGACGGTTGTTCCGCTGATGAAGGAGGGCGCGACCTTCTGCTACGCCCACGGCTTTAACATTGTCGAAGAAGGCGTGCTGATCCGTGAAGATCTGACCGTTATCATGGTTGCCCCGAAATCACCGGGTTCGGAAGTGCGCGAAGAGTACAAGCGCGGTTTCGGTGTTCCGACGCTAATCGCCTGCCATGGTGAAAACGATCCGAACGGCAACGGTTTTGAAATTGCTAAAGCTCTCTGCGTTGCGCAGGGCGGCGACCGCGCCGGTGTTTTGGAATCTTCCTTTGTGGCCGAAGTGAAGTCCGACCTGATGGGTGAGCAGACGATTCTCTGCGGCATGCTTCAGGCGGGTGCACTGCTCTCCTACGATAAGATGACTGCCAACGGCATTGATAAAGCCTGGGCGGTTCAGCTGATTCAGTACGGATGGGAAACCATCACTGAGGCACTGAAGCAGGGCGGCATCACCAACATGATGGATCGCTTGACCAATCCGGCCAAGCTGAAGGCCTTCGAATTGTCTGAAGAGCTGAAGATTATCCTGCGTCCGCTGTTCGAAAAGCACATGGACGATATTATCTCTGGCGAGTTCTCTCGCGTGATGATGGAAGACTGGGCCAACGACGACGCGAACTTGCTGCGCTGGCGCAAAGCCACCGGCGAATCAGATTTTGAAGCGGTCGAAGCTGCCGGTGAGATCACCGAGCAGGAACACTTTGATAAAGCGATCCTGATGGTCGCTATGGTGAAAGCCGGCGTCGAGCTGGCCTTCGAAGAGATGGTGGAATCGGGAATCCAGCCGGAATCAGCCTACTACGAGTCTCTGCACGAGACGCCGCTGATCGCCAACACGATTGCGCGCAAGAAACTGTTCGAAATGAACCGCATCATTTCCGATACCGCCGAATACGGTTGCTATCTTTTCGCTCACGCCGCCGTGCCGATGCTCGAAGAGTTTATGCAAGACATCGATACCGATGTGATCGGTAAGGGTTTGGAGCTGACCGATCTGTCGGTTGATAACCAGCTGTTGGTTGAGGTGAATGCAGAGATCCGCAACCATCTGGTTGAGATCGTCGGCGAAGAGCTTCGCGCCTCCATGGGTGCCATGAAGTCGCTCGCCCGGTAAAGAACGGAGTTCTGAGCTGTAGAATTTTTTGCTGTTGATATTGGTTTAAAAGTTTCCGGTATCGGTGTGCCCGCGGGTTCCAGTCCGGGCCAGTGCTGGATGCTGGCGCATGTATTCTTCGCAGATCGCGTACAGCTCTTCGGGAACGGTTCCGGTTTTTGGAGCTTTTTCGATTCACTTTTGCTGCTACGCTTCTTTGAACCCCACGTAAACTCGTTGTTGCGTTGCCGTCGCAATAGCGCCAGCCTCTTTCGACCGTTGGTCTCAGGTCGTTGCCTTCCTCTTGCATAGCGGGGGGTAGATATCCCCATGTTTTGTTGAGGTATTCCCATAAAGAATCGTTCTTCTCAGTTCAAATGCTGGTTCATCTCGGATTTGCGTTTATAGGAACAACTCATGTCCCACGGATGAAGAG
>CAYYYX010000014.1:0-35324 GCA_964476065.1 uncultured Verrucomicrobiota bacterium | reverse complement strand
ACATGGCCGGCGCGGGTCTGGATGCCCATTTCAGTTATGCCGATGGAGGATTCAATTCGGTCGAATACCACAAATTCGGAGACTGGGTTTACTTTATGGATGTGCAGGACGTAACGATCACCGCCGTCCCGGAACCCTCCAGTATTGCGCTGGTTCTGGTCGGAGCCTCCGCCCTCCTGCTCCGCCGAAACAAACGCTCCAAAATGGACGCGGAGTGAAGCTAGAGGAACGCGTTGGTTTTATTATCCATCGCCTGCGCCACTGGGCCAACAACTAACCCGGCCTGAGTTCATCGAATTAGGCGGGTGAGCCAATCAGGGAAAACGGACCGGCCCACTCGACTTTGACATGTACGAGTTGTCCAAGACGGTCGGCATCGTCTGCAAAAAAAACGAGCTTGTTGTGCGGAGTGCGTCCGCGCCAGCGTTTTTTCTTTTCATGAAACCCTTCTACCAATACCTCGACGGTTTGTCCGAGCATCGGCGCGTTGTTTTCACCCATGGTCTGGGTCACGAGTTCATCGAGACGCAAGCGGCGGCTCTCTTTTTCATCGGCCGAGACATCGTCGTCCATTTTGGCGGAGAGCGTACGGGGGCGCGGCGAATATTTGGCGACGTGCGCCAGGTCGAGTTTTAGATCGCCATAAAGTTTCATACTTTCCTGAAAGTCCTCTTCGGTCTCCGTCGGATAGCCGACGATGACATCGGTGTTGATGGAGGCATCGGGAACCCATTTCCGAACGTTGGCAATGATGTCGCGGTATTCGGCCTGCGTGTAGCCGCGGCGCATGGATTCGAGGATGCGGTCGCTCCCCGACTGAAACGGAATTTCAAAATACGGGCACACTTTGTCGGTCTCGGCGACCGCACGAATCAGCTCTTCATCCATATACGCGGGATGACTGGTCAAAAAGCGGACGCGCAAAATCCCCTCGACCTTGGCGACCTCTTTGAGGAGCCACGCGAGGTTGATGCCCTCTTCGAGATCAAACCCGTAGCGGTCGACAATCTGCCCCAGCAGGTTGACCTCTTTGATGCCCTGCGCCGCTAGTGCGCGCACTTCGCTCAATACCTCTTCAGGCAGACGACTTCGATCGGGTCCGCGGCGGTGCGGAATGACGCAATAGGAGCAGACATGCGAGCAACCCAGCGTGACCGGCACAAAGGCGGTTACGGCTGTGTCCTGATTGATGGCCGGCAACCGGTAGTCCGCTAGTTCGACCTGTGCTTTGTTGAGGTGGCTATAGGCATCGTGCTGCAGCACAAAATCAATCAGTGCATCGGTTTGCGACGGGGCCATGAATACATCGACAAAGCCAAAGCGCTCGGCAAGATCTTCGGCCTCGCGCTTGCCGACCATACATCCCATTAGAGCGATGATCATGCCGGGGCGCCGGCTGTTCTTTACTCCCCCGAGCGCAGTCAGCTTGCGAACCGCTTTATCTTCCGGCATCTGACGCACCACACACGTGTTGAGCACCGCAATGTCAGCTTCAATCGCCTTCGGGGTTTCAACAAAGCCCAAGGCTTCCAATTGCGATGCGAGGTGGCGGCTGTCGGCCTCGTTCATCTGACAGCCAATGGTCCAAATATGATAGGTTCCCGTCATAACTCTAAATTCCGTTTACTACACAGCCCTTCGTAGACTGTGCCATTTGTCTTAAAGCGAATCCGCATGCGGCCCTGCGCTACAGGGGCAACGACCGTTACAGAAGTGCCCCTGGGAAGCACCGTTACTTTGCTTCCATTTTTGATGGAGTAAATCCATGCACTGCTACTCTGCACAACTGTATCGTAGGGCTCAAAGACCACGGGGGCAGCTTTCACTTCGTCCGTCGTGCCGCGCCAGCCATTGCGGCGATCCGCTTTGGCGGCACGCTCCAGCTGACGAAGTCGCGCCCGATGGGTGTTGGCATAGGTGCGGTCCGGCAAGTTGCACCCTTTGCCGTAGATCCGAACCAGCCCTTCTTCGGCGAGGATTTCGTCGAGCCAGCGGTCTTTCACTTTGATGAGTGCATACAAGCGCGGTCGACCCATGCTCGGAGCGTAGTCACCGCGGGTATAAACGGTGAAGCCGCCGCGCAGAATCTTATTCACGGTCTGCTCCGCCCGCATCCCCATCCTCATGGCAAAATCCGGGTCATCACTTTCCCAGTAGGCCGCCTGTTCTTTGAGCCGTTTTTTTTCGAATTCCGAGTTGGCATTGGTTTCGGCGGTATCGACAAAGTAGAGGCGGAAACGATGTTGTTTTTCCCCGCGGTAGACCTCAGCGCATTCGACAACAAAGCTGTCGCCATCGTTGGAAGAGTTTTTAACAAGGCTACAGTTTTCCAGAACGGTCCATTCAGCAAAAACGGATGCGCTAACTGCGCAGAGCAGGAAAATGATCCATTTCATCCCAATCCCCTTAGGCCACGCCTGAGAGTTTTAACAAGACGGCCTTTTGGGCGTGGAGACGATTCTCGGCTTCGTCGAAGACGACCGATTGCGGACCATCGATGACCTCGGCGGTCTGCTCGGCACCGCGCGCGGCGGGCAGGCAGTTCATGAAGATCGCATCGTCTGCGGCCAGCGCCATGAGCTCTGCATTCACCTGATAGGGTTTGAAAACTTCCACGCGGACGGCCTCTTCCTCTTTGGGAATGTGGTAGCTCATCCAGGAATCGGTGTAAACGACATCGGCACCCTGTACCGCCTCGGCAGCGCTATCAGTGATCAACATTCCCGATCCGGATTCTTTGGCAAATTCCGCGCATTGCTCGGTGATTTCTACGGCGGGCATATGCGCTTCCGGCGAGCCCACACGAATATTCATGCCGACTTTGGTGCAGCCGTACATGAGTGAATGGGTGACATTGTTATAGCCATCGCCCAGATAGGCCAGCGTCAGCCCTTTGAGATCGCCCTTCTTCTCCTGAATCGTCAGCAGGTCGGCGAGAATCTGACAAGGGTGCGAGTTGTCCGTCAGTGCATTGATGATTGGAATCGTAGCGTGTTCGGCCATTTCCAAAATATCCTTATGGTGGAACAGCCGGGCCATCACCATGTCGCACATCCGGCTAATCACTTTGATGGAATCCTCAATGGTCTCTTTTCCACCGCCCATGGGCGAGGTGCTCATGTCGTAATAGATGGCATGTCCACCGAGCTGGGTCATCCCGGCCTCGAACGAGATGCGCGTGCGCAGGCTCGGCTTTTCAAAAATCATCAGCAGCGTTTTCTGCTTAAGAACATCGGCGTACTGCGCGGGCGCGGCCTTCACCTTTACGGCGAGGTCGAGCACTTCAAAAATCGCCTCGGCGGGCCAGTCTTTCAGGGAAATCAGATGTTTCATGAGGTGTGTTCCTTATAATAGTCGCGGACTTTTGCATCGCAACCGAAGATACTCAGGATGAGCGCCGATCGAATCCACATGCCGTTGCGTACCTGACGCCAATATACCGCGCGCGGATCGCGATCCACTGCCACATCGATTTCTTTGCGGCGTGGGAGCGGATGCATAATCACCGCATCCTCTTTCAGAAGGCTCAGATGGTCTTTGGTGAAATAGAACTTCGAGGTGTCAATCAGGCTGCTCTCGTTGTCGATATCCCATTCGTCCTGAATGCGGGTCATATAAATGGCGTCGACTTCTGGAATGACTCTTTCGAAATCGCCCGTGATTTCGTACGACACTTTGGCCCCGTCGAGATAAGCAATGATGTCCTCGCCAATCTGTAATTCAGGCGGCGCAACGAAGTAGATTTTCACATCGTTGTATTTCGTCAGCAACCACGCCAGCGAGCGGACAGTGCGTCCGCGCTTCAAATCGCCCACAAAGGCGACGGTCTTTCCATCGATTCCGCCTGTGTTTTCGAAGCTGCGTTCCAACGTGTAGACATCCAGCAGCGCCTGGGTCGGATGCTGGTCTTTTCCAGAACCGGCGTTAATGACCGGCACCGGGCGCGAGGTATTCGAAAGCATCCAGGCGATCTCCTCGGCGAAGCCGCCGGCCGGATGCCGCATGACAATCAAATCGGTGTAAGAGCTGAACGTCCGGATCGTATCTTCGGGCGACTCCCCCTTCACCTCACTTGAGGTGGAGCTATCTCGCACGTTCACGCAATCGAGACCCACCGTCTGGCAGGCGGCATCGAACGAAAGAAAGGTTCGCGTGGAGGGCTGAGCAAAGTAGAGCATGGCACGTTTGTCGAACAAACGGCTTTGAAGAAAGCTGCTCCCCTCGCGGGTTTTGGCAATCCGCCGCACGCAGGTAGCCAGCGAACAGAGGTCTTCGAGCATCGGGCGGCTGAACTGCTGCGCAACCAATGCATGAAATGACCGCCCGTTTTCGACGAAATACGGCGCTTTTTCACCCGCACTCAACCGCTTAAATTCATCCAGCGAAACCTGATTTAACGCTTTATCACTCATTCGTCCTCCATTTTAACGCCGCAGGCGTCATAAATTCCAAACCTTGGAACCCACTGCGTTGGATGTTCTTATTTTTTCCGAGGTTTGGAAACCCTAGCCGTCTTTGTTTCCAATGTCTGGAAAAATTCGTCCTGATTTTTCCAAGCATTGGAAAAAAGGTGGCTCTTGCGACGCGACCTGTCGCGCCGGAGCCTTCGGCGAAGGCGGAAGCGCTGAAATGCAACGCAGTTGCTTCCAAGGGTTGGAAAACCCGGCTGAAGCCGGAACTACATGCCTTTTCAAAAGCTGAAAACTGCTTTTCCCAGAACACAGCCAGTAAGGTTTGTAGTTCCGGCTTTAGCCGGTCTCACCTATCCCAGCCTGCCCCCATATCTTTAACTGGATAATCCCGCCAGAGCGCCAAGACCCGCTCCCGCCCTTCTTTCCTAATAAATTCCGTTGCACTTGAAAACGGCCATTCCTCCCACTTCGCCATAAACCCGTGCTTAACGGGATTATGATGAATGTAGTTCATCACAGCATAACGGTGAGCATCTGACCGAATTCTACGGTCTGCACATCGGTGCCAGCACTTCCGCCCCGCCTGACCTTCCAGCTTATTCCACTCATAGGACGACTTCCCATGCAGCTTCCTAATCCGCGAGATAAGTCTCATCAAATCCGAGGTGCGGACAAGTGCATGCCAATGGTTGGGCAAAATACACCACGCAGCCAGACGGCCGTCTCTATCAGACAGCACCTCACACAAGGCGGACTCGAATTCCGCCATACGCTCAGGAAGAAACCCGAGATGCGGAGCATGCTCACAGCATGCACCCGTAAGGTGATAGAAATGAACTCCCGGCTCCGAATAATGGGGAGGACTATGCCACGGGACCTGACTCTGGCAGCGAAGACGTAATACCTCGTCTCTCTTTTCCCGAGACATTTTGCGCCACTCGTACATTTGAACCCTTCTGCAAACCGGCTAAAGCCGGAACTACGAACCTTTTCAACAAACCTTACCTGAGATGATTAAGGGTTGTAGTTCCGGCTTCAGCCGGTCTCATGCGCGCCGAAGCACCCGAAGCACTTCCCCGATAAACATCCGGTGATAATCCTTGTCCGGATAATTCTCTTCGATTTCTGGAACCAGAAAGTTCTCGGGGTCTACATCCTGAAAATACATCTTGCGGCATTCGATCACCAACCGGGCCTCCTCAAAGGCGACCGAACCGCTGTCCGTCGCAATCGGTGTCAGGCCGGTTGCCGCGGTTTTATCGCAATCGCGCCCTGAGTTCGCGCCGCAGAAACTGAGCGCCTTGCGTTGGGTTTCGTCGAAGAACGAAAGCGTAAAGGTCGGCTTCTGTTCCACAAACTCCAGCGTGTAGCGAGTCGGGCGGATAAACGCGAAGACCACCGGCTTAAACCACAGCTCGCCCATTGCGCCCCAGCTCGCCGTCATCGTGTTCCAGCTTTCCAGCGTTCCAGCGTTCCAGCGGTGATCAGCATCCATTCCTTGCCGATCAAACGAAACACGCGCTCATTTAAGTCCAACGGACTAATTTCAGTAAACTTTTTCATACGCCTCCCTTCGCTCGACCGATTAGACAATTTTCAACACGAACGCACAATACGAAGCAACACCTTTCCAAGCGGCTCAGCCGGTCTGATTATCCGGTACACATCATCCTCCCGACCTATAACACCCCGACCCATCAGTTTGTGTAGATGTCGTGACAAAGCCGATGAAGTCATCCCGCTCTGATTCAGCAGCTGATTATAGGAAAGTGAACCGTTGTTCAGCACCTGAACAATCTCGATTCTTCGCCCGTGTGTAAAGGCGGTCACCTGTCGAATAACCGATTCAAAGGGCACCGACTGCTCGCAACATTTTCTCAAAATGTCCAACAACTCCACGGTACACTCAACCCGCTCATCGGCTTCCGCACGGTAAATCACATTCATCTCTTGCCGACGAAACCGAATCACTCCAGCAGAATATAGTATTTTCAGCTGCACACTGGCATTGGAGTCCGTCATCGCGGAATGAACCGCCAACTGATTCACGCAAAGCTCCCCCTTTTCAAACAGAAGCCATAAAAGCTGCAACCTCCCCTGAGTCGACACCGCCCGACAAACTCGCCATAAATCATTTAACTTTTCCATTCCCATACCTGTTCATGTATGGGAATAGATCTAAAAGTACAAGTATTTTAATAACTCAATGATCTATTTTAATTCACCGGAAACAACTTCCCTGATGATCTTTGCGGTTTTGGGGCCGATGCCGGGTGCCGCCTGCAATTCTTCGAAGCTCGCCTTGCGCAGGCGCGCAAACGACCCAAAATGATTCAGCAATCGCTCCTTGGTCTTTTTACCAATGGTTGGAATCTGATCCAGGGCCGACTCGCGAATTCTCTGATTTCGCAATGTCCGATGATACGAAATGGCAAAGCGATGTGCCTCGTCGCGCAGGCCGGTCACGACCGCGCGTGCGACGGAATCTTTTGGAAGGCGGAGAGTCGGCTGGTCGTCTCGCACCAGTTCTTCAAACTGTTTCGCCAGCCCGACGCTCGGCAGATCGATGCCCAGTTCGTTGAGCACTTCGCGCGCGGCGCGCAACTGAGTGATACCGCCATCGACGATCAATAAGTCGGGGATTTTCGATCCCTCTTTTTGTAAGCGGCTATACCGACGTTTCACGGCCTCTGCCATCATGCGCGGGTCGTCACTTCCCTCGACGGTTTTAATGCGGAAACGACGGTAGCGCTGCGGAGTCGGCACTCCATCGACTGCGGCGACCATACTCGCCACCGCGTAGGTTCCGGAAATATTGGAAATATCAAAACACTCCATCACGCGCGGCGGTTTTTTCAAACCCAGAGCCTCGCCCAACTCCTTAATTCCCGCCTTCGCATCGGACGTCTTCATTTTGTTCGTCTTGCGAATCAGCGCCCTCTCCTTCACCGCGCGATGCAGCAGCAACATCATATCGCGAAGAGCGGCGGCATCCTCGAACCGTTGTTCTGCCGATGCCTCTTTCATTTGTGCTCGAATTTCACGAATGAACTCCGGTCGCTCGCCGCGCAGAAAGGCACAGGCGGTTTCGACGCGCTCGAGATAGTCTTCGGGCGTCACCGTGCCGATGCACGGCGCGGCGCAATGGCGGATGATGTCGTTGTTGCAGTGCTTATACGTGTCGGAATCTGGACGGGTCGGGCGGCACCGACGGATGCCAAACCGCTTTTCGACAAACTCGAGCGCCGCGCGCGCGGCGAGGCCCGACGTGTAGGGCCCAAAATAGGTTCCGGCGTCGCTTTTGCGGATGCGGCAGAGTTCAAATTTTGGGAACGGCTTATTGAGATAGACCCGCAGAAGCGGAAACCGCTTGTCGTCTTTGAGCAGCGTGTTGTAACGCGGCTTATACTCTTTGATCAACTGCCCCTCGGTCAGTAGCGCCTCGGCTTCGCTCTTGAGCACCCGCACCTCAAAGTCGGTAATGGAGCGGATCAGACCGCGCACCTTCGGCTCCGCTTTGCGCAGTGTGCTTTCACGGAAATAGCTTTGAACCCGCTTACGAAGGGAGGCGGCCTTGCCGACATAAATGATTGCCCCTTCCCGCCCGCGCATCAAATAGACGCCTGGGGCATCGGGAAGATTTTTCAGCTTCGTTCGAATGTTTTCCGGCCACTGCATTTCTGAACTCTACCAGACTTTTTCCACTCGACCAACGGGAGAGAGGCTGGAGCGATTGCTACAGCAACGTAACGAAGTGACTGGCAATCCTTGGAAACCAAAGGCCTAAAGTCTACAGCCCAAAGCCTTATTCCCCAGCGGGTCGGATATCCTTCAGATTCAACTGTAGAGTGGTCCGTCCATTCCACGTATTTTCCTGAAGGGTGAAGGCCACATCGACCGGCCCGGTGGGTAGTTTTTCAGCCATGTTGAAGCCAATCGCGTCGAGATGAATGCTTCCTTCGGATAGCGCCAGCTTGAGATGCTTTTCCTTCAGGATCCGGCTGTCATCGACCGTCACTCCGCAGACCGCCCAAACGGGTTCAGGATTATCCTGTCCGAACGGGCCGGCACGTTTGAGTCCATCCATCAGCGCAGAGGAGACTTCGGACAACCCAATCACCTTATCGATTTTCAACACGGGCCGCAGATCGGCCTCTTTGAGCTGTTCGGCGGCAAAGGCATTAAACTGTTCTTTGAAGGCTTCGAGACTTTTGTTTTCGATATCCAGCCCCGCGGCCATGGCGTGTCCGCCAAATTGTTTCAACGAAGCGGAACAGGCGTTGAGACCATCGAGAATGTTGAAGGCATCGATGCTACGGCAGGAACCGCGTCCGGTTTCGCCATCCATGCCGATGACCACCACGGGCCGTCCGTAGCGACGAACCAACCGGGACGCGACGATGCCGATGACGCCGACATGCCAGCCTTCGCGGGCAATGACGAGGCCGAAGTCCTTTTCTGGATCGAAGGTTTTTTCGATTTCCTCAATCGCTTCCTGAACAATTTCTTTTTCGATGGTCTGCCGCTCGCGGTTGGCGGCATCGAGAAAGCGAGCTTGCTGATCGGCGGTCGATGGAAGATCGGTCAAAAAGAGTTCGAGAGCGGCATCGGGGCGGCCGATGCGGCCAGCGGCATTAATGCGCGGCCCGAAGGTGAACCCGGCGTGCCACGTTTCGATTCCGCCGTCAATTCCACACAGCTTTTTAAGCGCGTTCCAACCCGCATTCGTTGAGTTTTCCAAGGTTTGGAAACCCGCGCGTACGAGTGCGCGGTTTTCACCCAGCAGCGGCACCATATCGGTGACGGTGGCGACGGCGACGAAGTCGAGGACCTCTTTGAGGTCGGTAGTCGATGCCGAGGGTGATCCGGCATCGCGTCCCGTCTTCACGAGTGCGTGACAGAGTTTAAAGGCAACCCCTACCCCAGCCAAAATGGAGTCGAGATGGTTTTTGACCCGCTTCGGGTTCACGACCGCGATGGCGTCCGCAATAATTTTGTTGGGCTCATGGTGATCGGTGATGACCACCTCGATACCGAGCGTTTTTGCCTTTTCGACCGCATCGCAGGAGTTGGTTCCGCAATCGACGGTGATAATCAACGTTGGATTATTTCGTTCAACGCAAACAGAAAGAGAGTCGGGGGAAAGGCCATACCCATCGTCGAGGCGATTGGGGATAAATGCGGAGACCTCGCCGCCCAGCGAGCGCAAAACCCGCACGAGCAGCGCAGTGGAGCAGATGCCGTCGGCATCGTAATCGCCAAAAACGGTGATTTTCTCGCCGGCGTTGATCGCACACCAAATGCGGGCCGTCGCCTTGTCCATATCCGGCAAGTCAAACGGATCGCGAAGGGAGCTTAAACCACAGTTAATCAACTGTGAAATATCCTCCGCTGTTTTGCATCCGCGCTGAACCAGCAAAGAAACTAATGGACGTGGCAGTTTTCCAAGGCTTGGAACCGACTGAGCCGGGGCTTGCTGATTTTTTCCAAGGGTTGGAAGAAATGTTTCCAAGGTTTGGAAAAGCTCGTCGGCCAAAACTTCATCGCACGGTTTAAATTCCCAGGCTTTACTCATAGCAAAAGAAAACGCCCCGAAAACGGGGCGCTTCATTAATCCGAACCTCCGGTATTCCAGTATTCCACTCTTATACCTTTTTTTCTTTGTGCCACATCAGGACGACCGGCGTAGCGACAAAGATGGATGAGTAGGTACCAACAATGATACCGATAAAGAGCGCAAACGCGAAGTCGTTGATTGCACCGCCACCGAACAGCAGAAGCATCGTGACGGTCAGCAGCGTCGTCAGAGACGTCAGCACCGTACGCGAAAGCGTCTGGTTGATCGAAAGGTTGGCAATCTCACGATAGGAAGCTTTGCCTTTCATCAGCTTGATATCTTCGCGGATGCGGTCGAACACAACAATGGTGTCGTTGACCGAGTACCCGACGATGGTCAGCAAAGCGGCCACAATCGGCAGACTGAGCTGGCGGCCGAAGAGACAGTAGATGCCAATGGTGATGAGCACGTCATGAAGCAGTGCGACGATGGCACCGACCGCGAAGGCGAACTCAAAGCGGATGGAGATGTAGATGATGATTCCGAGCAGAGCCACCGCCAGCGCGGTGATTCCTTTCTTCTTCAACTCTTCCCCGATCTGCGGGCCGACGGTGTCGTTGGCGATGTCTTTGTAGCCCTGCTCGCCGAACGAGGCCAGCATGGCGTCGAGGGCGGCAGCGCCGTCTTCGTAGCCCACTTTGACCTCAAGCGTTTCGGGAAGCTCGGCGCCTTTGGCGGCGGCGATTTCGCGTTGATACTGAATGGCGGCATCTTTTACTCCGGCTTCGGTCAAAACGGCGCGAATGATTTCAACATCCTGTTTGTCGTCGAAGCGGAAGGTGATGGCCGATCCACCGGTAAAGTCGACGCCGAAGTTGTCCTGCCCTTTCTGGAGGAAGAAGAACCAGCTGACCGCGATAATGGAGATGGACAGCGCGGCAGCGATGAGGCGTTTGCCAACAAAGTCGATTTTGGTGTTCGCCTTGATGATGCTGAGCATCTTCAAAGATTTGATCTTGGTTTTTTCCGCGAATGTTTCGAGGAAGAGACGGGTGAAGACCAGCACCATGAGCATACTGACGAGAATACCGGCTGTCAGAGTGACGGCGAATCCGCGGATGGCGCCGGAGCCCTGCCAGAAGAGGATCACCGCGGTCAGCAAGGTGGTGACGTTGGCATCCAAAATGGTGCTGAACGCTTTGCTATAGCCCGCTGTAATCGCGTTGAACACGCTTTTTCCGGTGCGAAGCTCTTCACGAATACGTTCGAAGATCAAGACGTTGGCATCAACGGCCATCCCGATGGTCAGCACAATCCCGGCAATTCCGGGAAGTGTGAGTACCGGCAGACCGGGTTTCGCGCCTGCGACCGAGGAAAAGAGGCCGAGACATCCGGAGGAGAACCACATTCCGAACGGAAGAAGGATCAACACGAGGAACAGGGAGATGTTTGCGACAACCCCTGCGGCCAGATAATAAAGCATCATGAAGGCGAGGACGGCGATGGCGCCATAGGTCAGTGCGCGCACACCGCTCTGGATGGAGTCGCGACCCAGAGTCGGGTCGACGGTGCGCTCTTCCACAATGCTAACCGGAACCGGCAGTGCACCCGCATTCAACACGTTGACGACCCGCTGGCATTCTTCCATGGAGAACGAACCGGTGATCTGAGCGTTTCCGCCAAAAATCGCTTCCTGAATGGTCGGCGCGGAATAGAGCTTTCCGTCGAGGATGATCGCCAGCTGGCGGCCCCGCTCGTTGCCCATATTGTTGTCGCCGTTCGGCGCATAGGCACCGGTCACTTTCCCAAACTGATCTGCGCCCTTTTTGTTAAACGTCATCGAGATGTAGGGCAGATTGTTCTGGTTGTATTCAACCTGAGCGCTTTGGACTGCGGAACCGGTCATCTGTGCGCGCATTTCAACATAGACGGGGCGGTAGACCGTTGACCCGTCCTGAGCGTTGTCTTTTTGCAACATAAACTCTGCATTGCGTTTGGTTCCGAACCGTTTGAGTTCGCTCCAGTAGGTTGCGTCCATTTCCTCGTCGCCGGCGGAAACGCTGTCGCGAATGTAAACGGGGGCCTCCCGATAGGAGGTCAGCCGGAAACCTTTGGGGGCCAGACCGGCGCTAGCCAGCTCCTGCACCCACGCATCGCTTTCAGTGTGAACCAGACGGAACTGAAGAAAGGCCACGCTCTGAATGGAGTCTTTGGCTTCAGCGCGTTTGTCGACATCGACACCCGGAAGACGAATGACGACCCGGTCGTCAAGCAGCGGATAAATTTCCGGCTCGGCGATACCCAACCCGTCAATCCGTCCGCGAATGACTTCGATGGCGATATTCCGGGAGGTTTCTACTTTCGATTCAACAGCAGAGTCTAACTTGGCGCCTTCCAAACTCTCGTCCTGTTCGACAACCTGTTTGCGAATCTCATCGCGATCCACTTCGACGGTAAAGCTGGTTCCACCCTTGAGGTCGAGCCCGAGTTTTACTTTTTCCTGAAACGGAGTCACCAAGGCCAGCGACCATGCGACCATCGCGATGAGCGCCATCCACTTCCACATTGCATTTTTAATCATGATAAATTCCCCAATACTTTAGGCCTTAATCTCTGCAGGAGTGTCCCCATCTTCTAAAATCTGCGATACTGCGCTTTTCAAAACCTCAATATTGGTTTTTTCAGCAATCCGCACCATCAGTGTCTTTTCTTTGACAGTGGAAACCTCACCGATGATGCCACTGGTGAGCAGAACGCGCTGACCGGTTTTGACAGACGAAATCAGCGCCTTGCGCTCTTTTTCGCGGCGTTTTTGCGGGCGAATCATCACAAAGTAGAAAATGGCGACCATAAAAACGAGCCATCCGATGGTGAAGCCTCCGCCGGGGGCGGACTGACCTTCTGCGGCCGCCGGTGCGGCCATTGCGAGTGTCTGTAAAAACATATATTTCTCCCTTAGTTTTCCTAAAAATCACAAAGGCGAAGATGCTAATCTCCACCCCTGCCGTTGGCAAGCTTGAAACAGCCATGGAATGGTGGAATACGGGAAGAATGGAATGCTGGACCCGATAGCAACACGTCTATCCGGCGCGTTTCTCATTCACATCCAGTATTCCACCACTCCTCGATTCCATTACTCCGCATCCCTGAGGGCTGCATCGATATCCGGCACAGCGGAGAGCAGTTTTTGTGTGTAGGGGTGCTGCGGATCGTCACAAATCTGGTCGGACGAGCCCAGTTCGACGATTTCGCCATTGTACATCACGGCGATGCGATCGCTCATTTCGCGCACCACGGCCAGGTCGTGACCAATAAACAAATAAGCCAAGTTGCGTTCGTGCTGCAGTTTTTTCAAAAGCTGTATGATGTCCGCCTGAACCGACACATCGAGCGCGGAGACCGGTTCATCCGCAATGAGCAATTTGGGTTCCAGCGCCAATGCACGTGCAATGCCAATACGCTGGCGCTGTCCACCGCTAAATTCATGCGGATAGCGCCCAAGCCAATCTGGATTGAGGCCGACATCCGTAAAAAGATCGGTAACCCGCGTGCGGCGCGTCGCGCGCGTTTTCCCCAACCCATGCACAAAGAGCACCTCTTCAATCGCCGCGCCAACGCTTAAGCGAGGATTGAGCGACCCAAACGGGTCTTGAAAAACGACTTGCGCCTGAGAACGAAATTGTTTGAGTTTGGCGCCTTTAAACGAGCGAATATCGCATCCATCAAAAAGCACCCGACCGCCGGTGGTCTCTCCGAGCCGGAGCACGGCGCGTCCCAGCGAACTTTTTCCACAACCGCTTTCGCCGACCAGCCCGAGGGTCTCTCCGGCGGCAAGCGATAAGCTGACATCGCGCACGGCTTCGAGTTTGCCGTAATGGACGCTCACGTTTTTAATGTTTAGCAACGTTTTCATAATTTTACAAAATCATGGACAACAAAATCATTTTTTCAGAGTAATCATTTCAACCCTGTTCTGGTTAAAGTTAATCCACTGAATCTGCGTTAAACGAGTATGCTCAAATAAGCGAGCGATATGCCTTTGATAGCTAGACTGATTTCTTTTTACCGCGGAAATATGCAGTGCCACATTATCTTGAAGCAAGCACACCTTCTGCTGCCCAACAACACGATTCCCAACGGATACATCCAGAGGCTGGACTCTCTTTTCACAACCACCCAAAAAATATAAGATGGCTTCTTCATAAAGAACCACGTCTAAAAAAGAACCCCAATCTTCCATCAATCCATGAACCGTGTCTTTGACCACTCGATCCTCTGAAGAGGTTTCGGCCCAGTCACTATCATCAAAGTGAACATCAAAACGGCAGGATGGCGAGATTCGCGTTGAAACAAAACGATGCTCAACAGATTTTGGTTTAAAATTCAAAAGCTTCCCATGATGCAAGTTGAGCAGAATGAGATAATGAATCAGCTGGTTTTGATGCATACCAACCAAAGCGTCCACCGTTTTCAGCTCATAAACCGCTCCGTGCCCAACCATTATATCTAAGAAATAATGTTTAACAAAATCCCGATGAACAACTTTAACCAATGCTTCTGACGTGACAGGCAAGCCATGGGACTGCAGGCGGAACATCAGTTCATTTTGATAAACTTTCTCGTCATAAAATCGACCCAGATCATTTTGGACATCAAAGGCATGCTTCATAACAATCCGATCGATCGCATGAAACTCATCCTGCGACAACGCCTCCACTTGGAAATCACAGACTACCGGCATGATTTATCTCCCAGATTCTCACCCCATCGCAAAAAATAATTTTGTTGTTCATGATTTTGTGAATCTATTCTTTATTTACTGATGAAGCCGCGGAACGGCGGCGAGAAGTTTTTTGGTGTAGTCGTGCTGCGGGGTGCACAGGACGGTTTTCGTTTCGCCGGATTCAACAATCTTTCCGTGGGTCATCACATAAATCCGATCGGCCACCTCGGCGACAATCCCGAGGTTATGGGTGATGAGCAGAATGGAGAGTCCGCGCTGTTCGCGCAAATCGACGAGCAATTCCAGAATCTGTTTCTGGACGGTGACATCCAGTGCCGTGGTCGGTTCATCGGCAATAAGCAGGTCGGGATCGCAGGCGAGCGCCATGGCGATCATGGCGCGCTGTTGCATACCGCCGGAAAGCTCGTGGGGATAAGAACTCGCTGTCCGCTGCGGATCGGGAAGCCCAACATCGGCAAGTAGCTTTTCGACCTCGGCCTTCATCTTGACGCCCTTGCGATGCAGACGAATGGCCTCGCCAATCTGCCAACCGACGGTGAAGACCGGATTGAGGGACGTAGCGGGTTCTTGAAAAATATACGCGATGCGATCGCCGCGAAGTTTCCGAAGTTCGGAATTTTTTAGATCAAAAACTTCCAAACCCTGGAAGTTTACAGACCCCCCGACAATGCGGCCGGCGGGTTCGGGAACCAATTGAGCGAGCGCGAGTGCGCTAACGCTTTTCCCGCTACCACTTTCGCCAACAAGCGCAACGATCTCGCCGTCAAAAATCTGAAAATCAACGTGGTTCGCCGCGCGGACGGGATCGGCAGAAGAGCCGAAGTGTACTTCGAGCCCTTCCACGCGGAGTAATGGCTTTTTATTTGCGCGGTTCATTTCAAATCAAAAGCTATCGCATTCTATGAATCATGAACGGGGTTACGGTGCCAAAAATCATCACGGGCAACCATCCACCCAGCCACGCCGGGATCCACTGCTCTTTTCCCGCCCCCTGGCAAACTAGTTGCAGGATGTAGAAGCCAAAGAAAAGTGCGAACGCCAGCATGATGCCGGAAAAAGCGCCCTGCCGCCCCGTATGCGCACCAATGGGAACGCCGATGAGAGTGACGATCAGGCAAAGGAGCGGTGCCGCGAGGCGGCTATGAAGATCAACCTTCAGGCGGGCGCGGGTGTCATCCGAAATTCCTTTTTTGGAGTTCAAGTATCCAAGCATCTCGCGAGACGAAAGATACTCCGGATCTTTGATTTCGCTCATAAAGGTTTGGGGCGTTTCTGTGAGCTCACGCATTTCCTTCTGAAGAATCATCTCCGGCGCTCCGGCAAGATCCCCCCGCTCGTTGTAGTGCTGAATGGTGATGTCCATAAACCACCAGCGGCCATCGAGCCAGAGCGCTTTTTCGGCCTGAATTTTTATCGCATCGGAGCCATCGTCGCGCTGCTGAAGAAGCTCAATGTTGTACATGGAGTGATCTCGCGTATCGAATTTCTGAACCATCCAGACATGGTCGCCGCTTTTCAGAGCAATGTTGCTGGCATAGAAGATATCTTCGGTACGGCCCTGCCTCTGATATTCCAAAAACTGCTCGGCCCGAAATGCAGCATTCGGAGCCACCGCCTCGTTGATGAAACCGGCAACGAGTGTCGCAACAACGCCGATGCCGATAAACGGGAGGACAATCCGATAGATGCTGACGCCCCCCGCACGCATCGCGGTGATTTCGCTATGCCGAGTGAGGCGCGAAAGGCTGTAGAGCATGGCCAGTAGCAGGCAGGCAGGAAGAATAAGAATCGCAACCGGGGGAAGAATCAGGCCGTAGTAATAGAGGATCTCCAAAGGCCGGCTGCCCCCCTCTAGGAAGTCGCTGAAGTTATCGAAAAGATCGTTGATCACAAAAAGGAGCGTGAATCCGAGCAGGCAGTAAAACAGCGGAAAAAGCAGGCTTTTTAGAAGATATTTGGTCAGAATTTTCATATGCGGGTTCAAACGGTAGCGGGAAACAGGCCCTCCCGCAAGCCGGATTGGAACCCGTTATTAGATATTTGTTATTGGCGGATCGATTGGGCGTGGCAAAATGGAAAAAATTTAGAAGGAGAATCCTCATGCCCACATTAGATGTACGAATCGAAGATCCGGTGACATTTATCATTCTTGGAGCCACGGGAGACCTGACGCGCCGAAAGCTAATGCCTGCGCTCTACACCCTGTTCAAAGATAATATACTAAGCGAAGACTTCGCAGTGATTGGCTTTGCGCGGCGCGACCACAACGACGACACGTTCTGCAAACTGATATCCGATGCCCTACGGGAGCATAGCCGGATTCCGACCGATGAAAAATCGCTCGCTGAATTCTGTAGTCACCTGCACTACCACAAGGCAGACATCACCGACATCGAAACCTACCGCAGCCTTGAACAACGCCTTCGCGACGAAGCCCTGCCCGCCAACCGCCTCTTCTACCTATCCATTACCCCCGACCTGGTCGAAACCGCGACCCACAACCTCCACGAAACCGGCCTCATTACACCGGAAGGCGGCACGCCGTGGTCACGCGTCATTGTCGAAAAACCTTTTGGAAACGACCTGCAAAGCGCACAGGACCTTAATCGGATTCTTCTCGAGCATATGGAAGAACCTCAGATTTACCGGATCGATCATTATCTCGGCAAAGAAACCGTACAGAACATTCTATCCTTCCGTTTTGCCAACACCATCTTTGAGCCGCTCTTCAACCGAACCCATGTCGACCACATTCAGATTACCGCCACCGAAACCGTCGGCATGGAAAGCGGTCGCGGCGCCTTCTACGATAAAACCGGCGCCCTCCGCGATATGGTGGCCAACCACCTCTCCCAGCTTCTCTGTCTGGTGACCATGGAGCCGCCGGACGGTCTGGATGCCCGCTCCATTCGCAACGAAAAAATGAAAATTCTGAGTGCACTCTCCCTCGCCGCCGACACTCCCGGCCACCCAGCCGTCTGCCGCGGCCAATACGCCGGAGCGGGCGACTCGCCCGCCTTCCGATCCGAAGATCGCGTCAGCCCGGACTCCAACACCGAAACGTTCGCCGCCCTTCGAATGGAAATCAACAACTGGCGCTGGGCGGGCGTCCCCATCTACCTGCGCACCGGAAAGCGAATGGCCAAAAAGACCACCGAAATCGTCGTGCAGTTCAAAACGCCCGCGCTGCAGCTCTTTCAGCACGTTGCCTGTGAGGGAGATGTCTGCGACCTGACCGGAGTCAAACCCAACACTCTGATTTTCCGCATCCAGCCGGATGAAGGAATCTTCCTGCAGATCTCCGCCAAGCGACCCGCCATGCAACTCGTCGTTGAAAGCGTCGACATGGACTTCTCCTATTCCGGACGCTGGGACAAAGACCTGCCAGAGGCCTACGAACGGCTCCTCCTCGATGCGCTGCGCGGCGACTCCACCCTCTTCACCCGCTCCGACGAAGTCGAAGCCGAATGGAGCGTGCTCAACACCCTCCTCACCGAACTCGAACAAGATACTCCCAAACTCTACCCGTCTGGCTCGTGGGGGCCGACCGAAGCCAATGCCCTCCTCGTCGGGGATGCACAGTGGAGAAACGAATGAGCGTGCAACTGGTTTATGTGACCGCACCCTCGCGGCCAGAGGCGGAGCAAATCGCCGAAACCGTCGTGACCGAAAAGCTGGCCGCCTGCGCCAACATTTTCGACGGCGTCACCTCCATCTTTCATTGGGAAGGCAAACTCTGCCGCGAAAGCGAAGCGGTACTGATTTTGAAGACCACCGAGGAGCGAGTTGAGGCATTAACGGAACGAATCAAACAGCTCCACAGCTACGACTGCCCCTGCATCGTCGCCCTCCCCATTGAGGTTGGCAACTCGGACTTTTTGAATTGGATCGCCAAAGCCGTCCGGGCATAAAAAAACCAGCCGACTGGCTGGCTTTATCAAGCGACTGAATTGGTAGCGGGGCTCGGATTTGAACCGAGGACCTTCAGGTTATGAGCCTGACGAGCTACCAGACTGCTCCACCCCGCAGTCACTTGTAAGTGGGGGAAGATAGACTTTTTCCGGCGTGTTGCAAGGGGAAATCTTCAAATTCTTTGCCGAACGGCTTCGTAGAGCAAAATCGCCGCCGAAACAGATACATTCAACGAATCATTTTTTCCAAGCATTGGAATTTTCACCTCCAGATTTTTCCAAGCATTGGAAACTGTACCGCAGGCGTCCCGCCTGCTTTTCCAAGGTTTGGAAAGTCCTTGATCCTCGGCACCGACGGCAATCGCCAATGAGCCGGTCAGGTCGCAATCGGTATACACCGCGTCCGCATCCGGCACAGCCGAAAGAATCCGAATGCCCTTCTCTTTCAGGAAAGCAATCGTCTCTACCGATGTCGCCTCAGCCACGGGCAGATAAAAGAGCGTCCCGATGCTGTTGCGAATCACGTTGGGATTATTCAGGTCCGTCGCGGCATCGCAGACAATCACCGCATCCACGCCGGCTCCATCAGCTGTGCGAAGCAGCGCGCCGAGGTTCCCCGGCTTCTCCACTCCCTCTGCGACCAGAATCAACGGATTGTCCGGCAACTCCAACTCGCTGAGTTTTTTGCCGACCAGCGGGCCGACCGCCAAAATCCCGTCCGGATTCTCGCGGAACGTGATTTTGTTAAATACGTTTTCCGATGCATGGAAACGCGGTGAGGACACCGCGTCTACATTTTCCAAACCTTGGAGAATTGCGAGCCCGTCGGTGCCACCGACCCAGAGCTCGGTGGGTTGCCAGCCATTCTCGATGGCGCGAAAAACTTCGCGCGCGCCCTCAATGACGGTCAGCCCCGCCTCGCGGCGGGCCGACGCCTTCCGCTGAAGCTTCACGACCCGCTTCACGCGCTCGTTCTGCAAACTGGTAATGATTTCCATACAGAAACCTAAAGGGTGAAGAGTGTTTTGAGAGCGTGGTCGATAAATTGACGCTCGTCGCAAACAACTCCCGTCACTGCGCTCGTACGTTCTTTCAGAAGAGCCCAGTCGATTCCCAGCGGCGCACCGAGGTGCGTCTTCTGGAGAATTGCTTTAGACGGATCGATATTTTCCAGCTCCGCGAGATTTTCTTTAACGTGGTGATAGGCATCTCGGAAGGCCATGCCCTGCCCGACGAGCTCGAGCGCGCGGTCGGTGGCAAACACATCCGGGGTGAAGCCGTCGAGGAGCGCCTGCTTATTGACCTGAATGGCCTCTACAAAGGGGGAGAGAACACGCAGGCAGGCGCGAGTCGTTGCCACGCCATCCATAAAGGGTTCTTTGGCGTCCTGCAGGTCGCGGTTGTATCCGGATGGCGATCCTTTGATGAGATCGTAAACAGCCAGCTCGCAGGCTTTCACACGCGAAGCACGAGCGCGCACCAGTTCAATGACATCGGAGTTTTTCTTCTGCGGCATAATGCTACTGCCGGTACACAGCTCATCGGGCAGCGTGAAGTAGCCGAATTCGGGCATCGTGAACAGCATGAGGTCCTGCGCCATGCGAGAGAGCGAGAGCATCACCTGACTCATTGCACCGAGGATAATGCTTTCATTTTTCCCGCGCGCATTATTGGCGTAGAGCACGTTGTGAACGGGACAATGGAATCCAAGCAGATCGGAAACCAGCTCGCGGTCGATATCGAGCGGTACGCCGTAGCTGGCGGCGGAGCCGAGCGGGCATTGGTCGTTCAGTTCATAGGCGCTGACGAACAACACGCAATCGTCGAGCAGGCTCTCCGCATGGGCCGACGCCCAAAGGCCGACCGACGACGGCATCCCCGGCTGCATGTGAGTTCTTCCAACCATTGGAACTTTCTGGTGCTTCTTGCCGAAGGCGAGCAGCGCAGAAATGAGTGCGGCGGCTTCATCGAGGGTTCCCAGAATTTCTTCGCGGGCGTAGAGACGCAGGTCGAGCGCCACCTGATCGTTGCGACTGCGGCATGTATGAATTTTTTTACCGAGATCACCGAGCGTTTCGGTCAGCGTGCGTTCAACCGCCAAATGAACATCCTGATCGGCGAGACGGATTTTAAATTTCCCATCCTCGGCCAGCGCGATGATTTTTTTGAGCTCACGAATAATTTTGGTGCGCGCAGTTTTCGTGAGCACCGGCGGCGTCATTTCAGAAAGCATCGTCACATGCGCGGCCGTTCCAATGCAATCGGCCTTGATCAGATTGATATCGAGTTCCACATCGCGTCCCGCTGTAAAAGCCAGCACGTCTGAGTTAATCGTTCCCACCGTCGTTTTTTGTGTTTTCATAAATCCGCTTTCTCCGTTAAGGCGACTTCAATCGACCTTCGCTCTTTTTCAATTTCCAACTTCAACTCCTGCTCACTGGGAAGAACTTGTAGATATTTTGACGCAAAAATCTGGTGCCCTTCGCTCAAAACCGAATACTTCGCTACAGCTTCGCTTTTATCAGAACAAAGAATCAAGCCGATCGTCGGGTTATCGCCCGGAACTTTAAAGCGATCCTCAAACAGCCGGACATAACCATCCATCTGCCCGACATCTCGATGGGTCAGTTTCCCGATTTTCAAATCGATCAACAGAAAACACTTCAGCATGAAATTGTAAAACACCAGGTCGATATAAAAATCATCCCCGTCAAACCGGATAGGCTTCTGCCGGGCGACAAAAGAGAATCCCTTTCCCAGTTCCAACAGAAACGACTGAAGATTATCAATAATCGCCTGTTCAACATCCGTTTCATGGAGTTGCGGAGAATCCGGCAGTCCGAGGAATTCCAACACATACGGAGATTTCAGCATCCGTCCGGCATCAACAGGCTTGCCCGGCAAATTCTCCCGCTCTGCGGCAATTAACCCGGCAGTTCCGTGATTAGCGATGATTCGCTGGTAATACGACGAATGGATCTGCCGCTCAAGCTGCACCTTGCTCCACCCGCACTCGACCGCCTCTTTTTCGTAGAACGCACGGGCGAACTCGTCCTCCACCCGCATCAATGCGCGGTAGTGCGACCAGGAAAGATGCGGAGAAAACCCGAATTCGCTATCCGGCGGGTAGCTTTTCTCAACCGGCTCAAATCCTATGCCGTGAAAGGATAGTTTTGACTCATCAGTCAATTCGCTACCCGACGGGTAGCGAATTGATTCACCTCGATCAGAATAAACACTATAAAATTGCCTGAAATTTTTAAGATTAGCTACGGAGAATCCTCTTCTGTACTTTTCAGTCAATTGAGCAGAGAGATTGACAACAATCTGTTTGCCGTATTCCGCGCGCTCTTCACCGCCCTGGATTTCCTGCACAATCTCGCGCCCGATCAACCAGTAGGCCAGCACCATATTCGAGTTGACCGCACGGACGACATTGCCGCGCGCCTGATCGAGGATCGCAACCACACGCCCAAACAACTCGTCCGGGTTCTTCTTGAGTTCATTCTTTTTACGATCCCTCATAAATCTGCTTCCCTCTTCCTAATTGGGTCGAGACTCCCTGACAAAATCAGGGTTCGACCCCGAGCGCAGCGACGGATAATTTCTGAAGGAAATAACGTAGTGGTTCAAATTATTTCTTTCCGAATCGCAAATTTAACGAGTTATTTTCCAACCCTTGGAAACTCTACTTGCACCTATACTTCTTAAAGCTATCCATCAGAGATTTAAACGTTTTCGGGCGAAATTTTTCAAAGCCTTCATCATCCACAAAAACAAAGTCATACGTTGCTTTTGACTGCACTCGATTTGTGTCCTCACACCATTGTTTTAATCGCTCCATTTTGGGCGGGACATCTAGGTCTTCCAGGCCTTTTGTTTCCACAATCACGATTTGGGCATCATTCAACTTCACAATGAAATCCGGATAATAATTAGAGATATCGCCGTCTGCATTGACATAATCGAGCTTGAAGTGAATGGCCAGATAGTTTTTCGCATAAGAAACAACGTCATCGCATTGTCCCAAAAAGCTCGCGAATTCCAACTCGAACTGGCTGTCACCGATCACTCGGTTGAAAACCGACTTTTTCGAAATCAAATACCCCTGATCTTTCACAACAAACGGGCGTGTCTGACGAAGCTTAATCGTGTCACGGATTTCAGCGTCGCCTTTCTCCTGAACCGTCAATTCGTTAATAGCCTTCTTAAAGGTTTCCATCACGGTTTTTGTCGCCGCCAGTTCAGAAAGATTCCGTAATGTGTTGGGGGATTCAAGATCAACGGTTTTTCCGAACAGTGCTGACTGAACAAACGCTTTCACTTTCCCGTACAACACATCATATCCGCTGACCAGTCGCAGTTCCCGCAGCACGGTTTGCGCGAAATAACCAATCACGCTTCGGTAATCAGCAATGCCCGCGCTGTCCAAAACCGTTGTGTGAGTCACCTCCCCTGTTGTAATATCCTTAAACACGATTTCACGCTGCTCTTCCTCGGTGAATTCCAAATAGGAGACAGTCTGAAAACCCATCGACTCCGGTTTCAGGTCGGCCAGGTTTTTGTACTCCCGATAGACCCGCGGTGTCAGAATCGGAATCTCAATATCCAGCGCATCGAGATCTTTATTCGTGTTCTCATGATCGATTTCTATCACCAGCGGAGCCTTCGGCTTCGTGCCTTCGCCCATCGCCTTGCGCTCCAGCTCCACGCCTTCAGCCTGAATGGACTCCACAAACTCCATAAAGGCATCGGTTCCGACCACGCTCACATATTCTTCAGTATCCCCCGGATACATCTTTCGCAAACCGCGACCCAGCGTCTGTTCCGGCAACACATTGCTTTTCGATGAATAGGCTCTCAAACCCACGATGGTGGTCACGTTACGCACGTCCCACCCCTCTTTAAGCATCAACACCGAAACGATTGCCTTGCACGGACTATTAGCATCATCAATTTCGTTGGCTTGTTTGCGCAACCCCTCAAGTTCTTCTTTATTTTTCCCCGAGGCTGCCTCAGAAATTTCGCCATTATTTTTGGTGTGAATGGTCAACACGCCGTCCTTAAGGTCGGGATAGCGACTTTTCAGATATTCTGCAACCTCATCGCAGTTTCGCGTATCGTCTGTCATCACAAACAGAATGGCTTTTTTCCCCATCTTCTGATGTTCCTCGTAGGCCTTGCGCCACTCGATTACGCCCAGATCAATATAATCAGAATATTTTTCGGTAAACTTAGCGCTCTGCCGCTCTTGCAGTTTTGCGCGACTCGCCGCATCGGGGAGGACTGGATGTTTCACCACATTCTGAGAAATGGCTTCCACCAGCGGATAATCCGCCACGGTCTGCACAAAAATAGCCCCGTTATTGTGTTTCGGCGTAGCCGTCACATCCACCTGCAAACTCAATTGCCCGCCCTTTTGCAAAAGGCGGTTGTGAATATCCTCAATCGACTGAAACCACGCGAGCGACTTGTCGTGAACATGATGCGCCTCATCGTTGAGCACCATCAGCTCATCAATGTCGCGAACGATCATTCCCAGATCGACCTTTGAATCCGTCGTCGCCCCCGTCGGGCGCTTACCGAGGAAATAGTCCATCGTGTTTTCATCGTCCGGCGACGGCGGAATATCTTCTCCTGAATAGACACGATGGATATTCGTGAGAAAAATATTCCCGGTGGGTCGTGTCACCCGCACATCATCCTGCTTATGCAACGTGAGTTGAAAATCATTGCGCCAGCTCTGCCCGTCGTAGCCGTTGTCGGGTAGCACCGGATCATCAAAGAAAATCCGCAACCCCTGAAAATCCTTATAAATACGGTCTAGCACAATAATGTTCGGGGTAATCACCAAAAAATTACGCGACAGGTTCGACTCCGGTTCATACAGCTTATGGAAAAAACTCCACGCCAGCGCCAGACTCATTACCTTCGTCTTCCCGCTCCCCGTTGCCATTTTAATGACATAACGCCGCCACGTTTCGTCAAATAGACTCGCCGACACGTTGCCACTGGCATCAAAGCGCATCAGGTCATATTTGTCTTTTGCACCCACGACATCGCACAGATAAACAATCGTCTCAATCGCCTCCCGCTGGGCGAAATAATACTTAAAATTCCCGGAGATATTTCCAACCCCTGGAAGAAGATGAGGCTCCTTAAACCACCAGTTCAACAGACTTTTGCTGGTATCGGTTGCCCCGGCATAGCCGCTGTCGCGGAACGCCTTCACCTTTCGGCGCAACTGCGCCACCAACGGCGGCATCAGCTTATCCATTGTGGTATCGCGCAAAATCTCATCGGCGGGAAACCAGCGGATTTCAGGATCGAGCACCGCATGGGGGTTGTGAGGAAAATCAGGATGCAGTGCCATTACTGACCGCCTTCCAGTCGCTTGATTTCGCGGTCAAAATCGGAAAGATAATCCGCGTCCTGCCGCTGTCTAAATACTTCATATTCCTGCTCCGCCTTCAACTTCGCCTCCAGAGCGCTAACGCTCCCTTTGTTCTGCAGAATCGGATAGCGGGACAGCTCTAAAAATTGATCCAAGAACCCGGCCCATTCGACCATTTTCATCACAATACCACGCTGCGCGTTATTTTCCGCCAGATCGAGGTAAGCTGAAACAATCCGGTTCAGCTCTTTGATATGCACCTCGTTTAAATAATTCTTGGCCACGGTCACGTCAGACTTCAACACCTTACCGTCCGAAGCCTGCTTCCAGGTCGAGAGCCCCATATGCGGAAGCTGCGAATCCGCCGAGTCATGGATCTTTTCCGCCGCCGTCTTACCGGTAATGGCCCAATGCAGCTTGTTTTGAACCGAAGCAAAAAAGTCGCGCGTGATCGGAGCGCTCTTGTCATAGTCGGCGGCCAGCGCATAGATATCGGTGATTTTCTGGTAAAAGCGCCGCTCGCTAGCCCGGATTTCCCGAATGCGCTCCAGCAGTTCATCAAAATAATCTTTTCCGAACAGTTGTCCGCCTTGCTTCAACCGTTCATCGTCCAACACAAACCCCTTGGTGATAAACTCCTTCAGGGTTTTAGTGGCCCAGATGCGGAACTGCGTGGCCTGATAGCTGTTTACTCGATACCCGACCGCGATAATTGCATCCAGATTATAGTATTTCGTGGGTTTAGTTTGAGTTTTTCCCGAAATCGCACCGTGTTGAGTGGTCTGTTCCAAAATGGAACTAACCACTTTTTCATGCAATTCACCGGTTTCAAAAATATTACCGAGATGCTTCGTAATTGCAGGGCGTTGCACGCCGAATAGAACCCCAATCGCCTTTTGCGTCAACCAGATGGTTTCGTCCTGAAACAGACACTCGACCCGCACATCGCCGTCAGCTGAGCGGTAAAGCAACATCTCGCCACTGTTTGAACGCTTGCTTTCCATCTCAGCCGCCACCTTTCAAACGCTTCAGGCCGACATCATCCGCCAAAATCCGTATCTGCTCAACGGCGACACTATTTAGTTTTTTCAACCGGATGGGCTGCTCGATTTCATCTTGAATCAACATGGCATTGAGACTCTCCAAATTGGCCAGACAAACCAGCTGAGCGGCATTGGCCTGATCCCGGACATTCCCCTGCTCGCCTGGATTTTCATCCCGCCACTGCTTTGCTGTCATGCCAAACAGCGCCATATTCAGCACATCCGCCTCATTCGCATAAACAACGCTAATTTGTCGAGGTGTCAGCTCTGGAGGAATCAAGTGCGCCTGCACCGCATCGGTATGAATACGGTAATTGATTTTCGCCAAATTACGCCGGATATCCCAGCCCAACTGCTTCTGCTCGTCTTCCTTGAGGCGCTGAAACTCCTTAATCAGATAGAGTTTGAATTCCACCGAAACCCATGAAGCAAACTCAAACGCAATATCTTTATGGGCATAGGTGCCGCCATAACGACCCGTCTTAGAGACGATGCCTTTTGCATTGGTACGCAATATCCATTGCTTGGGCGTCAGAGTAAAACTGTTCAACCCTGCCTGCATTCTAATTCCGTCGAATTCGACGGAATTAAAATCCGAGTTGTGAATTTTCTCCCAAACACCGAGGAATTCGAGAGTATTTCGATTACGAACCCAGTTTCGTATCAAGTCATCGGACCGTTCCGAGTCCCGGTGGCGGGCAATGTCCGTTAGAGAGATAAAGTCTGCCTCCTCAATCCGGGAAACCCGGACGTCGATATCCAGCACCTCGATTTGACGATTTTTGCTGCTCATACATTTACCTCCACGATGGTCATCGTGTCGTTGCCGAAAATATCCACCACCTTCACCGCGACCTTACGCTTGCCGGGGGCGCACTCCTGCGCCGCGCTCGTCATCTCCAGCGACCGATCCTTCTTCGTGCGGAAACTCTGCCACTCATTCTCGAAAACATAATCGCCGGTCCAACGCTCCTCCCACATCTCCAGATTCCGCTGGGCGGGTTCCAAGCCATCCAGTGCCAACTGCTCATCGGGCGACAACTCTTTTTTGACCCGAATAATTTCGCGCATACTCTCGAAATCAAAATCCACGCTCCAGTAATCGATCCAGTCCGTCCAGTTTTCCGTCAACACCTCGCGCGTCATCACGCCGCTCTTATCCTTCGACAGCTTCACGATCTGCCCCTTCTCGACCACAATGCGGCTCCCCGCCTTCTTCGTCTTGCCCAAGGCCTCTTCCGCATGCGCAATCGAACTCTGCGAATAGAATACCGAAAAGTCCGTCAGCTCCACCGACACCGTCGACGGGGCGCCCTTTTTGCCGGCCATCACATGCGGCTTCACCTCGATGAACGACACATCGTGAAATACCACCTGATTCTTCTCCACCGCCCGCTTATCAAACACATCGGCCGGAATATATTTCGGCGCAATATCGATCCCCTTGCCCCGCGCCTCATCCAGCACATTCGGGAACAGCCCCATCTCAAACTCGAAGCCCAGAATATCCACCTTGGTGATGTGCTTCTTGCGGCACTCCAAAATGATCTCTTCGACAAACAGCCGCGTCACCGGAAGATTCACCGGACCAATCGCTACCAGCCGCCCCGACCGCTTGCCGTGGAAACTTGCAAACCCGTCCGTCTTCTCCGCCTGATACGCCTTCAGAATCAAATCGAGAAACGCATCTTCGCGCTGCTGCAGTTGCTTCTGCTGCTCTTCTTCGCGCAGGTTCGGATTAACCCCCACAAAATGCTGCCGCTCGTATTTCCCCAAATTTAAAATCTCAAACGCGCGGTAATCCTTGCCGACCTTCTTTAACTGACGCTGCACGCCGATCATCCGCTTGCGCGTCGTATGGATTCCAAACTTGCCCAAATCCGACGCAATCCACTTCCGCCCCAGCTTTTCTGCGACAGCAGCAGTGGTGCCGCTGCCACAAAAGAAATCCGCCACCAGATCGCCTTCGTTCGACGATGCTTTGATGATGCGCTCTAAAAGGGATTCTGGCTTCTGCGTCGGATAATTATGACGCTCATCGGCTTGAGAATTAACGGGGAGCACATCGTCCCAAATCGTTTGGAGCGCAGGCCCCTTCATTTCATCAAGATAGCGGACATATCGCGGATTGCCTGTCGATGTGAAAACGATGCGTCCTTCCTTCAGCAGTGCATCAATGTTCTCTTGTGAATATCGCCAGTGATTGCCTTTCGGTGGAGTTAGCTCGCGGTCACCGAATTTCCGCGCAGGACCGGGGCCGGTGGCTGCCAAAGATGTCAATTGATAGTTCCGTCCATTTTCATTTTTGCTCGAATAATGCGATTCGATGTACTCTTTGCTGAGTCCCGTGTGCTGAGGATTGAAAACAAACTTATCCGACTTGCGAAAATACAGGATCGTGTCATGGGTAGAACCAAACTTCTTTGGGTCATTATGCGGTAGAGAACGCTTCCAAATGATTTCATTCGTAAATCGGTTCGGCCCGAACAATTCGTCCATTATCAATCTGACGAACTGAACCATGCGATAGTCCATATGCACATAAATGCTCCCGTCCTCGGCAAGAAGATCGCGCATAAGGATCAGGCGTTCGTAGATCATAGAAATGAAGGAATCCGCGCCTTTGCCCCACGTGTCGCGGTAGGCGATTTCTTCGAGGATATTGGGCTTTTTGGTAAAGGTGTCGTCGCCGATCTCAATATCCATCGAAAAGTCGGCCCCGACATCAAACGGCGGGTCGATATAGATCAGCTTCAGCCCGCCCTGCTTTTCGATCTCCTCGCGTAGCGGCCCGTTTTTGAGTGACGAAAGAATCAGCTTGTTGTCGCCCCAGATCAGCTTATTCGTCCAGCCCTTCAGTTGACGACCCCGCTCGTCCATATCGAACAAACCCATCTGCATTTCGGAATCCGACGGCTTCTCCGCGCGCGGCTCATCCACTTGTTCAATCGTCTGAAACGGCAGCACGATATTGCAGACCTCACTGGTCTTCCCGTTCCAAACCAATTCGACTTCGCGCTTATCCTCAAACAGCAGAAACCGATACTTCTCCGGCAGTTCCTTCCCCGACTCCAAAAACCGAACCACCTCCTGCTTCTCCTGCTCCGTCAACTTCAGCATTTTGTTTCCTTGCGCTAATCTTCCAATTCTAAATCATTAAGCATTATTTCAAGCGTTAACACCTCGTCAATCAATCCACAGGCATTGGCCATTTCAACGACCCTCAGGGCAAATTTATGGACATCGTCATCTTCTAGAATGCCGTTAATCTCATAGTTGGTAATATATGCTTTCAACATTCTCAGAACTTCATCCTTTGTAAAATCATCGAAGCATCTCAACCCTCTTAACGCACGATGAGTATCCCTGAAGTTCATAGATTTTTCTAACCGCTCAATTGCACTCAGCTTATCAATTTCGTCCGCCAGCTTGATTTCCGGGAAATACGCAGACAGGAACTCTTCCAGCGTTTTGAACAAAGCAACCGAAGAAGACTTCTTTTGCGCCCACTCTCGAATCAAATAACCATTCACCATGCCGCGCTCTAACGGGGACTCCAAATCTCCATCATTGCTTATGAGAAATAAATCCTCCCCATCCGGGATAACTGACAAAAGCCACTCCCAGTGTACAGCATCTCCGCATGAATCTTTTTTTCCGGGCGGATGCCCCAACCGATGTCGCAACAGGGCTGACTGCACTATCTTCGGTTCGACAGTACATTTTGAAGCAGACCGTAGAACTTCTTCAATGACCGCATCAGCCTTTAGCTTGTTTTCTGCGACATCTTTCCGGAGATCTTCCCTTAATGCTTTTAACTTCGTATCGAAATCGCGCTTAATTCCTCGCAGCTCAACAGCAATATCATAAGTTTTGGCAATATTGGGCAGATGTAACTCCACCCTGCTTTTTTCAAAATCGGATATGGCTCTGGCAATGACAGATTCGCGATTACGCAAAAACTCTGCCTCAAGATAATCGGAAACAAACAGCTTTATCTTTCCATTCTCAGCAAGCTTGGCGATTTTCCGAAGCTCTTCCAGATCACCATCGGAAAGGCTGTAAAACCCCAGAAAGATATTTGTATCGATAAATATATTCATGATTCCTGTAAAATATCAGTTTTCCCCCTCCGCCATTGCATTAGTACTGCATGCGCTTAAGAGAGATACAAATGATCACTTCCCCTGCACGTTGTATTTCGGTTGGGTGCGAGAGATAATGGCCTGTTCCTTTTGTCTGGCTTCGGCAATGGAAGAGACCTGTTCGATCTGAACTTTGGCACCGGGGATTTTTCCTGCGGCGAGATGCTCTTGAATTCGCTCCGCCGCTCGCCCTTTTTTGGCAACACCCACATAGTTGGTTTTGCCGCCCGCTGTTTTGACCTTGTACACAACCGGCTTGTCTTTCGGGAGTTTCGCCGCACCGCTTTGATTGAAGTTAACTGTTTTCTTCGCCATGACAACTCCTCCTCATAATGACCGCTTGATTGCGGCATCAACATTCGCCCAGTATAGCGACCTAAAAAGTTCTGAGAAGAAAAACCCCGGCCTCCAGACCCTTTTTTCCAACCATTGGAAAAAACGACTTATTCCGGCACCTATATAGGTATTGAATCTTCCAAACCTCGGAAAAAGTGGGGCGGACATTCCTGTCTGCCCTCTCCAATGCATGATCACCCCGAAACTTCGCGGGTGTTCCATAGCAAACAAGGTAGATATATCATTATATGATATATGTCTCATTTGTGAAAATTCGTGTTGATCCAAGTCCATCCATGGTTAGCCTTTCCCCAGCGAATCCGTCTCGTATCGGATGGATTTACCACTCATCCAAATCAGCCAAATCATCAAACCGGCGAACAGCCTCAATCCATTCTGGCATTCTCTCCCGGCAAGCTTCCTTTAATTTAGAAAAATCTTTCTCATCGACTTGCCCTACCTCAACCAGATGCTGATAAAATTTCTTGAGACTGGCCGCTGTCTGTTTGACGGTACGCTCCGATGCCCACATCGCTTTTCGGTAAAACCACGTAGTAAAGAAGCTGGAAACAGCGGATGCGCCGTCCACGGCTTTCGTCACATCGTAATAGAGCAAATAATGATTGATGAATAAATCCACATTGAAAATGTGATCCTGTATCGTCTTCTCTTTCAGACCCTTGGTGTCCAACCATTCCCCAAACGCCTCCATCAACTTCTCATTTTCTATGCGGATTTTCTCACAATCCGCTTCCCATTTTTTGTAGTCATCACTCATTACAATTCTCTCCATTGTTTCACAGAAAGGGCAAACCGATTCAGGCCGGCTCGATTTTTAATTCCCCCGAATTCGAGGGAATTAAAATCCAGATTGCAAATCTCCTCCCAAATGCCGATGAATGCAATCGTGTTTTTTTCACAACCACTTTTCGATCAGCACAAGACCGTTAGCGGTCGAACTTCTGCAAAACCCCAGACTGATATTCCTTCAACTTCATTCCGGCAGCCTCTCAATGATACGAAGCGCATCCTTTTCAATTTCAGAGAACGCAAACCACTTTTTTACCAAGATCCTTGAGTGAGGCCCCAATGTGGTACACCCTTTCCCCGTCCAAAATCAGGAAGCGGTCGTGCGCCTCATCGAACGGAACCAGCTCAATCGGCTCGTACTGGGCATTGTGCTTCTCAAGGTCGAGCTTGAGCTGTTTGGATATGCGCTTACAGCAAATCCGTGCCGAAACACCCTTCCGTCGCTTGGAAAGCAGCGTCAGCACGGAATCGTCCACATAATTGTCGATCAGAACAATGGATCTCTTCGCCTTGCGCACCAGTTTGGAGACAAAGGAATAGGCATCAAAAATCTGCCCGTTAAAAAACACGCCTTGTTTTGGCTCCAGCTCCTGCGAGCCGATGGCATCCAATACGGCACCCACCTTCTTTTCGGTATGGAGCTGCCGGATTTCCAGCGAGTCAATCCGCCGGAACATCTCTGCATTGGACAGCATAAAGTTCCGCATTGCCACAAACGCCTGCATAATCTGAACACTGACATCCACCGCTGTTTTACTGCGAAGAACTGCCGACAGCATGGCAACCCCTTGTTCTGTAAAAGCGTACGGCGGACGCCGAAGCCCCATCCTATCAGCATTGGAAGTCACAATTTGTGACCTCCAATCCGAGAACTCGCGGTCGGAAAGCTGGAACATGAAAGCCGCAGGAAAACGGGCGACATTCCGTTTTACAGCCTGATTTAAAACCTTGGTTTCCACCTGATACAATTCCGCCAAATCCCGGTCGAGCATCACCTGCACGCCCCGGATATGATAAATCTTCCCGGTGATCCCGTCCTCTTTAACCAACTCGTTCATATCCTGCTCCAGTCCATCCTCGCTTCATTTTTAATGGTACGGAATTCCGTTACATTAAAATCGGGGTTATGCAGTTTCTCCCATAAGCCCATGAACTCAACGGTGTACCGAGTACTTAACCAGTGCGAAATGACCAGGCCGGTTGCTTCCGGGTTTTTATGCCGGGCGATATCCGTGATGGATATATAATCCTCCCGCTCAGACTTCAGCACCGTGATTTCGCTGCCGATCACCTCAATCTTCTGGCTCTTCGAGCTCATATATTCACCTCCACAATCGTCATCGTGTCGTTGCCGAAAACAGCTGAAATCTTCACTGCATTATTCCCCCACAAGATCTTTCCCCAATGCCATACTTAGATACGGCTCTGACTCAAGTTTTACCCGTTCATTTGTTGCAGTGTAAATTTTGAGAACACCTGCTTTATCCATTTTAAGAAGCACCTGATCGATTTTATAAGCAAATGCCTCGCGCGGTTTGCCTCGAGAGATTATTTCAAAATATTGCAACAGGTACTTTACGACTGAACTTTTCACACATGACTGATTCGGCCGAGATTTCAATGTGGCAATAACTGCATCTCGCAAAGCCGAATAGTTCATTTGCATGGCTTCGTGAATGTTGCGGGGATCATCAGACACAGCGCTCGCAGAAAAAAGGTCGTCAGGCGGCACGTTTGTCGCGACATTCTCTTCCCCAGCATCGACATCTTCATTTTCTGGAGTCTCAGGAATCGGCCCCGGCTCTTCTTCGAGAGGCTCCGTGCCTATCGGGAAAATGCCGCGATCATCAAGCGCTCTCCACAACCTGGACAAAACCGCCTCTTTATTTGAGTAGAATTCACATTCTCTGATTCTGAAGAATGTCCACCCGCACCGCTCCAATATTTTCTGCCGTTCCATGTCTTGCTCGTAATGCTCAGCATCATGAAAAGCATCTCCATCGCACTCTACTGCAAGCCTAGCCCCGCCCCCATCTACAACCAGATCAATGTATTTTCCTGCCACCTTAAACTGAGGGATAACACGGTACTTCTTTCGAGCGAGTTCTAAAGCAACCTTCACTTCAAACCAGCTGTCAAATGGAGCAGGAGGTTTTACAACTGATCGATTTGCCTCAAAAACCCGCCTTTCCAGTTCTGCACTATCTACACCCTCAATCAATTCTATCGGGGTTTCAAACGCCGTCAGAAGTTGTGAGCGAAGACAGGCATGGCTTAAATCGTTACGTGTAACAGAGTGAAATAACCACATCTGATCCTTAGCGCGACTGGCGGCAACATTAAACCTTCTCTCATCAGACGCCTTCGCAAGCGACCCAATACGTTCATTGGATGCGGCCACCATGGAAAGAAAAATGATGTCACGCTCATCCCCCTGAAAACTATAAGGATTACCGCAGATCAACCGACGCTTTTCCATCTCCTCTGGACCAAGTCGCTTCAGCAGAATATTTTCGATTACACTTGCCTGCGCTTCCCCCTGAAGAATCACCACACCCATTGATTTTTCTGCATAGCGCGTGTCACTACACAACTCGATAATTTTATTGGCTATGGCTTCCGCTTCAGGGTGATTAACCGCGCGTCCACCCTTTCCCTCGCGATGTCCATTTTGCACGTAGATTTTTCGCAGAGGTTTCAGGCGATCCACACCAAACTGCCTCAACGGTATTAAAGGCTCGCCCGAATAACACAAGTCGTTACTGAACCGTATGATTTCCGGCATACACCTAAAATGTTCCCTTAAACTAATTCGCCGAGTGGTGTAGCGGAGTTTCCCTTGGCCGAACAAGCTGCTCTCCATATCAAACGTTTCTTTAAATTTAAAGTCGTACAGAAACTCTTCCGCAAGACGATGCACAGCATCGCGAGAAACGAAGCCACCATCTGGAGCTATCTGTTTGTCATCACCAACAATCAGAATCTTTTTCCCCAAATATAAAAGGGGTAACGCCTCCATGCCGCACTGGGAGGCTTCGTCAACAATCACGACATCAAACATTCCGGGAGAGGGATCTATTGTGTCCCAAACCCGATGCAACGGCATGACCCATGCGGGAACAGCCTCACGGCATTCATTCAAATGGTGTTGCGCATCCCTGCGATGTTTTGGGGCATATTTACCGGTTCCTTTTCCCAGCTTTCGCATAGATAGCTGCCAAGCCTCCATATATCGTCGATGCTCTCCGGACATGCGTGAAAAACAAAAAGACCACGCCTTATTAGAGGCCAATTTGGCCATAGCTGTTTCAATATCACTCTCAACTTGAGTCACTCTTTGCGCAAGACTGATAGCATCCTCTTTATTGATGAAGTCATTCAGCCAAGATTCCGCCCGCGCCCAACTCCAAGCCTTTTCAATCGTTTGCAGACGGGTCTCCCAAAATTCTTCCGCACACGATTCAGTCAGGTCTTTAGTCATTACGGGCGTATATTGCTCAACCTTTTCCCGCAATTTTTGAATTTCTTTTAGCAACACCGACTCTTCTTCCAATTTCAGCAAACGTTGCTTGGCTTTTACAAACCCATCTGCCGAACGGTTTTCAATTGAAGTCAGGAGTTCAAATGCTGCAGGGTGGACTTCGCTCTCTTTTGAGAGACTTTGAATAGGCAGAAGAACCTCTTGGATTGCGGCTTCCGCCTTGCCTTTATTCAACCTTGCCAAAGCCTGTTTGCAAGATTGAATAAACTGATTGATCGAACTTTCATCATGCCAAGCAACCGCAGGATTATTGCCACGTCCGGGCATAATCTCACGGCAGCGATCAATAGCGTCAATAAGTGATAGAGCTTCCCGAAGAGCTTCGCCATGCGCCTCGATCTCACGAAATTGCAATCCATAAGGTCCTTCACAGAACTCTGCGCTTACCCCCGATTTTAGGGCCACCGGCTAAGGTGGAGTTTGCATCCAAA
>CAYYYX010000013.1:35122-38419 GCA_964476065.1 uncultured Verrucomicrobiota bacterium | reverse complement strand
AGGTTGTCTTGACCGCCTTCTGTTCTTCGCCGGTCAGTTTGGCGAGGCTGTCTGTGAATGTGTCAGAGATTAAGAAGTTCAATCTTGATCTCCCGACAGCGAAACCACCTTAGTAATAAAATCATGAACATCCTGATGAATTTCATCGGGGAGCATATTTAAAGCCACTTCTTCTCGAATAATCTGCACCGGCGGGTTCCCGTTTCTCAACTGGTGAAACAGGGAGTCGTCGTCCTCAAAAAGAATCCGCTTCCCATCAAGAACTTTGAAAATGTTCGCCCCTATATTTTTCCAGGTTTTTCCTTTCGGGAGGGTCAGGTTTTGATCGCTGAAAAAAGAATCGATCACCTTATGGGTGTTTTGGGCAAACAGATCATCTTCTGCACAGCCCATTAATTTTGAGGCCGCCCGTTTCCAGACCTCCGGAACAAAAAGATAATTCTCGATATTCTTACGCTTCCATTCCACCAACCCCAAATTATCTTTAGGGGGGTGAAACGCATCTTCAACACGGTCGTAATCGAACAGAACTATCCTTTTTACTTGGGGGACGATTTGCTTTAACGCACGGAAATGCTCATCTGCCAGCGTCTTCATGTCAACCTTGCTGCCGCCAGACATCACCTTGAAAACCATTTTGTCCATTACGTCTTGAGCGCCGCACTGCTTCGCCCACGCTCGCAGAATTCGCTCATCCGATTCCCCTTCCACATAAAGCATAAAAGGCGACGACATCAGATTTGTAATTTCCTCATTCGACACCTCAGCCATTGCCCGAACAACTTCAGGTGTTGATTCGATCCGAGTAGGCTTCTGCTGCAGGAGGGAAACGATTTGGCTCGCATCCACCCCGCGAACAAACTCCTCCGCGTGTGTCGCAATCAAAAACTGAGTACCCCGCTCGCTGGCCTTAAGCTTGAAAAAGTCCAAAATTTCACGTTGTAAATTTACGTGCAAATGAGCATCAGGCTCATCGAGAAGAATCGTTGTCGGGTGATATCCGTATAAGAAAGCCAACAGGGTTAATGTTTGATGAAATCCGCTTCCACCAGAGATGATGTCATATTTCTTACTTCCCTGTTTATACTCGACCGTAATAAAAACATCCTTGCCTGACTCATATCGAGGCACTTCCAATTCGATAGAAAACCACCGTTTTACCATAGCCGACAACTCCATCCAGTCTTCTGGAGGGACATACCCTTTCATCGGGCGTCCCGTCGCCCCGAGCTTCGGTGAAGGACAAACGCGCAAAAGTGTATTACGCAACACACTGCCGGGTTGCCCTTTACCCACTTGTTGGCGAATCGGACCGTCGTCCGACCATTTTTCCGTCGGTTCGAGGCCAGAGAATGGAGGAACATAGGCAACAACGGGAAGACTCCCTTCTTCCTCATATTTACGGAACATCGCCCACCCGTCTGTCGGAATCGCATAAATGGTTTGCGGAGAGTGATAGCGCAATTCCACGCCAAATGAATCGGTTTCCCCTGAGTCTCCATCCCGCCACTCCACGCAAATCCCAATTAAAATGTATTCCTGCTTCTTCTTTCCATTGACCAAAGGCCAATGACGATCCGTTCGATCTTTCCAAAGCAAATTGAATTCAGGAACCGGAAGAGCCGTGAAATTCGGCAATACAATTTGAATCCCCTTCGAGCCGGTACGTTTCGACTGATGAAACTCGTCCACACAAAATTGCCAAATCGCTAAAGCTTGAAGCACCGTACTTTTTCCACTGTTATTTCGACCAACAAGCAGATCGAATTGAGTGAAGTCATACGACTGCTCGCCGACACTCTTAAAGTTTTTCAATGTTAATCTAGTGATCATTTGCACCTCGTTATTTCTCGCACTCTACCTTGTTCACATCTGAAATTACACCCGGAACACTTTCATGACCTCGTCGCCGAGGTGGTTGATGACTTTGACGGCGATGCGCCCGCCAGCTGGCTTGGTAAATGGGCGGGAGACTGCGCTGTTTAGCGTGGCCCAGGCTTCGGCGTTGATCTCTGCTTTGAGAGTGGTTTTGAGCGCTTTGTAGGGGTCGTTCTGTCCGAGGAAGTAGGCATGGCGAACAAAGAAGCTCTCTTCATTGTAGTCGGTGTCGATGAACCAGCAGGCGATGCCGTCCGGGCCGTCGCTGCGGACTTCTCCGGTGTTGGGATGGAAGACGTCCACCCCGTTGACGGTGACCTGTAGCCGGTGGCCGGTGGTCAGGGACAGCGGAAAATCGGCATCGGTCAGAGTTTTGACCGCAGCGAGCGCTTCAGCCCGTTGATCATCCGTCCAACGACTGCCGCCTGCACCAGCAGCGGGTCCACGGCATTCTGAGTGGTCAGTTTCAGCCGTACCGCCAGAATCAGAAAGGTTTCCGTCTCCGCCAACGATCCCCCCGCGATGCTCAGGAAGTGGAGAAACTCCTTCGTTCCGTCCCGCTCCGCCCCCTCCGCTATGTTCGCCGCCACCGAGGTGACTGCTCGGCGGATTTGGCTCGTTATCCCGAACCGTTCGTCTGACGGAAACACGGCAGAGATCCGATAGACCTTTTCGGCCAGTTCGATTGATTTCGTCCAAACTTCCAAGTCCTGATAGCTCCTTAATGCACTCATAGTTTTCAATTTCCCTTCCGTTACTAGTCACCAGCCACTGGCCACCGGTCACCGTTATATCCGGCTCGCCGAAGATGACGAAGAGGTTTCCTTTGCCGGTGTTTTTGAGGTCATCGGACATGTGCAGGTCGGCGTTCATGCGAGCTTTAAGAACCGGAATGGCTCCGAGACTGTTGAACTCGGTGGTGCGGGCCTCGTAGTTGAAGGCGCAGGCGATTAGAACATCGAACCCAGCTTCAGCAGCTTCGCGGGCGGCAGTGACCAGATCGGGGCGTGATACGGTTCCGAACTCCGGACCGATAAAGATGCCCGCTCGTTGGGTGGCTCCGTCTTCTTTATTTCCTTTTGTGTAGCGACCTTCAGCACAGATATATTGTCCGGGCCAGCCGATCAGCGAGGTGAAAAGTATTTTATCTTCCTTATGCGCCTGCTGGACTCCAGCGGTCTTGAGGTTTTCAAGAATCATGGAGGCGAAATCCTGACCTTCTCCGTAGCCTTCCGAGCCTTCGGCAACGGTATCGAGCAGTTCGTCATCTTCATCAATGCCCAGTACGCGATGGGGAGAGAGGCTTTCGACGGTGAACGGCCCGGCAACGCGGACGGTTTTTTTGTCTTCGTACGGCTTGTCGTAGAGATATTCCGAATCCGCCTTCGCGGCGATGGATGCATCGATTTCTTTCTGGCG
>CAYYYX010000013.1:33745-35022 GCA_964476065.1 uncultured Verrucomicrobiota bacterium | reverse complement strand
CGAGGGATTTCCCATTCTTCCCAATTTTCACCAATCGCCTTATTCAGTTTCTCGCGAAGCGGTTTGAGCTTCTGCTGGACATCATCATAAATGACCTTAATTTCGGTGTTTTTTGCGATAGAGCCAAGAGTAATATGGGGTGCCCTCTCATAGACAAATCCATGCCGAATATTTCCATAAGTCGGCTGAGAAGATGGTGCAATGTGTCCAATTTCCGCTTTCTTCTGTTGGCCATCCGAACTATCGCTCATCAAATAGTAAGGATAACGCGCACCCATAATGCGAGCACGAGCCAGAGCCAATGCTACACGAGAGGTGTCAATTGTAACCCAACGACGCCCCCACTGTTCAGAAACCGTAGCTGTCGTTCCCGACCCGCAAGTTGGATCAAGAACAAGATCCCCAGGGTCAGTGGCCATAAGGAGACAACGTTCAATAGCTAATGTAGGCGTTTGTACTACATAAATTTTATCAGAAAATGTTCCGGTAATGGTGTCTGGCCAAACATTATCAAAAGGCATCCACGGAAAATCTTTTTCAAAACGTTTATATGCTAGTCGCTTGCCATTCGGGTGCACCCTACCTGCTCGAATAAGCGTGTCCATTCCTTCAAGGCTGGTCTTCCAATGACTTCCAGGGCTTGGGTAGTACTGCTTATTTTCAAATAAAACAGGTTTTGACCCAATAGAACTTTCCCCCGCACTAACGATAGTGTCTGGACGAAAGCGATGCCCATCGGGAATTTCCACCTCACCTCGAACCTCCTTGGCGATTAAGCGCCTCGTAGAAGTATCTGCGAATTGAATTGAATTATATGTCCCGCCCTCGGTCCTTTCCTGTCGGGGTTTCCATAGCTTGTTGTATTTCACTTGTCCCGTATTCTTCGCGTACCATACTATAAAGTCATGAGTCGAACTCAGGGTGCTTGATGTGAAAGCGGAGGTTTTAGCTATTGCGATAAGAGAGATGAAATTATCCTCTCCGAACACCTCATCCATAAGAGCACGAACGCGGTGAACATTCTCATCTCCGATCTGGATGAAAATGGAACCGGAATCGGTGAGGAGGTCGCGGGCGACGGTGAGGCGGTCACGCAGATAGGTGAGGTAGGAGTGGATGCCATCGCGCCACGTATCGCGGAAGGCTTTGACCTGCTCGGGTTCGCGAGTGATGTGTTCAGCCTTGCCGTCCTTGACGTCGCGGCTGGTTGTAGACCACTGGAAGTTGGAGTTGAATTTGATGCCGTAGGGTGGGTCGAAATAGATGCACTGCACTTT
>CAYYYX010000013.1:4819-33645 GCA_964476065.1 uncultured Verrucomicrobiota bacterium | reverse complement strand
GCCATCATCGGATCGGCATGTTCCTTTTCGAGCATGGCCTGATATTCGGCGGTGGGGATGTTTTTGCGAGACGCATCGCCATGCGTGAGCGTTTCGATCTTCTTCTTGGCCTTGGTTTTTTTCTTGGCTGCCATAATCTTCTCCCTAAAAACGATTGCTCAACGCATTGATTTCCAAACGGTTCTGCTTTTGTGGCTCACGGATGCCACACAAAACCGATTGTGACTCATTTTTTGCAAATTTTGAGCCACAAATTTATTTGTTGTGCATCCGTGAGTCACAACGCTAACAAGCACTTCATGTAGTAGTTTTCCCCTTTAGTAGCCACTATATATCGAAGTCTCAAAACGCCGTGTATCCTTCCGCGACATTCAGCAACTCTACATAACCATAAACAGCGGGTCTGCTTCCCCGCCCTTCAGCCCATATCTGAAGAACTCCTTCGTCTTTCAATACACGCAGAATGCGGGTGGCGGTGGCTTTTGGAATCCCGGAGGCTTGTACAAAATCAGAACTGTTGAAAATCGGCTTTTCAAAAATCCACTCCAGCGCATGGATGGAAAACTGCGAGTGCGAAATTTCTGCGATCTTGAGCTTCATCCTGTTGTAGAGCCCCAAAACCGCGTTAGCCTTTTCCAGGTTTTGTTCCGCCTGCGTGCGCACCGCTTTCAAGAAGAAGGCGCACCAGCCGCTCCAGTCGTCGTCGCGGGAAACCGCAAGTAATCGATCATAATATTCGTCCCGGTTCGCTTCAAAATAAGCGCTGATATAAAACATGGGGCGCTGAATGAGGCCCGCCTGATGCATGAATAACGGGATACACATCCGGCCCAGGCGACCGTTGCCGTCGAGGAAAGGATGCAATGCCTCCAGCTCCGCATGCAGCACCGCCAATTGGATCAGGCGATCGGGAGCATCGGAATGAATGTAAAGATCCCATTTGCCCATCGCCTCGTCCAAATCACCGGCAGAAATGGGGATAAACCTGGCCCCTTCTATGGCGCATCCCTGCGGCCCGATCCAATTGGGAACCTTGCGATATTCTCCGGGGGATTTGCCATGACCGCGCACACCGTTCAGGAGAACCGCATGAACTTCTTTAACGACACGCTGACAAAGCGGCAATTCCTGCAAACGCTTCTCCGCATGGCGCATCGCTTTGCGGTAGTTCAAGATTTCATTGATGTCTTCCCGTTTTTCGTCTGGAACTTTTTTCCGTCCGCCCTCCGCTTCAAATTTCAGCACTTCGCCCATGGTGGCCTGCGTGCCCTCGATCTTTGACGAAAGCACCGCTTCCTGCGTAGTCAGCGGACTTAATAGAATGGATGCGTTCGGAATAGCGGACAGCACTCCGTCATACCGGGCAACCGCCGCGCTGGCCGGACCGATCAACGGCAGCAATCGCTCCAAATCCAGTTTTTTAGGAGGAAATTTTCCATTGTGGTATTTCACTGCACTCATTTTCCATTCCCTCCATTTTCTTCCATGCCAGGTAAAACCCCTCGGATCATCTTCCCGAATTCCTCTTCCACCTTGTCGGCGAAGTCGGTCTGCATTTCATAAACATCCGTAAACTCTGCGAAGGCCCAGCGGCCATATTGACCGAGGTTGTTCACTCCGGGAACCCAGTAGGTCTGCATGGTGAGTGCTTTATCTTTGGCATCTTCGCGGCGATAGCCTTTGATTTCGACAATCAGGTTGAGCAGATCATTCGGGCCGTTCCCATCATCCACCTGCACGATGAAGTCCGGTAGGTAGCGGCGGGTTTCGGAGCCGTATTTATAAGGGACTTCTAATCCGAGCCCGTGGTTTTTCACGTAAGCAATGACCTTGGGATGCGCTTCAGCCACGCGGCAGAACTCGGCTTCCCAGTCGCTGTCGAGTACGACCCAGTTGATGTGGCATTTACGGGAGTCGGTTTCCCAGCGGCTTTTTTTGGAGGTATTGAAATTCACATGAATCGTTGAGCCAACCGGATTGTAAGGATCGGGCATCGCCTTGATCGGGTTCTCTCCCATCATTTTGCTGGTGATGGCGGCGGTGATGCGATTGCAAGCCTCGTCGGCCATCTCCTGATACATGAGCTGCGCCGGATAGGTTCCGCCTTTACAGACTAGGCAGTTATCCAGCCATTCTTTGGCAATACGCTTGAGCTGACCAAACAGATGCAATTTGGGCTCTTCGCCGGGATCGCGCCATTTGGTCATAATCAGCCGCTGGGTCAGGTGGAACAAAAGAGTTGAGGTTCTCAAGTCGCCCGTATGGATCAACGTGAGGTCAACGCCTTCGCCGATGATCCCTTCAGCACGAGTTATCGTTGGGCCAATCAGATCAGGGGTCAGCTCCAGCACCGAGTCAGGAGTGAATTTAGCAGCCAACCGTTCTTCTGGCAGTTCAACCCGGTAGCCGGTTATGCGAGGGAATTGGATTTCGAGCGGATCTCGTTCCGGCTTGACCGCTTTAACTTGTACGGTTTCACGTGGCGGCTGTGGCGGGGCGATGACTGGTTTGGCTGTAAAGTCGAACGGAATGCCGAGTACATCGGCATATTCGACATTGAACAGACCTTCGTCGTTCAGCTCGTAAGACTGGCGACGCAACGCGCGGCCGATGACCTGTTCGCAAAGCAACTGAGTTCCAAATGCGCGAATGCCTAGAACATGCGTGACCGTATTGCAGTCCCATCCCTCCGTCAGCATGGAAACAGAGACCACACACCGGACGGACTCACCCAGCGTGTCTTTTTTCCCGACTGTATTCATGGCCTCACGAAGCAAATCCTGATCGGTAATATTTTCCCCGTCCTGATTATTGCCTGTGCGCTCGATTCGTTCGCGGCGGAAGCGTTCAATTTCAGCCCCCGCCATTTTGCGGAAGTTTTTGTCCAGCGCGTCGCCGGATTCTAGCTGTGCGCTGTCAATCAGAAGTGTGCGCGGCCGGGCTATTGGATCGCCGTGCTCATTGTAATTACGGAACAGTTCCAACCTACCGTTGATCACTTCGCTGGAACCATCTTCATTTTCCCGCTCGAAACCGGAGATGTAGTCATAAACCAGTTTGGAAATGGATGTGTTCTGACAAACGATAATGAAGCAGGGCGGAACCTTGATGCCGCCTTCTACCCACAGATCGAAGGTTTGCTTGTAGTGGCCATAAAGGGCATCCAGTGCAGTAGTGAGCTTCATCGGCAGAGCAAGTGGATCAAAACTAGAAACGCCGCGAGCGCTTTTCGGTAGATCTTTTCCAACATGCGCCCACAGTTCACGGAAGACCGGCATTTCTGTGCCGGGAGTGTTATCGGTGACAGGAACGCGGGGCAGCTTTACGATTCCACATTCGATCGCGTCCATTAGAGAGAAGTCGCTCATCGTCCACGGGAACAGAGTGCCTTCTGCATAGCCGGAACCACTCAGGAAAAACGGTGTCGCAGAAAGATCAACTACACGGGCAACGCCAAGGTTTCGAGTGGCAGCTTCCAGCCCCGAAATCCAGAGGCGAGCTGCCTCCTTGTTGGACTCTGCCTCCTTCTTGTCATCACCTTTAAGGTCGCCTTCTTCATCGACGGTTTGCTTTTCCCGATAACAGTGGTGTGCCTCATCATTGATCACCATGATGTTTTTCAGGCCCATCAGTTCCGGTAGTACCCGCTGGAGCATTTGCCCTTCGGATTCCTGCGTATTCAATTCCGCCCCGCGACGCCCCTTTAATAATGCGCGCCCCCCTGCGGACAAATCAATGCGCTCGCGTTTTTTGAATGCGTGATAGTTGGTGATGACAATCTTGGCCTTATCTATTTCGGTCAACAAATCCTGCGGAACAAGGTCTCGGCCCTTGTAGTAGCTGTCGGGGTCATGAGGCTGTAGAACACGCAAGCGCTCTTTAATGGTGATGCCAGGAGCGACTAGCAGAAACCCACGGGTGAATTTTTTACTATTCGGACGGCGGGCCGCATTGATGGTTTGCCACGCGATGATCATGGCCATGACAGTAGTTTTTCCTGCGCCGGTGGCCAACTTGAGGGCCAGCCGCATCAGCTCCGGGTTTGCCTCCGCATTCGCTGAACCCAAATGATCTAAGAATGTACTCCCCGTTTTTCCCATTTGCGGAGCGACCTCCGTCAGCCAGATCAATGTTTCCACAGCCTCTATCTGACAGAAGAAGGGTTTCAGTCCTGTAAAATTATAATGCCGCCAATGCTGGAGTAGGCGGGCTGTTTCTGGGGTTACCTTCCATTGAGTGGAATCCGGTATTTTTCGCCAATCGTCAACATGCTTGCGAAGCCGGTTGATCGTATCCGCCATCTGGTACTGTTGGTCTTTGGATGAAAGCCCTTTGCCTTCATCCATAACCAACTCGCCTTGGCCCGAGTTGCCCTTTCGCTTCTTCGCTTTAGGAATGGGAGTGATGAAGTCAACGGTGCGACGATTATCTAAGACCCTCTGTGTCGGCTGCCCGCTCTCATCCAATTCCCAATGCTGCGAAGGATACTCGTAGGGTGAATTTAAAATCGGATGCTTAAAAAACTGATCGGACATGGCGTAACGCTCCCTACTTTCCAATGATTGGAACTCATTTTTACCGGATTCTTCTAATGGTTGGAAGCGCATGCATTGATTTTTCCAAACCTTGGAAAAACAAAAAAGCGTTATTTTTTGTTGCTCCGTTTCGCGGGTTTGCTATCTTGTGCCCTCTCTTTTTTACAGAGGCCCCATCGTTCAGCGGTTAGGACTCCAGGTTTTCATCCTGGCAACACGGGTTCGATTCCCGTTGGGGTCACCATTTCAAAAGATCAAGCCGCTCCTTCCGGAGCGGCTTTTTTGTTTGTGGCAAACTCTTTACTTCAACCCCGACCCACGGCATCCTCCCTCCCTGTTCCGGGGTGCCTTCCAGTTGGAAGCGCTGAGATAATACCCGTAGAACCTGATCCGGCTAGTACCGGCGAAAGGGAGAGACGTTTAAACTCCTTTTCGTAATGACGAAAGGGAGTTTTTTGCATTCTGACGAATGCGGAATGATGGTGGAAGGAATAATAGATTGATGAGTACAGGAAACATGATTTTTCTTCCAATACTCCACCATTCCCATATTCCAGTATTCCATCCATAAAAATGGAGTTTTTATGAATTTAATGGTTAACGGCGAAAGCCTCGAACACAACGGCGATGGGTCCGTCGGCGTCCTGCTCGCCGAACTCGGAGCCGCCCCCGACCACAGCGCACTCACCGTGAACGGCGATCTCGTTTTTTCCAAGAATTGGAAAACACACACACTCAACGACGGCGACACCGTCGAAGTACTCACTTTTGTAGGAGGCGGTTGAGAGAAATATGAGGGATGAAATATGAAACTTGAAACTGGAAACTTGAAACTGGGAAGCCATGAATTTGGCTCGCGCCTGATTCTCGGAACGGGGAAATTCTCGAACACCGAAACCATGATCCGCGCCATCGAAGCCTCCGGCACCGAACTGGTGACCGTGGCTCTGCGCCGCTTTAACCGCGAAAAGCCGGATGACGATCTGTGCGCGCCGCTCGCTAAACTCAAAAACGTCACCTTGATGCCTAACACCTCTGGTGCGATGAATGCCAAAGAAGCGGTACGCGCCGCGCAGCTCGGTCGCGAACTCAGCGGAAGCCCGTTTGTGAAAGTGGAGATTCACCCCAACCCGCATCACCTCATGCCCGACGCCATCGAAACCTACATCGCGGCCAAAGAGCTGGCCGCCGACGGCTTCATCGTTCTTCCCTACATTCCGGCCGATCCCGTCCTCGCGAAAAAACTCGAAGACGTCGGTTGTGCGGCCGTTATGCCGCTCGGCGCCGCCATCGGCTCCGGCGGCGGACTCTCCACGGCCGACATGATCCAGCTGATCATCCGCGACAGCAATATTCCGGTGATTGTCGACGCAGGCCTGCGCGCACCCTCCGAAGCCGCCCGCGCCATGGAAATGGGCTGCGATGCCTGCCTCGTCAACTCCGCCATCGCGGCGGCCACCGATCCTGCCGCGATGGCAAAGGCTTTTGCCCTCGGTGTCGAAACCGGCTTCGCCGCCCGCAACGCGGGTCTAATGCCCAAATCGGAAGTCGCCGTGGCATCGAGTCCTTTAACCTCGTTCCTTGGTTAAAAAGTCGAACGTCAGAAGGTCAAAGGTCAGCATGAAATCCAAAATCGCCAATCGTCAATCGTCAATCGTCGATCTCCCCTCATGGCTCGACCCGTCCCCGTGGCTCGGCAAAAAATTCTCTGCCCGCGATGTCGAACAGGCGCTCGGCGCGGAGTCTCCAAACGAGGATACGCTCGCCGCATTGCTTTCCCCCGCGGCGGCGGACTTTCTCGAACCGATGGCCGCCCGCGCGCAGGCGCTCACGCGCCGCCACTTCGGACGCACCGTCCAACTCTATGTCCCACTCTACCTTTCGAGCTACTGCCCCGGCGGATGCGCCTACTGCGGATTCGCCTCCGACCGCGACACCGAGCGCCACAAGCTCTCCTTCGAACAGGTTGAAACCGAACTCGCCGCGCTCAAAAAAATGGGGCTCGAAGAAATCCTGTTGCTGACCGGCGAGCGCACCCCGCAGGCGGATTTTGAATACGTCCTCAAATGCGTCGAGCTCGCCGCAAAACATTTCCATAAAGTGACCATCGAGGTTTTTCCAATGTCTGGAAAAGAGTACGGGCAGCTCGCGGAAGCGGGTTGCACCGGAGTCACCCTTTATCAGGAAACCTATCATCCGGACGTCTACCCCGAGATGCACCGCTGGGGCCCCAAAAGCAACATGCTCGAACGGATCAAAGCTCCCGGCCGCGCACTGGCTGGCGGGCTGCGTATGGCCGGGCTCGGCACCCTGCTCGGGCTGAGCGACCCGCTCTTCGACCTGATCGCGCTCTACCGTCACGTACGCCATCTGCAAAAAACACGGTGGCAGGCCGGGCTCAGCGTATCCTTCCCGCGCATCCAAAACGAAGCCGGTGGGTTCCTGGCCCCGCATCCGGTCTCGGAAAAACAACTGGCGCAAATTGTCTTCGCATTCCGAATCTGCCTATCCGACGTGCCACTCGTTCTTTCCACCCGAGAATCCGCCGCCTTCCGTGATGGCATGGCCGGACTGGGTTGCAACAAGATGAGTGTCGCCAGCAAAACCACCGTCGGCGGCTATGGCGATGAAGGTTCAGAGGAAGGACAGTTCGACGTCAACGACAACCGAGGCGTCGACGAATTCTGCGCCATGCTCCGCGCTCGCGAACTCGAACCCGTCTTCAAAAATTGGGATGAGGTATATCGATAAGCCTCTTGCATAGGCGCGCACAGATTCTCAACAGGAAATAAAACCTCTCATGAAAAAAACATATGGCCTTTATGCGGTGATGACGAACCCGGTGGTGGGTTATGAGGAATGCGCACGGGCGGCGGTAAACTGCGGTACGTATCGCAGGCAGATGGCCAGCACACACCTAATATTGGCGTAATATTTATATTGTAATGTGAAATTTACGCCGTTATTTTTGCTTTATGAAAAATAGGTCGCTATTAAAGGCTGTTGAAAAGAAGGTTAAATCCCCTTTTGGGCGGGTTACAGTGCTTACTGGTGCACGGCAAACCGGAAAAACCACCCTGACTCAACGCGTTGCTCAAGGCTACACCTATGTATCCTTCGATGACCCGGTAACCCGGTCGCAATACGCCCGACTGTCTGCCCAGGAGTGGTATCACGCGTATCCCCGCGCCATCCTCGATGAAATTCAAAAGCTTCCGAAAATGACCGAAACCATCAAGGCGGTTCACGACACCTTTGAGGATGCGCGCTACATTCTAACGGGGTCGAGTCAGATTCTGCTGATGGAAAATATTCGGGAAAGTCTCGCGGGGCGAGCCAACCTTCTTGAACTCTACCCGCTGACTCTTCCGGAACAAATGACCTGCTCTTGGGATGCGCCCATCGGGACCTCCCGACTCATCCACTGGCTCCAGAACCCCAGATCCGGCAACGACCTTTTTACTGGAATTCCTCAGGCCTCATCCGATTATGCGGCGGCTATTACGGCATTTCAGGACTATTTGACCTTCGGCGGAATGCCCGCCCTCTCTCGGGCGGGAATCAGCGAGACCGACAAACGAGACTGGCTGAACGACTACATTCGCACCTACCTCGAAAAAGACGTCCGAGATCTGGGAAACATCCGTGAACTGGAACCCTTCACCCTTGCGCAACAAGCCGCCGCACAACACACCGGTTGCCTGATCAACTTTAGCGATCTGGGACGGCTAGCCGCAATAAATTCCGTTACGGCAAAACGATTTATGACTTATCTGGAAATCAGCTATCAGATTATTCTGCTCCGCCCCTGGTTCCGAAATTCGAACAAGCGTCTTTCCAAATCCCCGAAACTCCACTTCCTTGACCCCGGAATTCAGCGGGCACTCGTGCACCGTACCGGCGAGCTGACAGGGCGCGAATTTGAATCGGCGGTGGTTTCTGAAATCATCAAACAGATCAAAAACGCCCGGCTCGATATCCAATTCTATCACCTGCGAACCCCCGACGGACGGGAAGTGGATCTGCTTCTGGAAACCCCCGACGGATACATCCCGATCGAAATAAAACAATCCCGACACGCCAACCCGGTCGATGCCCGACACGTCCGAGGGTTGGAATCCATTCTGGATAAACCGATCATTGGGAACCTTGTCATCTCTCAAGACCCCGTCATTAACAAATTCGACAACCAAACCTTTGCCCTGCCCGCGGCCTGGCTCTTAAGTGGAGACGTTACATGAAAATTTCCTACGGGCTCTATGTGGTGATGACGAATCCGGTGGTTGGATACGAGGCCTGCGCGCAGGCGGCAGTGAACTGCGGCGTGCCGTTTATTCAGCTGCGGATGAAACATGCGACGCGTGAGGAGATCCTTTCCGAGGCTTGGAAAGTCCGCGAAGTAACGCGTGGCACCGACAGCCTGTTCATCGTGAACGACGATGTCACCATCGCCAAAGAAGTGGATGCCGATGGCGTACACCTTGGCCAAGGCGATATGCCGCTCGCCGAGGCGCGGAAGATCTGGGATGCGCCCGGGAAAATCTTTGGCCTTTCAACGCATAGCGAGGCGCAGGCCGCGGCGGCGGTTGCGCTGCAACCCGATTACATCGGCATTGGCCCCATCTTCCCGACCCCAACCAAAGCGATTGCCGACGCCGACCTCGGCATCGAGCGCGCGGGCGCGATTGCCAAAGCAACGCCCCTGCCCCATGTGGTGCTCGGCGGAATTGATGAAACCAATCTAGCGGAAATTCTCCGGGCGGGCGCAGTCAACTACTGTGCCGTGCGCGCCATCATGCAAAGCCCCGAGCCGGAGCAGATGATTGAACAGCTCCAAACGATCTGGAGAAAATCCATTTCGAGGTAGGGACGGATCGCCGAGCCGTCCGCACGCGGCGCGCCCGGCCCTTCGACCGGCTCAGGACAGACGGTCGCGCCCTCCCCTTTGCGGCAGCCATATATCACAGATTAATATGCACAAAATACTGCAAACTAACTGTTTACAATTTATTTAACCCCATACCTCTAGAGGTATGGAATAAATCGAGGCCCCCAACGCCATAAAATGTTGATGCTGAGTAGCCTGAGAACTCCAATCTCTGTGCGCTTTGCGTGATATGAGATGAATGGAACCAACTTTTATCGGGGCCATCAATGGTTGGAAAAAATCGTCCTGTCTACCGAACGTTCCAATGCTTGATGAATCCGACAAAAGTCGATTTCATATCAAATCACACCTTTAAATGTGTGACATAAAAAGTCGCAATGTGTTTTAGACAAGATGGTTATGGAAGTTTTTATGGTCTTTCCCATACATTTGAATGTATGGAACATAAATAGTCGTAACCGATTGTGTATAAGGTGATTGAGGTTTTGAAATGCTGATAGAAATTTATGCTGGTAATTCTTGAGCCTGACTTTTGTCGGTGGCATCAATGGTTGGAAAATCCGGCCTACTTTTTTCCAAACATTGGAAGAAAAGTTTCCAATGTTTGGAAAATTTCGGATAGGCTCGCGAAGATTTTTTAGGAGGAACACCATGAAGCTTAAATTTGTTGTCATTCTATCTTTGTTGGTTGCGCTGGGCGGCAACGCGCGGGCGGCGGAGTCGTTCACGAATGCGTACGATGCGATTGCGCTATTCACCAAGGTGCTCGAAGAGGTGCACCGCAGCTACGTGGATACGGATGAGGCAGGATACGATGCACTCATCCGCCATGCGCTGGCCGGAATGCTGCAGGAGCTGGATCCCTACAGTCAATTCATGGATGAACGGTCCTATGAAGATCTGAAGGACGATACCTCCGGTCACTTCGGCGGCATCGGAATTGTCATCAGTATGAAGAGCGGGCTATTGACGGTGGTTTCTCCGATGGAAGATACGCCGGGTTTTCGAGCCGGAATCCTTTCCGGCGATATCATTGTAGAAGTCGCGGGGGAAGAAACGCGCGAGATGAGCCTTTCCGAAGCCGTGAAGCTGATGCGCGGCGAGCCCGGCACGGATGTCCTCATTAAAACGGTTCGCCCCTCGACGCATGAAACCCAAGAAATCACCATCACACGCGAAGAGATCAACGTCGCCAGTGTAAAAGAGGCGTCGCTACTCGAGAACAAAATTGGCTATGTCCGCATCACGCAGTTCAACGAACCGACCGGCAAAAAACTCAAAACAGAAATTCAGGCGTTGCTCGACAAGGAAATGGAGGCGCTGGTCCTCGATCTTCGCGGCAATCCCGGCGGACTGCTCACCGCCGCCGCTGAGGTGGCGGAGCTATTCCTGCCGAAGGGAGATTTGATTGTCTTCACCAAGGGGCGCGCGCACGAAAACCACAAACTGATTTTCAAGTCCAGCGGTCAAACACACTGGGTCGACTTCCCAATTGCGATTCTGGTCAACGGCGGAAGCGCCAGCGCTTCAGAAATTGTCGCGGGCGCCTTGCAGGATCATAGGCGGGCCGTACTCATTGGCGAAAAAACATTCGGCAAGGGTTCCGTGCAAAGCATTCTGCCGCTCGAGGACGGCTCGGCGGTAAAGCTGACCACCGCAAAATATTACACCCCCAGTGAGCGCGTCATTCACGACAATGGAATTGAGCCGGATATCGAAATCAAGATGCCAATCGAAGACCTTTATCAACTTCTCATGCAAAAGGCGCAGACAAACGGAGAGGCCGACCCAGAGGTCAAAACCGACACCAGCCTACGCGATATCCAGCTCGAAACCGCCACCGGAGCTCTCAAGGGCATGCTGATTCAACAGGACTGGGCTAAATGATCCTTCTCGGAATAGAAACCTCCTGTGATGAAACGGCTGCCGCCGTGGTGGTAGACGGTGCGGTGCGCGCCAATGTAATTTATTCGCAAATTGCCAAGCACGCGCCCTACGGCGGCGTCGTTCCGGAAATTGCCTGCCGCGATCATGTCCGGAAGCTTCCCGGCATCATCGAGGAGGCTCTCGAGGAAGCGGGTTGTTCCTTTGACGACCTCGGCGGCCTAGCCGTCACTTACGGCCCCGGCCTAGCCAGTTCGCTGTTGATCGGCTTTTCGGCCGCGCGCGCACTAAGCCAGCGGCTAAAAAAACCGCTGATGGGCATCAACCATCACGAGGGCCACATCTACTCGGTTTTTCTCGGTGACGAACCGCCGGTTCTCGACGACGCATTCCCGATGCTTACGCTACTGGTTTCCGGCGGCGACACGCGACTCGTCTACATGAAAGAACCCGGACACTATGAAGTGATCGGCCAGACCATCGACGATGCGGCGGGCGAAGCGCTCGATAAAGGCGCGACGCTTCTCGGCCTCGGCTATCCCGGCGGCCCAGCCATTCAAAAGTTTGCCGAGGGCGGCAACCCGAACGCCGTGCGCTTCCCGCGCGGGCTCAATAACGCCGGGAAAGACTGGGCGTACGCGCTCGACCGGAAGCTCTGCTTCAGCTTCAGCGGGCTAAAAACCTCTCTGCTCTATCACCTGCAAAAGCATCCCGAAGCGCTCGAGGACGAAGCGGAGAAGCGCGATGTCACGGCCAGCTATCAAGAAGCCGTAGCCGATGCGCTCGCCACTCGCATGGAACGCGCGCTCAGCAACTATCCCTGCGCTTCGTTCGCCTGCGCCGGAGGCGTATCGCTCAATAAACCGCTACGCGAAAAGCTCACGGCACTCTCTGAAAAAACCAGCATTCCGCTCCATCTCTCCTCGCCGAGACTCTGTACAGACAATGCCGCGATGATCGCCGGAGCCGCCGCCATCAAACTACGGGCTGGCCTGCCCTTCGCGCCGCCCGAAGATGTGAACCCCAATCTTCGGCTCGAAAACTGGGACGACTGAGCAAAAAAACCGCACCCTAACGACATAAACTCGGCGGCTTTTCCTTGGCTCATCGTTCGTTTTGACCCCCTCACCCACTCCGAACGGATGTGTTTTCGACAGAACCCTTCAGTTTCGGCTAATTTTTTGGTCATTTCCGCCATGGATTAGTTTCCGGATCCCGCAGAGGTTCGGCATTAAACAGATCACAGTTCACCCTTCACCTGATGCCGAAGATTCAATAAAGTCATCCCTCGTTAACAGGAGAAAGAATGACGGATAAAACTCAAAAACTGGATGCGGTTCGCACCTCCATCGCCGAGGTGATTGTCGGGCAGCAATCCCTGATTAACAAACTGCTCAACGCTCTGCTTTGCAACGGACATGTTCTGCTCGAAGGCGTTCCCGGTGTTGCCAAAACCATGATGGTCAACTCGCTGGCCGGCGCGCTGGGCGCGGACTTCAACCGGATTCAATTCACACCCGACCTGCTGCCCGGCGATGTCACCGGCACACAGATTTACCGCAACGGAACCTTTGAAACCGAAAAAGGCCCGATCTTTGCCAACCTCGTACTGGCCGACGAAATCAACCGCTCGCCCGCCAAAGTACAGAGCGCGCTGCTCGAGGCCATGCAGGAGCATCAGGTGACCCTCGGGCGCGACACCCACAGCCTGCCCGAACCCTTTATGGTGCTCGCCACCCAGAACCCGATTGAGCAGGAAGGCACCTACGCCCTGCCCGAGGCGCAGGTCGACCGCTTTATCTTCAAGCTGATTGTCGACTACCCGACCATGGACGAGGAACACACCATTCTCAAACGCATGGCCAAAACCTCGCCGAAAACCACCGTCGAAGCCGCCGCGACACTCGATGATATTCTCGAACTTCGCGAACAACTTGATCAAGTTCATGTCGACGAAAAAATAGAGCGCTACATCCTGCGCCTCGTCGCTGCCACCCGCGACCCGGCCACCTGCGGCCTGCCCGATCTCAAAGGCTACATCCGCTTCGGTGCCTCCCCGCGCGCCAGCATCTACCTCGCGCTCGCCGCCCGCGGCCACGCCCTGCTGCGCGGCGCCGAGTTCGTCGTCCCAGACGACGTCAAAGCCGTCCTGCACGATGTCGTCCGCCATCGCATCGCCATCAGCTACCGCGCCGAAGCCGAAGGCCTCAACTCGGATGCCCTGCTCGACCGCATCGTGGCAACCGTTCCGGTTGCAGAATGATGAATTATGAAGGATGACCTATGAAAAAAGTATGTCTTCATATGTTTAATGAGATTAAACCACTTTCATCTTTCATATTTCATCTTTCATATTTCGGGGCATCCTATGCCTGCTAATATGGATCAACGCCTGCAGCAGCTCCATCTGCAAACCCGCTACCCGGTCGAGCATCTGCTCGCCGGAGAGTACCGTAGCGTGTTCAAAGGACGCGGGATGGACTTCGACGAAATCCGCCCCTATGAAAAAGGCGACGACGTCCGCTCCATCGACTGGAACGTCACCGCGCGCACCGGCAAGCCGCACATCAAGCGCTACATCGAAGAGCGCGAGCTCGCCGTCTGGTTTTTAGTCGACACCTCCGCCTCCTGCCGCACCGGCCACGGCGCCCGCACCAAGTGGGACACCCTGCACGAAATCTGCGCACTGCTCGCGTTGTCCGCCGTCCGCAACAACGACCGGGTCGGACTCATCCTCTTCTCCGACCGGATCGAACACATCAACCCGCCGCGCAAAGGCCGGCTGCACGCCATGCACCTGCTCAGCGACCTTCTCCATGCCGAACCGCAGGGAGCCTCCACCAACCTCCAACCCGCACTGGACGCCTTCGCCCATCTTGCGCGCCGCCGCAGCCTCGCCTTCATCCTCTCCGACTTCCTCTTCGAAACCGCCCGCGACCAGCTCGGTGCCGTCAGCTTCCGACAAGATCTCATCGCTATCGCCGTCAACGACTCGCAGGAAATCGATCCTCCCGCCTGCGGACTGACCGCCGTCAAAGACTCCGAAACCGGCGAAACCATGCTGTGCGATCTCAACCGCACTCATCAGGGCGACTATGCCCGCGCCTTCGCAAAACAACGTGCCGCGCTCAAAAAGGAACTCGCCGCCATCGGCACGGATCTCATCGAACTCACCCCCGAAAGCGACTGCCCCGAAGCGCTCACCCTCTTCTTCCGCAACCGCCTCCGCCGCACCGCCGATGAAACCGGCGGCTGACCGAAAGGACCTCTATGAACCCTCCCGAATGGAATACCGCAGATAAACAAGGCTCACTTGAAAAGTGGATCGAAATGCTCAACGCCGAAGCGCGCCGACAGTTTCTCAATGATGGCACCCATCTGGAAATATTCTTTCTCTTTAACGACGAAGGGCTGATGAATATCGCCCCGATCGCCGGAATGGAAAAAGAAGCGATCCTTGCCGGACTGAAGCAGACGCTCGCTGAAAAAGAGGGCTATGCCTATATCCACATTGTCGAAGCCCGCGCCAAAGCTTTGGACAGTGCCGACGAAGCCGACTCCCTGCTCGTCATCGCTGAAACCCATGATGGATTTTCCAAAGCGTGGTTCCACACCGTCGCCATGAAGGGCGACGAAAAACTGCTGATGGACGCCGTCGAAGTCGCTGGCTCGAAACTAGACGGCCGCTTCACAGGAATCTTCGAGAATGCGTAACTGGTTCGTCATTCTACTTTCTCTAATCACCGCCAGCGCGCTGGCGGGGGACCCGGTGATTACGTGCGAGCCGCGCGAACTGCGCGGCGTGCCGGGTCAGCCGCTGCAGGCGGAACTGACGGTGGAGTCCGACCGGGCAAACCCGATCCAGCTGCGTATCCCCGCCGTCAGAAATCTCTTTCTGCGCACCGTCGAAAAAATTCCGATCCGGTGCACAAAAGAAGGCCGGTTCATCCAAAAACGGATCATCATCTGGCAGGGCACCGAACCCGGCTCCGTCACCCTGACCAACCTCACCATCGTTACCGCCGGTGGCGGCACAGGTTTCCCGGGTTTAAAGAAAAAATGCCCCGACATCGGAATCACAATTGATGCGGTGGAGTCCGCAAAGCCTCCGAACAACCCACCCCGGCCTGCGGCCACCCCTCCCATGGAGGGGAACAAAAAAAGTTCAATGCACAGTCCCCTCCCTCGGAGGGGTGCCGGAACGGCGGGGTGGATTCTCCATATTCAACTATCAATGGGTGACGGAATTCAGAGGTCGGCAATATGACCTTCATGTATCCATGGGTCCTTTTTCTTTTGCCGCTTTCGCTGCGGCTTCTGCGCAAGCGCAAGCTCAATGCCATCGAGGTGTCGAGCCTCGCCGGCTGGCAGGGCGCGGCGGAACCGCGCCGCGTCCGGTGGCTCAAACTGCTCAATGTCCTGCGCGCCGCGGCCTGCGCCCTGCTGATCTTTGCCCTGGCCGGGCCGCGCACCGAACGGCCCGTCACAGAAGAAGTCCGCCAAGGCATCGCCATCGAAATGCTGCTCGATATCTCCAGCAGTATGGACCGCAATATTAAAGGAAGTGAGGGCGAGCAGACCACCCGCATGGAGGCCGCGAAAAAAGCGGTTGAAGCCTTTATTGAAAACCGGCCCGACGACCTGATCGGCCTGATCACCTTCGCGCGCTATGCCGACACCCTCAGCCCGCTCACCTTCGGCCACAGCGCACTCGTTCAGCTCGTTCAGGAAGTTGAAATTCAGGATCGGCCCAACGAGGACGGCACCGCCTACGGCGACGCCCTCTCCCTGGCCTGCGCCCACCTCGACCAAATGAATAAATGGAACGCTGAAGAGGAGCAACCGATCCAGAGCAAAACCATCATTCTGCTGACCGACGGCGAAAATAACTGCGGGCTCCACCTGCCGCAGGAATCCGCCGGGCTCGCCAAAAAATGGGGCATCCGCATCTATTCGATCAGCCTCGGCGACACAGACGAAAAAGAACTCACCGATGCCGAAAAGCTGCTCGAAATGATCAGCGATGCAACCGGCGGCGGCTTCTGGAAAATCTACGACATCGACGAGCTCAGCGAAACCTACGCGCGCATCGACGAGCTCGAAACCAGCGACATCAAAAGCGCCACCCTCGTGCACACCGTGCACACCGCCATCTTTGGCCTCTTCGCACTGCCCGCCCTGCTCCTGCTCCTGCTGGAGCGCATCCTCAACGCCACCGCCCTGCGTGTCACCGAGGAGGCCGCATCATGATCCACACATTCCATTTTTGCTCGATTCCCAAGGGTCTGATCACCCAATTCACTAAAATACAATCACACATAAACTCACGATCGTGAGTTTATGTGTGACTGAAGCGCATAAAACCATCTAGACTAAAAACATGAACTGGAAGCCACTGCACCACCCAAACATTTCCCTACCGGTCGTCCGCCGAAAAACAGCAGATGAACTGCTGACTCTTTTAGCAGGAACCGCCGAGCTCGTACTTAGCCGCGGAACCAGTTGCATCTACAGCCACTGCTACCCCTCAACGCGTGCCTATGACGCCGCCGTTCATCGCTTGGAACAAAACGGTCTGCTGTCCCGAAAAAAAACAGATGGATCGCTGCCGACACTTACCTTAACTGATAGCGCAAAAGCCAGGCTTCCCGCATACATGGCACCAGAACGTCACTGGTCCAAGCGGTGGAATAAGTGGTGGTACATTTTGATGTTCGATGTGCCGGAAGCACAACGCCAATACCGAGACCAGCTGCGATCATTTCTTAAAAAAAGGAAATTCGGCTGCCTTCAAAAAAGTGTTTGGGTCACGCCAATTGATGTCCGAGCAGATTATGACGATCTAGACAAAGGAGCCGCAGTAGATTCCGTTGCGTTCTTGTTCGAAGCGCGAACCGTCCTTGGATATGGCGATCAATCTGTCGTCAGGGACGCATGGAACTTCCCTCGTATTCAGGAAATTCAGGATCTCTATATCAACGTCGCAACCGAAAACTTCCAAACACTGAAAACCGACACCTTCACGAATAAAAATTTGTTGGAGTTACTACGGATAGACAATCAGGCTTATTCACAGGCCATGGCTCTTGATCCGCTCCTACCCTGCGAACTCCACCCTCCCGATTATGCTGGCCAAAAAGCCTTCTCCCGGCACCAGAAATTAACCCGCAAAATTACAGAAAAGATAAAAAAGAATCACACATAAACTCACGATCGTGAGTTTATGTGTGACGAGACGATATGAAGTTTCATGCTCCAGAAATGCTTTTGTTGCTCGCGGTTCTTCCAATGCTTGGAAAAATCCTGGCGCGCGCGCGGCGCAAACAGAATGAAGCCGCTACGAAACTGCGCGGGGAGAAAGAAGTTTCCAATGGTTGGAAAAAAGGAGCCGCCTTTCAGCTAGGTTCTTTTGCCGCACTGATTCTGGCACTGGCGCAACCGGCCTGGAACCCGCGGTCCGGGCCGCTGCAGGTTCAGGGCCGCGATCTAGTCATCGCACTCGATATCTCGCGCAGCATGCTGGCAGACGACGTGTTTCCGTCCCGCCTCGACGCCGCAAAGATCTCTCTCTATGAAGGTCTGGATCTCCTTCGAGGACAGAAGATCGGCCTGATCACTTTCGCGGGCGCGGCATCGGTGCGCGTCCCGCTCACGCTGGACCACAACTTTGTCCGCTACATGCTTGAGCGCGCACAGCCGTCCGATGCCGATGTCGGCAGTACCTCCCTGCAGGCGGCCATCGAAAAGGCGATCGATATCGCGCTGAGCGAGTCCAAAAAAGGCACGCAGGACATTCTTTTGTTCACCGACGGCGAAGACCACATCAGCGATATTGAAACGACGACCGAAGAGCTGCGCGACTGCGGCGCACGGGTACTGATCGTCGGCCTCGGCGACCCAGTCGCCGGTGCAAAAGTTCCAGGCATTGGAAGCAACACCTGGATGCAGTACAAGGGCGAAGATGTCGTTACAAAACTCGACGAGGAAAAGCTGATTCAGCTTTCCGCCGAAAGCCCGAACGTGATTTATCACGCCGCGCGCACCCGGCCGTTCGACCTGATCGCGCTCTACCGCCAGCTGATCGCCGACACATCCGACCTGCCTGTCAGCGACGAAACGCAACGGGTTTATACCGAGGGATATCCTCTCTTTATTGCACTGGCGCTCCTGCTCTGGCTGGTTCCGCTCAACAAACGGCTCTTCCCCGCCCTGCTTCTGATGATGATCGCCGGCTGCGCACCGGAGAAGAGCCCGGTGCCGGAAAACAATTATCCCGAACAGATGGAACAGGCCCGCACGCTCTGGGCGGAGGCTCAGGAATTTATTGAGGCCGATCCGTACGCGGCACTGGCCATCCTGTCCGAAGCCCGCGCGGCGTTTCTGCAGGCCGCGATGGTTCATCCCGGCGACACGGCCGCCGCGCAGCAGATCGCCGGCGTCAGCTCACAGCTCCGCGCGGCTGAACAGGCGGTCAAAGAACAGGAAGATGCCGAAAAAGATCTGCAGCAAAAACTGCAGGAAGCCATTGAGCAGTTGCAGATGCTGACCCAGCGGGAAACGGTTCTTTCCCGGCAGAGCCAGAACCTGTTGCGCCGCCGCCCGGTTGCGCCGACGGAGGAGAAAGCGGCCGCCGTAAAACCGGCCCGCTCAGAACAAACCGAGGTCGGTGACGGAACCAAAACTGTGGTGGAGACCGTGACCGAAGTGCAGGCGGTGATTCAGAAAATGCTAGCTGCCGCCTACGGCGAGGACGATGCGCCGCCGCCCACCGAATTTGACGAAGCGATCAACCAGCTGAACGCCGCGCGGATCTCGCAGAAAACCGCCATCGACAACCTGAAGCCGGACGCCTTCAGCTGGCCGCAAGCCAACTCCGCATTCCACGGCGCGGCGCGGCAGATGCAGGAGGCGCTGCGGCTGCTCTCCGACCAGAATCAGGGACAGGATTCGGAGGACAGCTCCGACATGTCCGACGAGAGCGAAATGGACTGGGACTTTGAAGAGGACATGGAGTGGTCGGAGTCGGACATGCCGAGCGACATGTCGATGCCGATGGAATCGGGCAGCTTCAAAACCGCGCTCGAAAGCCGCTCGCTGCCGACCCCCAACTACACGGCTGAAGAAATTTTAATGGAAGAGGCCGCCAATATGGAACAGCGCGCGCAACAGCAGTCCGGCCGCGCCGGCGCTAAGGTGGAGAAGAATTGGTGATATTCAGAGGTCAGAGTTTCCGCCGTCGCCAAGGCTATGGTGGACAGGCAGCGTTCAGAGTTCAGAGCTTGCTTTGCGGGCTCATCCTTTGTGCATTCACGGCACAGGCCGAATTGACAGTCAAACTGGCACCGGAGGAGGCGAGCCGGTTCGTTTATGAACCATTTACGCTGCTGCTGGAAGCAACCAGCGAGACCGAGGTGCCGGTTGTGCCTTCCGGAACCGGCTACAGCGTGACCGGGGTTTTCCAAGAATCGGACTCCGGAAAATTCTTCATCGAAATCATTGCGGAAGAGCCCGGCACACTGACGATTCCTCCGTTTACTGTCACTGCCGGCGAAGAAACCGTCCAGACTCCGCTACTCCGCCTGCCGGTTGATACGCCGCGCCGCGCAGAGGAAATGAACCTTTCCATTGCGTTTAGCGCAACAAATCTGGTGGTCGACCAGCCGGTCGAACTGACGGTCACCTGGAAAAGCAAGGTTCCGTTCACCCGCTGTCAGGAACTGCAGCTGGAACTCCCGTTGCTGCGCAACCCGGCATGGGAGGCCTACCCGCGGGCCCCCGCTGTGCCGGAAAAGGAGCGGATCGGGTTGCCGGTGAATGCCCAGCGCATGATCGCCCGCAACGCGCAGACCAAAGCCGGGTTCGAGCTGAGCTTCAGCTATCAACTGATTCCCCGACGTGAAGGAGTCTACGGCTCCGACGCCCGCATGGGCTGCGCACTGATGGAATCGAAACGCTCCTCCAGCCAGTATCCCAGCTACTTCGACAACCACTTTTTCAACCATCCCGACAAGCGTGACCGCTTCAAACGAATCTACCTCTCCGCCCCGACGCAGGAGCTGACCGTACAGGCCCTTCCTGAAGAAGGCCGCACCATTCGCTACAGCGGCCTCGTCGGCAAGGCAACCGCCCGCGCCGCAATCGAGCCGTCCGACACCGTCGTGGGCCAGCCCATGCTGCTACGCATCACGCTCAGCGATCTCGCCTTCGGCGGCCACATCCACAACCTGCCCGAAGCAACCCTCGACGGCCTCGGACCGGAATTCCGCATCACACGCGAACCGATGCATACCGAGTCGCTGGAGAATTCAAAAGCCTTCACCTACATCGTCCGCCCGCTGCGCAGCGGACTCACCACCCTTCCCGCGCTCACACTCGACCTGTTCGATCCCGAACAAAAAACCTACCGCACCCTGCGCACGTCACCGCTGTCCATCACCGTCGAACCCGATGGCGAACAGAGCGTTTACCAGCCGATTCGAAATCAAACCCCGTTGATTCCCCTTGCCGGAATCCGAAACAACCGGAAAGAGAGCACACACCAAATGAATGCATACGAAGCCTTTGAGTTCATGGCTGGCCACGGATGGTTCTTCTGGCTGCTGCCGCCCGTGCTGTTCATCCTGCTTCTGCGCCCGTGGCTGCGCCACCGCGACCGCTACCGCGTCGACCCAGCCTACGCCCGCGCCAAACGCGCCCTGCGCCGCTTCCGCCGCAACGGTTGGCGCAACGAAGAAGCCGCATGGAAAACCTATCTCGCCGACCGACTCGGACTGCACGCCAAAGCGGTCACCGCGGCAACGGTTGCCTCTGAGCTGAACAAACAGAATGTGCCGAACGAACTCATCGAAGCTGTCCGCGCCCGGTTTGAGCAGCGGGATGCCGAACACTACTCGCCCGACGGCCCGCCGCCGCACAAAAAACCGCGCGCCCGCAAGCTGGTCCGGAAAATTGAAAAGGCAACCCAGGTTGCGCTCCTTCTGGTCTGCCTGCTGCCCGCACTCGACAGCGATGCCGCGCCCGCGGAGCAGCTCTTTGAACAGGCGATGGAAATCCGTGCCGAAAAGCCGGACGAAGCGCAGCCGCTCTTCACGGAAGCCGCGCTCGGGTTTGAGGCCAAAGAACAATTCATCAACGCCGGAAACAGCTGGTTTTTTGCAGACGAGAACGGGCGCGCGCTCGCCAACTACCGCGCGGCCGAAAGCCGCCGCCCGTTCAACCGGCAGATCCGCGAGAGCATCGCCTTCATCCGCACCCAGCGCACGGACAGCTTCCAGACATCGGACTCCTTTCTGGCTAAACGCTCCAGTTTTTGGAAACGCTTTTGCCGGCGCAGCCCCGCGCTGCGCTTCGGCGTGGTGACGCTGATGTACCTCATCGGATGGGCGGCCTACCTGACTGCCCGCCTGCTCGGCAAAACCATTCCGCGCAAGGCATGGATCATCTATGGCGCACACGGGGCGGTGATTGTGCTCTCACTGGTCTGGAGCTTTTTCCAACCCTTGGAAGGCGTGGTAATCCAATCGACTGAAGCGCGCCTTGGCCCGGGCTATGCGTATGAGCCGGCCTACGCCGCCATCCTGCACGAAGCCGTCGAGTTCCAATGGTTGGACGAACGTGACGGCTGGGTGCTCGCCCGCCTGCCCGATGAATCCGAAGCGTGGCTCCGCGAAACCGCCTGCGTACAGATCAAATAACGAGCGCAAAACGTTCCAATGAGAGGCGTAACGATCAGGCGTAGCTATGCAGAAGGCTTCCGAGCTTTGGAAGCAGGTTGACGAGGAAGAAGGTGGTGAGCAGTGCGAGGAAGGCCAGCAGGTGCGCCCAATCGGCGTGGCGGGCCCAGCCGCTTTTACGGCAGTGAAAATAGACCAGATAGAGTCCCCAAGTAATGAGCGACCACACCTCTTTCGCATCCCAACTCCAGTACTGCCCCCACGCTTCTTCGGCCCAGAGCGCGCCGGAGAGCATCCCGAAGGTCATGAACGGAAAGGCCGTGCGCAGAATCTGGTAGATGGCGCGACGAAATTCCTTTTGCTCCACGTTGCGAATCCAGAGACGGATCAGCATAATGAAAGCCACGGCGCACAGCGCGTAGCTAATCATGTAGGCCAGCACATGCGGCACAAACCAGTTGGACTGTAGCGCGGGCATCCGTTTCCATCCGCCCTGCTTATCCATAAAGATCGCGCCGGTCATCGGCAGCGCCGAGGCGAAAGCGAAATAGACCCCGGCCCAATTCAGTTTATCCCTGACAGCGAACAGCGCAAACAGCGGCAGGAAACAAAGGCTGAGCACCCCCTGCACCTGATACATGTTGCCCAAGGGAATGTCGTGGACGATCAGGCCGTTGACAACAATCACCGCCAAGTTCACCAGCCATGCGGCTCCCGCCACAAAAATGGCGATCCGATTTCTGCGCAAAAGGAACAGAATACCGGACAACAGATAGCCGACGGCGGACGCAATCAGTAAAGGAATGAGAAAAGCGGTCATGCCGCACCTCCCTTCTCGCGGCGGAAGCCGAGGATGAATGTACCGATCATGGTGACCCAGATTCCGGCAATCACGGCCGTGCGGCCGGGATCGCGGCGGGCGGATAATTGAACAAAGCTCTGGTTGAGCTGGTCATAGGACACCAGATAAAAACGCCAGCCTTTATACTGCGCCGGATGGTTAATGCTGACGGGCAACTTCTCTCCATTGACCAGAAGCGTGACACCGAAAAACGACGGGGTCTGTGAAGCGCGGTGCAAAAAGGAACCGGAATCGAGCATGCGGCGCTGTGTCCACTCTCCCCGCGCCTCGCTCCAAAGGTTGGAAGCCGTGAACGGACCGAGATCGTCAAGGATCCACTCGTCCTGCCCGTCCGCACTGAACTCGCCGGTTTTCTGGAACGGCATCTGGCCCGGCGCGGTCATCCCTGAAGGGGTCGGACGGTACAAGTGATAAACCGGCGGATAGAATTTCACCTGAAAATCTTCTGCCGCCACGCTGAAGCCTAATTCAACCGAATCGCGCTCCGGAAGCAGCAGACGGTTTGCAGCCACGGGTTGTTTTACAGAGAGCTGCAGAGACCCTTTGACGCCGGCAATATAGCCGACGAACGCCCCGGCGAGAATCACCACAACGCCGAGATGTACCAGATAGAAACCGGCCTGCTTACGTCCCGCCCTGCGCGTTAAACAGCACCAGACCGACCCGGCGCTCAACAGTGCCAGTAGCAGAATCATCACGGGCGAATAATAAATCGCGGTTGCCTCCAGCCCGCCGCCAACCGGTAGCACCGCGGTCAAAAGGAGCAGAACAATTAAACAGAATAGAATGATGCCGAATTTCATAAGGGTGAGTATCTTAATCACATCTCCGGCTAAATGAAATTTCCAACCACTGGAAAAATCACCGGCGTGGGCATGGAGCCTGAAAACTAAAAAAGTCACACATAAACTCACGATCGTGAGTTTATGTGTGACTTTTAAAAGGTTGAATCGGCTCCTCGATATTTCCAGCGCCGCCGCGAACAACAGTAAACAACGCCTAATTATACCCAACACTGTAAGGGCGGAAATCTTAGCCGCGAAAAGGCATAAATAAGCCACATCAACTCACAATTGACAGACCCGACTCCCCTTCAAACCAGACTAACCTGAATTATTCATGACCCTCTCTCATGCAAGTGCGCGCCAGTTTGAGTCCATTTTCATGAATAGATCAGGCCTAAATCCTGCTTCAATAACCGTGAGTAAGTAGCTTATAATCCCCCCACTTATGCAAAAACTATCATCGATTTTTCCTGTTCTGCTGGCCGGCCTGATTCTACTCATGAACGGATGTGGCCAGCCTGCGCCGCGCGAACGCGTTTACGCCGGATCTGCCAGCTGTAAGGAGTGCCACGAGAGATTCTATAAACTGTGGGAGCCATCCCACCACGGCAAAGCGCTTCAGCCGTGGTCGGCCGATCTGGCCGCTGCCATTCCTGAACACACCGAGCCGATCGAGGTGGAAGGAAAGCTCTATCAGGCCTTCATCACGCCGGAGCGCGGATGGATCACCGAAGACGGCACCAACGAATATGACATCGTCTATACGCTCGGCGGAAAAAACTACTACAACCTGCTGACTTTGCTCGACGACGGACGCCTGCAGGTGCTCCCCATTTTTTATGATGTGCGCAACAAGATGTGGGAGAACACCACCATGAGCATGCTGCGCCACTTCGACGACGGCCGCGTCGATGCTCCGCTGAGCTGGCGCGACTCGATGCTCACCTTCAATGCCGCCTGCTTCAGCTGCCATGTCAGCCAGATCGACTCCAACTACGATCCTGAAACAGACACCTATGCCACCACCTGGAACGAGGCGGGCATCAGCTGCGAATCGTGCCACGGACCTGCCTCCGAGCACATCCGGGTCTGCGAAGAGGCCCCGGAAGGAACGGTTCCCGAAAACATGGAGCTGATCGGCTGGTGGGAAATGAACCGCGAACAGCGCGACAGCACCTGTGCCGGATGCCACACCAAGGGCGGCCCCATCAGCGAAGGCTACGAAACCGGCGAGCGTTACTGGGATCACTACGACCTCACCACGTTTGAAAATGCCGACTACTACCCCGACGGCCGCGACCTCGGCGAAAACTACACCATGGGCAGCTGGTGGCTCAGCCCTTGCGTCCAAAACAGCGACCTCGCCTGTACCCACTGCCACACCTCCAGCGGTCGCTTTAAACAGAAAGACAACCCCAATGAATCCTGTCTGCCGTGCCATCAGAAGCGGGTCGATAACGTAGTGGCCCACTCACATCATCCCGCAGAGACCGGTCATACCTGCGTCACCTGCCATATGCCAATGAACCCCTTCGGCGGCATGAACCAGTCCGACCACTCCATGCGCCCGCCCATGCCGAATCTCAGTAAAGCGGTCGGGTCGCGTAACTCCTGCGTGATGTGCCACGAAGACAAAGACAACGACTGGGCGCTTGAAAACATTAAAACATGGCACCCCGACTTTGAAGAACGCACCGCGCCCGAAATGGAGCGCGCCCTACTCGTCAAAGCAATGACCGATGGCGACCGGGACAAACTGCCCGCAGTTCTTTCGTTTATTAAAAACTCGGACTCCGATCCGCTGTTCGCTACAACCCTGATCCGCCAGCTTCCGCCGAACGGCGACCCGGCTCAGCACGCCATCCTGCGCCAACTCGTTACCGAAGCCGAACACCCGCTTGTACGCTCCGCCGCCGCCACGGCGCTGAATGCCGACAATCTTCCCGCCGACCGGCCCGCTCTCCTAGCGGCACTGACCGACGAAACCCTCCTCGTGCGCATCCGCGCCGCCGAGCGCCTCATTGCCCTGCCGGAAAGCGACATTCCGAAAGAGCACCAAAGGGCTTTCGACGCAGCCGCAAAAGAAATGTGGACGGCAACCAACCTCCGGCAGGATCACTGGAGCTCCCCCTACAACGCGGGAAACATCCTCATGCGCCAAAACCGTCTCGAAGAAGCCGTCACAAAATATGACCGCGCCCACAAACTGCGCGACGATATTCCGCAACCGCTCATCAATGGCTCGATGGCCTTCGCCCAGCTCGGCAACCTCGCCGATGCTGAAAGCCGCCTGCTGAAAGCAACCCAACTGCCCGAGCCCTCCGCCGAAGCCCACTTCAACCTCGGCCTGCTCTACGGCGAACAGGGCCGCATCGAAGAAGCGACAAAAGAGCTGTATCGTTCACTGGAGATCAACCCGGACAACGCACAGGCCGCCTATAACCTCGCCATCCTGCTGGCCGGCACAAACTATCCAGAATGCTTCCGCTTGTTGCATCAGGCGATCAAAGCCGACCCCTACAACCCGCGAACTGTCCACACCCTCGCCTTCTACTACATGCAGACCCGGCAGATCGGCCTCGCGAAAAAGGTGATTGAGCAGGGCTTTGAGCGCGGCGTGAACTCGGCCGAAATCCAAAACATATACCGCAGCCTGCGATAGAAAATTTTGGGGTCCAAGGGTTGGAACCTCATTCCTCAAAAAGACAAATTGCCTTCCAGCCAGCCAGCCAAAGGTTAGTTATGCATTCCCGCCCTGAAAACTGTTGTTGATGCGTTCGTACTGTTCCTGATGTTCACCGATCACGGCCCGGCATTTCCCCATGGCGCAGTCCAGATCCGCGTCGATACTGCGGCACCATTTTTTCAGCCCGTCGAGATCCACAAGCTGTAAATCACCGGAAAGTTCTTTGAGTGCCGGATCAATATTGCGCGGCATCCCCAGATCGATGAGGGTGATTTCTTTTTCCTGATCAAAAAACGGGGCATGGCCGCTGTGCAGGATGTGGCCGGGCGCTTCGGTGGCGCTGATGATGACATCCGCCTCACCGATCCGGTCCTTAATATCATTGAAGGTGCATAACTCTACATTACTGGGTGCAGGCTCAGCCTGCTTGGAAAGGTCGGGTTTATTTTTGTGGTAGCACCAGATGATTCTTCCAAACATTGGAAAACTGTCGGTGACGAGGCCCTGCCCGATCACTCCAGCACCGAGAACAAGAAGTGTTTTTTCGGCCAGGTTCGATGAGCGGTTTTCGAGATATCGCAGAGCGAGGGTTTCGATTTCCTCGGCGTGCAGTTCGGATGCAATCTCGGTCTGAATGTGTTTGGACACATGAAGGGCCGATGAAATCCATTCCTGCATCATGTTGCCGGCCCACCCGGCTTCCTGCGCAGAAGAGAGCGCTTCTTTAAGCTGAGCGGACACATGCGTTTCGCCGGGCGTCTGAGAGAGCATGCCGGAGGCCGCCAGACAAAGGTGCTCATGCGCCGCCGCACCGCGCCGGACATAGAACTGGTCTCCGGCCAGCTTATCAAACCCGAGTGCGTGCCGCAGAATGCCGCTCCCGGCGGTTTCGGCGGAAACCACCGCAATCAATTCCACACGATTACAGGTGTTGAAAAGAGTGAATTCATGAATCCCCCAGAGGTGGGTCAGCATAAAACCGGCTCGAGCCAGGCGGTCACCCGTCAGATGGAACGGCTCGCGCTCTTCGAGCGAGATATGGTGATGGTCGGTTCCGACCACAACCAGTTCGGCAGTTTCGACCATCTCGAGGTGTTTTGCCAGACTGTCCTTCACCATTTTGGCCTGACGGCAGGACTGCCCGCCGGTTGAAACGGTCAGGGTGAGGTTTCCGTGGCGGGCGATGGCCGGAGTAGTGAAATCGCTTTCAGCCCAATTTCCGTCGACGCAGCTGCAGAGAATATTTTTTTCGCGGCAGGCTTCGAGTACCTGTCGGTTGACGTGGCGGTCATTGGTGGCGGTAAAGACCAGCGCAAACCCGTTTATGTCGTCGGCGTCAACTGTGCGCTGGATATGGGTCACATCCAGAGAGGAGAATTCGTTATTCAGTTCGGGGGCAATCACCGTGACCTGTGCGCCGGCATCGAGCAGGTGCCCGGCCTTGCGCAGCGCCACTTTGCCGCCGCCGACAACCAGGCAGGGACGATCCGCCAGCAACAGGCTGACCGGCAGGGCTTTGGTTTGTCTCAGTTTATCGTTCATCGAAAATATTTCATACTGCTCTTCTTAAACTCGCGCCCGGAGGTAAATAGCTCGCCGTTCGTCAGGCCACAGTCCGTGGAGATCTCCTCAAACAAGGCTTCGGTCTCCTCCCAGCTGGATGTGTGGATCATAGCATAGAGATCGAAGGGGAAGGCATCAAGGCGCGGGCGCTGATAACAATGGGTGACTTCGCGGCGCGCGGCGACGCGATGTCCCGCCTCCGCAATCTGGCTGTTCACCGGCCAGACACACATGGCGTTGGCGTTGAACCCCGCCTGACGGTGATACAAAATGGCTCCGGTCCGGCGAAGCACCCCCTGCTCTTTCCAGGCCTGCAAGGTGGACAGAACAAACTCTTCGCTCTGCCCGACCTGTTCTGCCACGGCGGCGAACGGCTGAGCAACCAGCGGAATTTGCTGGTCGAGGGAGCGGACGATGGCTTTCTCCTCTTCCGTGTAAACGCGGAACGACTCGTCGTCGCTCACTTGAGGAACTCGACCCGGAAAGGTTTCCCCGCGCTCCACTTTGTGCAGATCAAACACGACATCGATTTTGAACCGCTTAAGGGCCGGGAGCTCGAACAGCTCGCTGGGAGCGAGCTGTTCACGAAGCTGAATCAATCCCGCTTCGAATTCATCGTGGAGCATGGCGAGGGTGAACCAGAGCCGCGGGTACTTTCCCTCACCGCAAAACGGGGTGCGCTCATAGCAATGAGTCACACCGGGAAGCGCGGCAATGATCGCCGCCTGTTCGGCCATCCGGTCAACCGGCACATCCAGCGCACAGAGAATGCTTTTATACCCCAGCCGGCGGGCATCGAAGATGCCGCCGAAGCGGCGAAGCAGCCCATCGGCCTGCGCGCGTTGCAACAGAGCCAACACCTCCGCCTCCGGCAAGTCCCCTTCGACTCCGCTCAGGGCAGGCAAACCTTGGAACGGCCGCGAGGTGATTTCGATGCCGCGCTGGAGCTG
>CAYYYX010000013.1:0-4719 GCA_964476065.1 uncultured Verrucomicrobiota bacterium | reverse complement strand
GGCGCGGGCGGGACATCCACCGAAGGGATTGAGGGTGCGCATGTTTTTGAAGACCTCGGATCCGAGATACAGTTTTTCGAAATCGAAATTTGCTTCGCGCAGGTCGCCGCACGGCAGATCGAGAAACCCGCAGGTCTGTAGGATGCCGGTGTGCGAAATGAAGACAAACCCGCGCCCGCCCATGCAGCCGCGGAAGGGAACATTTCGCGAGTGTTCAGAGTTCGGAGTACAGAGGTCAGCGGTAAGAAAAATTTTATATTGAGGGGCGCAGGTGGTTTTGACGCGGATGGGCGCGGTTTTTGCCTGCCCGGCAATCCACTCGAGCGCGCGGTCGCGCGCTGCCGGGTCGAGAGCAAGCTCGGCGATCTCCGACCCGCGACCGGTCGGCACGAGAAAAAAGAAATCCATCGTGGCGGCGCCCAGCTCGATCGCCTTTTCGAGAATCTGCGGCAGCTCGTCCACATTCAGCTTCGACACCGTGGTGTTCACCTGAAACGGAATCCCCGCATCCTTGAGGAGCTCAAGACCCGCCAGCGTTTTTTCGTAAGCATCCTCCACGCCGCGGAACGCGTTATGCGCTTCCGCCGTGGCAGCATCCAAACTGATGCTGACAGCCATCACGCCGGACGCTTTGAGTTGGGCCGCGATTTTCGGTGTCAGCAGATGCCCGCAGGTGGCGAAGACGACGCGGCACCCCTGCTCCGTGGCGTAGCGCGCCACCTCAAAAATGTCGTCGCGCATCAGCGGCTCGCCACCGGTCAAAATGATCATCGGCGTGGAAGTGGCGGCCAAAGCATCGATGGTTTTGAAACATTCCTCGGTGGAAAACTCATCGACATAGTCGCAGTCGCGCGCCGCCCCGCGGCAGTGCTTGCACTTCAACTCGCAGCGTCGCGTAATTTCCCAGGCGATAATCGAAGGGTTTTTGACGGGCTTATGCACCGCTAATCTCCTCAGCAGTTAGATAACAGGCCGGATCGACACCCCAGAAGTCGCCGCTGACGGTTTCGCCGCGGGCGCGGAAGTTTCCTCCGCAAACATCGAGGAAGCGGCAGGTTTTGCACTTGCCGGTCACATGTCCGTACTTTTCTTTCAGCGCCATGAGAAATTCGTTGCTCTGATCGGTCCAGATTTGACTGAACGGTTTATCGTTCACATTGCCCAGCGAGTGGTGGCGCAGGAACTGGTCGGGATAAACCTCGCCATCCCAGCTGACACAGCCGAAGCCGTGACCGGAGCTATTGCCCCCGTTCATCTTGAGCAGCTTCATCACGTTCTCGGCGTCTTGGGTACGCCCTTCTTTCAGTAGGCGCATATAGAGGTAGGGGCCGTCACAGTGATTGTCGACCGTCAGAATTTCTTTGGAAATCCCGCGCGCATGCAGGTCGGCGGTGCGGTCGATGATGTAGTCGACCACCTTGCGGCTCTCTTCGTGCGACAGGTCGTCGACGGCAATCTCTTCGCCGCGGCCGGTATAGACCAAATGATAAAAACAGACGCGCGGAATGTCCTCGGTTTCGAGCAGATCAAAAAGGCCCGGAAGGTCCTGCACATTGTGCTTGGTGATGGTGTAGCGCAAGCCGACTTTGATGCCCGCGCGTTTACAGGCGCGAATCCCTTCGAGGGCTTTTTGGTACGCGCCTTCGACCGCGCGGAATTTATCGTTGGTTTCCTGCAACCCGTCGAGGCTGACTCCAACGTAAGAGAGCCCAATGGCTTTGAGCCGCTGCGCAACCTTGTCGGTGATCATCGTTCCATTGGTGGAGATCACCGCGCGCAGACCTTTGGAAACCGCATATTCGGCCAGATCCGGCATATCCTTGCGAGCCAGCGGCTCGCCGCCGGAAAAGAGAATGACGGGTGAGCCGAACTCGGCCAGATCGTCGATCAGCGCTTTACCTTGATCGAACGACATCTCGTCCGGTGCGCAACCGCCATCGGAGTGCGCATAGCAGTGGATGCAGCGTAGATTGCAGGCCTTGGTGCAGTTCCAGACCACCACCGGCTTTTTATCCTTTGAAAACTGGAGCAGATGACTCGGCAACTTGCCGGAGTGCCGCCCATAGCGCAGTGCATCCGACGGCTCCACCGTCCCGCAATATAATTTCGAAATCCCTATCATTCTTTCTCGCTCCCCGCACCGTCTATATTAAACATTACCAAAACACTGCCATTTCAGAGTGTCTTAATCTATCTCCTACAACAAATATCTTTTGAGGGCGAGGTTCGGTATCAAACAGGTGGAATTTTTCCCTTCACCTGATCCAATGCATGTCTCCCTGCGGTCGGCTCGTCTCGGGTGGAAAAAATGAAAACGCAAGTTTTCCAGGGAACTTAAAGGGTGGAACGGGTGACCCCGAAAATTCGGGGCGAAAGTGCCTGCGAACGAAGTGATGCAGGACCACGGGCCCTGAACCCTCGGAATGAAATGGCCTGCCGACCGAAGCCTTGGCGAAGATTGGAGCGGGTGAACGGGTGCGTATTTTTGACACCCAAAAACTCCCATCAAAACTCACCACAACCTATTTATAACAAACAAGTTACTCCGATTTAATGTTTCTAATTATTCCCAAACCGGACATCACTTTTCTGGGGTACTTTTGTAGGTTTTTTGGAGTAGTCGGTCAATAGAATTTTTTGAATGGAAGTACGGTCTGCTTGTGAGTAGTGTTCGAAAACCATCGAAACGAAATAATCCTTGAACAAAACTCAAATGAACACGGCCACACCAACTGCATCAAACAATCTGGCAGATATGCCCTTCCTCAATCGCCTCCTCGGTGGCGGGTTGCCTACGGGGCAGCTGATTGGCCTGGTCGGGCCCACTGGGGAAGGGAAAACATTTCTAGCGATGCAAATCGCCCATGCCCTTGCATCTAACGAACGCGGAGTGCTCTACGTCAGCCTTGACCTCGGCGATGGCATTCACAAACGCCTGCTTGATCTCGTTTTTACTGAAGAGCGCGATCAGTTCGATGAGCGCGAAGAGGAAAGACGCCAGAAGGCTTATAAGGCAACCACAGAGCACCTTAGTCTTGTCCAGCCAGAGAGGATCGAAAACCCAGATCAATTATTGGGTATGATATACGACATGGAAGACCGAACGGGGAGCGTGCCAAGCCTGATTATCATCGATCAACTTGCTCTGTGGATTATGAAGAACAAGGAGCAGGTCAACGCGCAGAACATTACCCACTACTGTCAGAAGCTGAAGACCTTTTCCAGACAGACCGGGATTACGATCCTGCTTCTACATCAGCTGAAATCAGCCTTGGGCTCCAAACCTCCTATTCGCATTCCGACCGATGATGATGCGGCGGACTCGAATAGCTTTGGTTCACTAATGGATATCGCTCTATTCCTTGGAACACGTGGGACTCAGCGGTGCCAGCGGATCTCGCGACCCGCTACGAACCAGCACGAACTGGTATGGATGGATGCACCCAACCAGCGCTATCGAAGCCTGAGTACTATGGGAGAATACATCAAACCGCACCCTCCATCCAAAGACTTCATAGTGACAGCTGAAGCCCGTCGTCAGGGCCTGTTCTCGCCATTCGATGTGGATCAGCTTCTCTGGGGAAAACGAGGTGTGACTCCTTTCGTTGAATCGCTGGAGCTAGTCGAGTTCCAATCCACGGACGCCCCCGCGCCTACCGAGCCCACAGCCTCTCTATCCTGCTATGACGCTGTCCATTTCTTGATTGCAGCCTCTTGGATCGCCCCGGGTCTTGAGCTTGAACACGGACGCTTGATGATCGCGCTTCTTTGTTCTGACAGCTCCTGCATGTCCCTTTTTGCCCTTTGGTGCCGGATGCATGGACGGCGAGATTTTCTGGATCTGCTACGTCCCGATCCCCTCAATGAAGCGGAGACTCTCAGAACCCTATACGCTGAAACAGACTTGTCGGCCTTCCAAAACTGGGTGATTGATCAGGCCACTCAGTATGGATGGACTGGGGTGCCTGCCGCGTCCCCTTTCAAAAAGATAGCAAAGGCCGCTGACAAAACAGGAACGTTGCTTTCCGTATACAAGAAAGAGCATGGGCAATATTTACGTGGGGTGTGGAATGAGCATCGGGCAATCTTTGCAGAGCTAATCCAAACCCGAAATCCATCGGGTTCATTTGAAGTAGAGTCCGGCGGATACGGGGATAAGAATGACAAACCCAATGCATGGATAGCGCTCCAAGACCTGTTTGTCACGACTGCCGTATCGCCCGTCGACTTTCTGGAGGAATACTCAAGCCTCTACAATGCGGTTCCCTGGCCGGCATCCTTCCCGACCCTTCTCTCCTCATATACCGGCACACGAGAAACCAATCATCTTCCCCCGGATCAATGTGATGAAATCCTAAAAGAGCTGCTAGGTGCCGACTTGTCACCGTGGCAATTGGCGCTCATTGCTTTAACCGTGATACCTGATCTGGATCCAACCGCCACCTTCGTTCCTGAATGCTATTGGGTCGAGCTAGGATGGAAGATGCTGGGGGACGCTACGTTGACCGAAAAGGCTAGCCTGCTTCTTCAATAGGTGCCTCGGTCGCAGCACGCTCTGGAAACCCGTGAGGCACAGCTCGATACTGATCGCCTACACACAACACGGTCAGCACATCAGCAAGGAGCCAGTCTGTCAGGCTCGATTTCGTCATCCAGCTGGGATATTGTAAACGCCGGTTGAAAAGTGCGGCGGGCGGCGGCCCAAAAGTGCAACACTTT
>CAYYYX010000012.1:0-39085 GCA_964476065.1 uncultured Verrucomicrobiota bacterium | reverse complement strand
TGGCATGAAGCAATCTTCTTCCAAAAAATTTGGGCATTTTAATTTACAGTCTACCCCTTGCCACAAAAACGAAGAGGCGCAACCAAAACAGGTCATCCGCAGATGACTCAGATATTCGCAGATTATTTCTTTCCTTCATCGGCGTTCATCGGCGGATAAATCGTGTGTTTAGTGTATTTCATGGTCGACTCTATTCCGGCTTGTAGGGAGCGGTGGAAATTGAAAGGATGTGCGGCAACATGCTGAGCCGTTTAAACATCCGCAATCTAGCGCTAGTCGATTCTGTATCGATTGAGTTTCGCGACGGATTGAATGTGATCACCGGCGAAACGGGTGCGGGGAAATCCCTGCTGATTGGCGCGCTGCGCCTGCTGCTCGGCGAGCGGGCCGACAAGAGCATGATCCGCACCGGCGAAACAACCTGCGGCATTGAAGCGATCTTTGAACTCACCGATCCCGCAGACGTCAACGACGTGCTCGAAGACTACGATCTTCCGCCCTGCGACGATGGCCTGCTCATTATCCGGCGCACCATCACCGAAAGCAGTTCGAAGAACCTGGTGAACGATTCACCCGTCACCCTCCCCGTTCTCAAAGCGCTGGGCAATTGCCTTGTTGATATGCACGGCCCCTACGACCACCAATCGCTTCTGAGAACCGACGCCCAGCTCGATATCCTCGATGCCTTCGGCCATCTCAGCGAATCCCGCACCGCGTACCGATCCATATACGATGTTTTCCAAGGGTTGGAAAAACAGCTGAGAAAACTTTCGAATCTCGACGACTCCGGCCTCGAAGAGCAAATCGACCTGCTCGCCTATCGGGTTAAAGAAGTTTCGGATGCCAAAATTTCTGAAGAGGACGAAGCGGCGGTTCGGCAGGAACACGAACAGATTGCCAACGCGCAGAACATTCTCGAGCTGGCACAGACGGTGGCAGGCGGACTGACCGAAGCCGAAGGCGCCGCCTTTGATGGACTCTCTGCAGCCCGCAATGCCTGCGCACAGCTGAGCAAATACATTCCGGAAGCCGAAGAATGGGCCGAAGAACTTGAGGGGGCCGCGCGCACCGCACAGGAAATTTCCTCCACCATTCAGGGCGCGGTGGAAGAGATCAACCCCGGGCCGGATCGCCTCCAATTCCTCGACGAGCGCCTCAGCCTCTACCGAAGCTTTATTCGAAAGTATGCCCCGTCTGTTCCGGAGATTCTTGAGAAACTCGAGGAGTGGAAGGTGCGCCTCAAAGATCTGCAAAGCCGCGATGAACAACGCGCCGACGTAGAGGCCGAGCGCGCCGCCGCCCTCGTCGAAACAGAGAAGTCCGGAAAATCTCTTCGGAAAAAGCGGCAGAACGTTGCCACCGAATTGGCTCAGGTGATCACCGCCGAACTGCGCGACCTTGGCTTCGAACACGGGCTTTTCGAAATTCAATTGATCCACGGCGAGCCGACGAGCTCTGGGATGGATCAAATTGAGTTCGGCTTTGCCCCGAACGCGGGCGAAGCCATGCGCCCGCTCCGCGCCATTGCCTCGAGCGGAGAAATCTCACGCGTGATGCTCGCCGTCAAAGCCATCCTCGCCCGGCACGACCGCATTCCCCTGCTTGTCTTCGACGAAATTGACGCGAACGTCGGCGGCGAAATTGCGAACGATGTCGGCAGCAAGCTCGCACAGGTCGGGCAGACCCATCAGCTGATTGCCATCACCCACTTGCCGCAAGTGGCCGTTTGCGGCAGCACCCATTTTGCGGTTTCCAAATGCGTTCGAGACGAGCGTACGTTCACCGAAATCATCTGTTTGGAAGACACCCTTCGAACCGAAGAAATCGCCCGCATGCTGGGTGGAAAAGATTTAACAAAAGTGACATTGCAACACGCTGGCGAATTGCTGGCCAATCGGAAGGTGTAACATCATTCCCTGATTCTTTCTGAGGCAGGTTTGTAGAACCCAAAATAAACTCAACCCAACTTTTTCGTGTTCATCGAAGCGAAACGCGTCTAAAAATATACCCTATGAGAACAGAACAAGACTCCCTCGGAAAACTCGATGTGCCGGATGATGCCCTCTACGGAATTCACACCGCGCGTTCTATCGCCAACTTTGCCTCTGCGGGCGAGCCGCTGCCAATGGAGCTGATCTACGGCATGGTCAAACTCAAACAGGCCTGCGCCGCCGCCAATGCGGAACTCGGCCTGCTCGCGCCCGAAAAGGCCGTCGCCATCGCGGGGGCCTGCGGCGATGTGCTCAGCGGAAAATTTGACGACCAGTTTCCGATCGATATTTTCCAGGCGGGTTCTGGCACATCGAGCAACATGAACGTGAACGAAGTGCTCGGAAATCTCGCGGGTGGTGAGCTCGGCGGAACGCGCGGCGACCGAACCGTCCACCCGAACGATGACGTAAATAAAGGCCAGTCCACGAACAATGTCTTTCCGTCTGCGATTCGCGTCGCGGCCGTGGAGCTCTCCGGCGGATTGTTCCAGACATTGGAAAAATTGTTCCAAGGGTTGGAAGAAAAGGCGGAAGAATTTTCCAAGGTTTGGAAAACCGGGCGCACACATTTACAGGACGCCGTCCCCATGACCCTTGGGCAGGAATTTTCCGCTTGGGCACAGGTCATCTGCAAGGCGGAAAAACGGATTGCGTTCGCCTGTATGAATTTGCTGGAGCTTGGAATCGGCGGTAACGCCATCGGAACCGCGGTCAACACCCCCGCCGCCTTTCGTGGAAAAATCATCGCCGCGCTCAATCATGCGACGGGGCAGGAATATCGCGAGGCCGACAATGGGATTGAGATCACCCAGTTTCTTTCTGATCTCGGCGCATTTTCGAGCGCGCTCAAAGCGCTCGCGCTCGACCTGAACAAAATCGTTAACGATCTACGCCTACTTAGCTCTGGCCCCAACACGGGCCTGGGCGAAATCAATCTGCCAGCCGTGGAGCCGGGGTCCTCCATTATGCCGGGCAAGATCAACCCAAGCATTTGCGAGGCCGCCAATATGGCCTGTTTGCAAGTCGTCGGAAATGACGCCGCGGTTTCTGCCGGGTGCGCAGCAGGTCAGCTCGAGCTCAACACCCATATGCCGCTCGTCGGAAGCAATATCGTGAAGTCGCTCAAAATTCTGACGCAGGTCTGCGCGGCCCTCGACACAAAATGCATTCGAGGAATCACCGCGAACGAAGCAGTGTGTAAAAGCTACTTTGAGCGCAGTGCGGGGCTCCCCACCATTCTCAACCCCGTGCTCGGTTATGACCGGGTCGCCGTGCTGGTGAAGGAGTCGCTACAAAGTGGAAAAACACTGGCTGAACTCGTTCGCGAAAAGGAACTGCTTCCCGAATCTGAATTCGCAAAACTTCTCGCCCGCTCCAATGGCCCGACATTGTGATACTGGATTAATGGAATAACGGAGTGTCGGAATGATGGGCATATTAATTCAAAACGTCGAACACGCGGGACGGATTGTCGACCTGTTCATCAATGACAAGGTCATCGAAACAATTGGAAATTGTGCGGGAAAAACCGCCGACACTGTTATCGACGGAAGCAATAAAGCGATTCTGCCCACCTTCCACAACGCACATCACCACGCGGCGATGGCGACCATGCGAAGCTACGCCGATGACCTAGAGCTCTTTACGTGGCTTAACGAACACATCTGGCCGCTTGAAGCCGGCATCACCGAAGAAGATGTCTACAACGGAGCGCGGCTCGCCTGTCTCGAAATGATCAAATCGGGAACCACTTTCTTCAACGACATGTACTGGCATTTCCACGGCACCGCCCGCGCCGTCGAAGAGACGGGAATGCGCGCCGCGCTCGGGGCGGTCTTCATCGACATGGGCGATGGCGACCGTCGCGCAGCCAACCGCGAAATGGCCCAGACCCTTTGGGATGAGAGCAAACAATACAGCGACCGCATTCAGTTTCAGCTCGGCCCGCATGCGCTCTATACCGTTTCCGAAGAAGCCCTCGTTTGGTGCTCTGAATTTTCTACTGAACACGGACTGATGATCCATACGCATCTCAGCGAAACGGAGAAAGAGGTGGCGGATTGCCTAGAACGGCATGGTATGCGCCCACCTGCCTATCTCGACTCGCTCGGACTGCTTGCGCCAAACCTGACCGCTGCACACTGCGTCTGGCTTGAACAAGATGAAATGGAACTGCTAGCCGAACGACAGGTTAAAGCGCTCCACTGCCCCGCATCGAACATGAAGCTCGCCTCTGGAAAATTCCGTTTCACGGATGCGCAAAACGCCGGGATGCAGATTGCCATTGGAACCGATGGTGCCGCCTCGAACAACAACCTCGATATGGGCGAAGAAATCAAACTGGCCGCGCTGCTCGAAAAACATTTTACCGGCGACCCGACCGCTCTTCCTGCAGAAACCGCTTGGCACGCCGGAACACGATCCGCCGCCGAAATGTTTGGAATGAATAGCGGAATCATAGAAGAAGGTGCGCTCGCCGACTGCATGCTCGTTGATCTGAACAACGAACGCCTTGCCCCCGGACATAACCTCATCGCCGACATGGTTTACAGCGCGGATTCCTCCTGCATCGACACCGTCATCTGCGATGGAAAAATCCTCATGCAGGATCGAAAAGTGGACGGCGAAGAGGAAATCATTGCCAAAGCCCGCGAGTACAAAGCGAAGTTCCATCGATAGCATTCACCCACGGAATAATGTGTCGTTACCTGTTAACTATAAACAGTTTGTAATTATTACACCCCACACCTCTAGAGGTGTGGGATGATTGTACTGTAATCTGTTTATAATAAGATGTTTATGTGATTACGACCCGCGTTGACGAACCACCTCATACATCGCCATGGCACCCGCCACGCTAGCGTTGTAGGATGTCACGTTTCCAACCATTGGAAGTTTCATCAGAAAGTCGCAGGTTTCGCGTATAAGGCGGCCCATGCCAGACCCTTCGCTTCCAACCACCAGACCCACCGGACCGTTCAGATCAATTTCAGACGGATTTTTTGCTTCCGGCATCGCTTCGAGCCCCGTGATCCAAAACCCTTCGTCCTGAAGAGTTTTCATGCTTCGAACAATGTTGGTGACCACGGACACCTTCACCCACTCCGTTGCGCCGGCAGAGGCGCGCACAGCCGACGGAGTAACCGATGCCGCGCGGTCGGACGGGATCACCACGCCATCGACGCCAATCGCTTCAGCGGTTCGAATCAGCGAGCCTAAATTCTGAGGATCCTCCAAGTGGTCGAGGATCAGGATAAATGCAGAATCCCCCTTCTCCTTTGCCGAGGCAACCAGATCATCAAAATCGACGGTTGGATAGCCTGAGGCCTCTACCATGACGCCCTGATGATTCCGGCTGTCCGTCGCCTGATCGAGCTGTTGGCGCGACACAAAATTGACATGAACGCCCATCTTGCGAGCCAGCCCCTCCACCTCTGCCAACTCCGGCGTGGGTTTTCGGGTCTGTAAAAGAGAAAGGCTGAAGAGGGTTCTATTTTTCGCCCGCAGGAGTTCCCGCACGGGCTGTCGTCCGTAAATTATTTCGTTTTTCATAGGCGCAGATTCAACAACAAGCCGCTGCCCCATAGCGAGTTTTATCGACTCATAAGTTGGATCAGACCCGCTCTTTCTCTTCATACGTGGTATGGAGAAGTTCGTGGGAGAGATGACCCAGGGGTGCACCGAGGAACTCTTTATAAACGGTGGCAATAGCAGGGTTCTCGTGAGATTTTCGCAGCGTTTTTCCTTCGTCCTCGGCGTAGATGGCGGCGATGCGCGCTTTGCGAACCGCATCGGTGGTGATCCGGGGCTGCCCCCCTCCTCCAACACATCCGCCGGGGCAGGTCATAACTTCGATAAAGTGGTATTCGGCTTCGCCGGCGCGAATCTTTTCGACGAGTTCACGGGCCTTGCTGAGCGTATGCACCACGGCAACCTTGGCGGTGACGCCTTCGAGGAAGCTCCATTCGGGCACCGTGCCTTCGATGGTGATCTCGGCTTCCTTGATGCCTTCGAGTCCGGCGACGGGCGTGACGTGCAGATTATCGAAGGGTAGCTCGCGACCCGTGACCAGTTCATAGGCAGTGCGCAGCGCAGCTTCCATTACTCCGCCGGTATTGGCAAAGATATCGGCGGCACCGGAGCCGAGCCCGAGGGGTGCGTCCATGTCGGAATCTTCCAAGGCTTGGAAGTCGATGCCAGACTGCGTGATCATTTTGCCGAGTTCGCGGGTGGTAAGCACAACATCGACATCCTGTGCGCCGCTGGCGTTCATTTCGGCGCGGGCGGCCTCAAACTTTTTGGCGGTGCAGGGCATGACGGAGACCATGAACATCTCCTCGGGCTTCTTGCCGAGCTTCTGGGCATAGTACGTTTTGACCATGGCTCCCATCATCTGTTGTGGGGATTTGCAGGTGGATAGATTTGGCAGCATGTCGGGATAGTAGTATTCCATGAACTGGATCCAACCGGGCGAGCAACTGGTGAACATCGGCAACGCGACATCTTCATGATCGACCAAGGCCCGCTTCAGACGAGTCAGCAGTTCGGTCCCCTCCTCCATGATGGTGAGATCGGCGGAAAAGTTCGTGTCAAAAATGGCGTCGAAACCCATTCGACGCAACGCGGTGGTCATCTTGCCGGTAACGAGCGTGCCGGGTTTCATGCCGAAGCATTCGCCGAGGGCCGCGCGGATGGCGGGCGCGGTTTGCACGACCACCGTCAGGTCTGGATTGTCGAGCGCGGCCCAGACTTCATCGATCTGGTCGCGTTCGGAGATGGCCCCAACCGGACATACCGCGGCGCACTGGCCGCATTGCACGCACGTGACGGTATCGAGTCCCTGCCCAAAGGCGGGGCCAATGGTGGTCTTGAAGCCACGACTCTGCGGAAAGAGTGCGGAGATGCCTTGAACTTCTGTGCAGACGGTTACGCACCGGCGGCAGGAAATACACTTGGCGCTGTCGCGGACCAGTCCGATTGTGCTGTTGTCCTGGTAACGCGGTGCTTTTTCGCCTTCATAGCGCAACTCCGTAATACCGAGGTCGTGGGCGATCGATTGCAGTTCGCAGTCTTCGTTCCGGTCGCAAACCTGGCAATCGCCTTCGTGCTCGGAGAGTAGCAGTTCAACCACGACTTTTCGGGCTTCGCGCACACGGCGATTATTGGTCGAGACGTTCATGCCATCCGAAACGGGCAGTACGCAGGAAGCGACGAGATCGTGCACCCCTTCCACCTCGACGAGACAGACGCGACAGGCCCCGATGGCCTGTATTTTCTCGAGATAACAGAGGGTGGGAATGTTGATACCCGCCTGCTTGCAGGCCTCCAGAACCGTGGTTCCTTCGGCCACTTCAAACGGGGAATTATCGATGGTACAATTAATCATTTTTCAATTCCTTTTATAAATTTCCATTACCAGGTGTGGACTTCTTCGCGGTGGTCACAACGCAAACAGCGCTTCGCCTGGCGCATAGCGGTCGCCTCGTCCCAGGGCTGTTCAACTTCATCGAAATTGCACCGGCGACGGTCCACTGGAATGAGCGGCTGTTTTTCGCGGTCAAAGTTGACGGGTTCCGCATCGGGATCGAAGACGGTGTCGTTCTTCTTTTCTTCGCGCCAAAAGGCGTTGTCCTTTCCTGTCAGGAAAAGGTCGATACCTGCTGCCGCTTTTTCGCCGTCGGCGACGGCGTCGATGACGGATGCTGGGCCGGTCGAAACATCCCCTCCTGCAAAAATCCACTTTTCCGATGTCTGCTTGGTTAGCGCTTCCGTCGCGACGTAGCCGTTGCGCTGAACATTGAGTGATCTGTTTCCGGTGATGCCTGGTAAATCAACGCTTTGGCCGATGGCCGCAATCACTTGGTCGCACGGGACGATAACGGCGGCGTCATCGCCCGCGACGGGGCGGCGGCGGCCGGAGCGATCGAACGCACCGAGCGCCATCGATTTGCAGCGGACACCCACTATGTTTCCATTCTCGACGACCAGTTCCTCCGGCGAGGTGAGCAACTGGAGCGTTACGCCTTCGGCTTCGGCTTCTGCAATTTCTTCTTCGTAGGCGGGCATCTGATCGCGTGTGCGGCGGTAGAGAACGGTGACGGTTTCGGCATCGAGGCGTGCCGCCGTACGGGCGGCATCGATGGCGGCGTTTCCGCCGCCGATAATGACAACGTTTTTGCCGACGGGAACAGACCCGCGGGTGTTGTATTCGCGCAGGAAGCTAATGGCTTCGGTGACGCCGTTGGCATCCTCGCCGGGCAGGCCGAGCTGGAGACCGTCGGGTGCGCCGACGGCCAGGAAAAGAGCTTCGTAGCCGTCTTCCTTAAGGCTTTCAATGGTGAAGTCTTTGCCCAATGTCTGGTTGCACTGGATATCGACCCCGAGGCGCTCGATCATGCGAATCTCTCGTGCGAGGATTTCGCGCGGCAGACGATAGGACGGAATGGTCTGCTCCATCATGCCGCCTGGACGCGGCGCGGAATCGAACACGTCCGGCTTGTAGCCAAGGCGGGCGAGGAAGTAGGCACAGGAAAGTCCGGCCGGCCCGGCCCCTATGATTGCAATTTTTTTTGCGGCGTTCTTTTTGTTTTCCTTACACTCGGGAACTTGAACGATCATTTCCTGCTCGACCATGTAGCGCTTGACACCGCGGATGGAGAGCGGACTGTCGAGCGATGAGCGGCGGCAGTGCTCCTCGCAGGCGTGGAAACAGATGCGGGCGCAGGCAGCGGCAAACGGGTTGCGCTCGCGATGCAACTTCAGCGCCTCCGCGTAGCGTTTTTCGCCGACGAGCGAAACGAAGCCGGGAATATCCACCGAGGCGGGGCAGGCACTTTGGCAGGGAGCCCGGACGAGGCCGGCACAGACGCCGGCGCGGCATTTTTTCTCGCGGATGTGCTCTTCATATTCTACCCGAAAATGACGAATGGTGGAGAGCACGGGGTTGGCTGCGGTTTTACCGAGACCGCACAGCGCGGTCTCTTTGACCTGGTTGCCGAGAGAGATGAGTTTTTCAATGTCGCCTTCCTCCCCTGCTCCGGCGCAAATACGTTCGAGAATTTCGAGTAATCGCTTGGTGCCAACGCGGCACGGCGTGCATTTCCCACACGACTCTTCCTGAACAAATTCGAGGAAGAAGCGGGCGACATCAACCATACAGCTATCCTCGTCCATCACGATGAGTCCGCCGGACCCCATAATGGCACCCAGTTCGTTGAGCGATTCATAGTCGAGAGGAACGTTGAGGTGTTCTTTGGGGATGCAGCCGCCGGAGGGGCCGCCAAGTTGCGCCGCCTTGAACGGTTTTCCATCAATAATTCCGCCGCCGATGTCGTAAATGAGTTCACCCAGCGGAACGCCGATCGGCACTTCCACCAGCCCAGTATTTTTCACAGCACCCGCGAGCGCAAACACCTTGGTACCTTTGCTTTTCTTCGTTCCAAGCTCTGCATATTTCTTTGGACCGTCGAGCACGATGATCGGAACGCTGGCAAAGGTTTCGACATTGTTCAGTACGGTCGGTTTACCCCATAGCCCCTTGACTGCCGGAAACGGCGGACGCGGGCGCGGCTCGCCGCGATTGCCTTCGATCGAAGTCATCAGTGCGGTTTCTTCTCCACAGACAAATGCACCAGACCCCATTCGTATTTCCAGATCAAAACTAAATTTCGAGCCCAGGATGTTTTCCCCGAGCAGACCCAGTTCATGTGCCTGATCGATGGCTTTCTGCATGCGCTCGATGGCGACAGGATATTCCGCACGGCAGTAGACATACCCATGACTTGCGCCAACGGCATAGCCGGCAATCGCCATTCCTTCAATCACGCTGTGAGGATCGCCCTCCAGCACACTCCGATCCATAAAGGCTCCGGGATCTCCCTCGTCGGCATTACAAACCACGTTTTTCGAGTCCGCCTGCGCCGCACGCGTGAATTTCCATTTCAATCCGGTTGGGAAACCGCCTCCCCCGCGACCGCGAATGCCGGACTCGAGAATGCTGTTGACGACGTCTTCAGAGGACATCGAAGTAATCGCTTTCGCAAGCCCCTGATATCCCTCGACGGCAATGTATTCAGTAATCCGAAGAGGATCAATATTCCCGCAGTTACGCAACACCACCTTGTGCTGCTTTTTAAAATAGTCGATTTCATCCATATCGGCGACGGGCTGGCCGTTTTCAGCATCTTTATAGAGAAGGCGTGAGACCCTTTTCCCCTGGCCGATGTGTTCTTCAACGATCGCGTTGGCATCCTCCACTGTGATGCCTTGATAAAAAACGTTGTCGGGCATGATTTTAGCAACCGGACCGGCGGCACAGGGGCCCATGCATCCGGTTTCGATCACTTCGGCTTTATGCGAAAGCCCATTGGCCTCGATGGCGCTACGCAATGCCGCACAGATTTCAAGCGCGCCGGAGGCCAAACAGCCGCCACCCACGCAGACGAGAATCTGACGGGGGGAGTCCTTGCTTTGCTTTTTCGAATCGAACCGAAGGTCGAGCTTGAGGCGCTCATCTTTTTGAATTTTTTCCAGCTTGGAGAGGGATGTGATTTTTTTAGACATGATTACGCGATCTCCTTTTCAGCAGAATATAGAGCGAGGATCTGTTTGATGCGGATGGGTTTCACGCGCTGGTGTACATCCTCATTAATCATGATTGCCGGAGCCAAACCGCAGGCCCCGAAGCACCGGGCGATTTCGAGCGAAAAGTTTTTGTCATCGGTGGTTTCGCCCACATCGATCTGAAGCTCTTTTTTCAGTGAGTCGAGCACTTGTTTTCCGCCACGAACGTAACAGGCAGTGCCCAGACAGACGCGAATCACATTTTTACCGCGCGGCTGTGTAGAAAAAAAGGAATAGAACCCGACGATGCCGGCCACTTCGCTATACGGTTTATCCATGTCCGTGGCAATTCGACGCAACACGTGTTCCGGAAGGTAGCCAAAGAGACCTTGCGCTATCTGGAGAACAGGTATCAGCCCGCCTTCCTTGTGCCTATACTCTTCCAGGATCTCTTCCAACCGAGTCATTAACTCCTGCTCGTCCGCTTCAGGACAACAGGTACAGGCCGATTTCAACTGCTCACTCATTGAACTCCCCTTCGCTAGTGTATTTCACCCATCCGGCACAACCGGACGTAAGCGCCGAAGTTTAGCTGAAAAATCAGGAGATGCAAGAAAACCACACAAAAAGCGTAAAATTAATACGTCTATGCGGAAAACTCAACGAGCCCGGACTCGCGGAGGCTGAGGAAATCGTCGGCACCCTCTCGGGTTTTACGTCCGATGATGATGTGATCGAGGACTTCGATCTCCATGGTTTTTCCGGCTTCGATCAGCTTTTTGGTGATTTTGATATCTTGTGCCGAGGGCGACGGATCGCCCGACGGATGATTGTGGGCGAGAATGACGTTGGCGGCGGAGTGCTGAATGGCGGGTTTGAATATTTCGCGCGGGTGAACAAGGCTAGAGCTAAGCGTCCCCTTGGAGACTTCGGCGGGCGGAGCCATGAGCCGGTTTTTGGTGTCGAGCAGAAGTACCCAGAAAACCTCGCGGTCGAGACTGCGAGCGCGCTCGCGCAAAACGGAGGCGGCCTCTTCGGGCGTGGTGATACGCGGGTTTTCGCCGACGTTTTCTTGAACAAGCCGCCGCCCCATTTCGAGCGCCGCTTTTAGGATTTTGGCCTTTTCTTTGCCGATCCCGCGGACTTCCTGCAACTCGACTGTGGAGGCACGCAGGAGCGCACTGAGCGAGCCGTACTTTACGAAAAGGGTTTCGGCCAGCTCGACGACATTGAGACCGGTGGTTCCCGTTCGGAGAAGCAGTGCAAGCAAATCGGATTCGGAGAGATTTTCGGGGCCTACGCGATCAAACTTTTCGCGCGGCTGAAGCGCCTTCGGCAGGTCTTTGACCCGCACCCGATAAACTCCGCCCTCTTCGTTGACTCTTTTTCCAAGCATCCGCCTTCATCTCCCAGCGCTCACGCGCTGTGGTATACGGCGCGACAAGTTAGAATATTCTTAACGGATTTTTCCAAGGTTTGGAAGCCGGCAATGCCGGTCTATCTACTTTTTTCCAACCCTTGGAAAAATAGTCCCGCTCTTCTGCTCCTCGATCACGGATCGCGGCGACACCTTCGACGTTTAGACATTCGACCCTTGACGGTCAAAATCGCTAGACGATCTTGACGGCGTCGACTTCGATTTCGAAGAGGAGGTCGTGGCGACAAACATCGGCGTGGGAGATGGCGAGCGGGAACCGGGGAATGCCGAGTTCGAGGGCGACTTTTTCGTAGAGGGGTTTGTACTCCATGTCTTTGAAGTAGGCGATTCCGCGGAAGAGATCTTTCCAACCCATGCCACGTGACTCGAGAATCTGTTTAACGACTTCGAGCGTGAGCCGGATCTGTTTTTCCGGATCGTCTAGGTGGACGGAGACTCCCTCGGGATCGATGCTGGCGGTTCCAGAAATGAGCACGTTTTTATGGGTGGGATAGGCCATTTCGACGGCGCGGGCAAATGAGCTCTTATAGTCGAAAGCCGGATTCTGCAGCGGAGAGGCCACTTCGATAATTTTCAAGCGGTCATCTTTGGGCTTCACGGCCAGCACGTCCATCATGATGGCGGCGCCATACTGATTGCTGGCCCCGATGCCGGTACTGGCCGGAACCATGTGGTCAAAAATGCCCGTTTCATTGAAGTATTTTGTGCGGACGACGTTGAAGTCGTCGTACCAATCCAGCAGTCCATCCAGATAGATCCAGGTGCGGATGGTATCCGTAAATTTGAACCCGTTGAGTTTGAGCGCGGCGTCCATGGTTTCGAAAGCGGAGCGGGTTTGCTCGATGCGCGATGCGGTGAGGTCTTGCGGCATGACACCGCGCAGACGGCAATAGGAGGCACACTCGTCTTCGTAGGTGAAGCCCATGTCGCGGCCATTCAAGTGAATGGGTTTCGGATCGAGACCGGAAAGCGCAACCGCCTGCATGGAGTAGAGATCGCCATCGTCGCAGGCGTCGCCCTGCAGCCATACTGAATCTCCCGGTGTTTCGCAGTGGTGTGTCCCGCCGAAAACGAATTGGCTCAGAAGAGTCGCATTTCGTTTTTCCGCCTCTTGCCGCAACTGGTCGTCCATTTTTCGATGCTCGGAAGCCTGGACGGTAATGCAATGTTCGCTATGGGCGGGCAAGGTCAGTGTGGCGATATCGGCATGGCTGTGTGTTTTTGAGATCTGTGTTTTCAAAGGATTCCTTTCATAATTCTATTCGGTGACCTGTACAGGGACGGCTCCGATGACAAATTGATATTTCGTGCGGTTGAGCCATTTAACAACCGGATTGTAGGTCGGATCATCCTTGGCTTTCGGGATGGAAATGATGCCGTTTAAAACGAGGGCGGCAAATGCTCCGGGCGGAGCGTCTTCGCTGATGTTGAAAATCAGACGTCTTCCCCATTTCGAGTTTCCGCCTCGCACATTTTTGGTTTTAAGCGTGATCCACTCCGGCGCATTGGACAGCTCAACACGGACGCCCCCTGAAAACTTCCCTGAATAATTCACGTCCACCGGAAGGATGATTTCCTCGCCGGGGTGGGCTTCGATCATCCCGTCTTTGGGGAGCTCCAGCCGAACCGAAGCGGGTTCCGGCGGCGTCACGCGCGCCAATAATTCCTGTGCCACAACGAGGTGACGCCAGAGGAACGCCTGCATCATATCTTCGGCAGGAACGGCTGGACGACGCACTGTGCGCGTTTTGATACGGGCTTCGCCTTCGATTTCGAGCACCATGAGTTCTTCCGATTCCCGACCCGTGGCGGATAGCGTGAGTTGTGTTTTTTCTTCTCCCTCGGGAATAATTGCGCGGTTGAGCTCAATGCCGTCTGGCGCATTTTGAATACTCAGCTCAATCGGGCCGTTGAACCCGGCCTTACGAATCGCGTGCACGGTGATGACCGCGCTTCCTTCCTGCGGGATGGTGAGGCTGGAAGGCACAACACGCAGACGGTAGTCGGGCTGCTCTTTACCAATTCGCAGGCGGTAGGCCACTTCATGCCCCCCCTTCCCTTGCAGATCATCGAGTCGGAGGATGTAGCTGCCGGATTGGGGCAGTTCAATATTCAACAGTGAGTCAGCATGATGGGTAACCAAGCCCGCACCGCGATCCACTTCGTCGTCACTAACGGCTAGAATATGTTCTTCGGGATCGAGAAGCACGAGCCGTGCGTCGAGCGGCGAGTCAAGGCGTCGAGCCATCACTTCAAAGGAGAGGTTCTCTCCTTTGTGGCCATCAAAACGGAAGCAGTCGAAGTCGCCGGGTTTTTCGATACGACCATTGATGATGAGGTTTTTACCTATCTCCTGAGCTTGAAATGGCAAGTTATTGGGCTCGGCTTCAAGCACCTCAGGAAGCAGATCAACGCCGAACGGACGAATGTTGGAACGTTTTGCTCCGCGCCCAATAGTGATCTTTTCGATTTTTGGGGCGTTCCCTCCGGTTTTCACGGTGATGTTTTTTTGCGGAAGGTTTACGCCATAGAGCTGGACGGGCACTTCGCTGTACTCCGGCCCGCCGAGCGGAAAGATGTGATCAATGAACGGCAGTTCGCCCATGGCAATGCGGTAAACGAAATCGCGCCGACCGCGATAGATGGCGTCACGGATTTCCAGAATGTATTCGCCGTTTTTCGGCACCTGACAGATCAGGACGGGATCGGGATCGAAACGGAAGTCATCGACATAGGCGATCTCTTTGCCATGGGTATCGTAAAGAGTCAGCACCGCCTGAAACCAACCGGGCACGGCATCGGCTAGGTACGGAACCAATGCGCGGGCCTGTACGCGAAAAACCAGATCGTCGCCGCGCTCAGCATAAAAGCGGAAGCAGTCGACATCGCCAGGCATGATCTGTCCGTTGAGGAGCAGCGGCAGTTCAGGTGCATCAGAAGAGGTTTCGGCCACTTCGTTGTTCGGCTCGACTTCGAAAACCTCTTCTAGCTCACTGACATTAAACATGAGGTGATTGGATAACCCACTGGTGGCGATCACGCGCAATTCATACTCGCCGGGCTCAACATCGTCTTCAATCGTGACCTGAAGCGTTAACGTGTCGGCCAGTTGCGGGTTGAACTGTTTCTTGGCATATTGCTCTTTGTTCTTATTGCGATCCTTCCGCTCCATCTTCGCCATCATCATGGTGTCCATGGCCATATCGATTTGGTGCTGAATCTGCTCTCGAAGGATTGGATCCTCTTCTTTCTCCAGAGCTGCTTCCATTTTCCCCTTTATGTTTTTAGCACGGTTTCCCGCTTTGGGAGCGAGTTCAAAAGTGAAATCCGTCACTTCGGCGGCCACTTGACCCCCGGAAACATAGACTTCAATCGTGTCTTTAAGGTACTGCCCGCCGATGGTTACGGTGAACGTCGAGCCGGGCGTTCCGCCCGCCGGATAAATGTAGCCGATGTGCGGCAGGTCGGCGCAAAAAGCTACCGAACCAATCAAAACCAAAAGAAGACTCATTTTTCTCATCACATGATCTCCCTGAGTATTCCGCCGGTTTCGATTTTTCTGTCAGCCAGAGCGGAAACGTAGGCCACTTTGCCTTCGGGGTGCGGGAGAGTTCCAAACGGGTCGATACCGAGCAATTCATACATACTGGCATGCAAATCCCATGGATAGACTTTTCGGTCGATCACGTTTTCGCCGCGCCCATCGGTGGTGCCGACAATCTGTCCGCCCTGAAAACCGCCGCCAGCGACCAGATGGGTAAAGGCTTTACCATAGTGACTGCGCCCGCCATTCCACGGCGCCTCCACCTGAATTTTTGGACTGCGCCCGAACTCGCCTCCGACCCAAACGATCGTCGAGTCGAGCAAGCCGCGCTGATCCAAATCGGTGATGAGCGTCGAAACGGCTCGGTCTAAATCCGGAAGCATGCTTTGCATCGATTCGAAATGCTTCTTATGCGTGTCCCACTTAGGCGAGTTGATGGTGACAAACGGAACCCCCGCCTCCACCAACTTGCGGGCTTGCAAACAGGATTGCCCCAGAAAACTGTTGCGCCCATAGGCCTGTCGAAGTTCATTCGGCTCCGTAGAAAGGTCGAAGGTTTTTTTCGCTTCGCCAAGAATCAGTGAGTATGCCTCTTCCTGATTTTCACCCATTTTGTCGACCATCGGGTTCCCGTTCATTGTCCGCCCAAACGTATCGAGATTTCCGAGCAGTTCGCGGCGGCTTCTTTGGCGAGCTTCCGTGATCCCTTTGGCAACAATTCCCTCCACGGCGAACGGGGTCTGTGTCGGATTACCGCCTGTGGAGAACGGTTTGTATTTCGAGCCCAGAAAACCGGCTTCAGAAAACCGACCCTGCGGTTTAACCAATGTGACGTACGGAGGAATCAAGCCTGTATACCCTGCTTCATAACCCTTTTTGAGAGAAACCACCGCGCCCATAGAGGGGTTAACCACCCCGTCGACGGGCTTGGTTCCGCTCATCACCATATAGGAGGCGGTTTCGTGGCCATTATTGCCATGGGTCATACCCCGCAGAAGCGCATATTTATCAGCGATTTTGGCAAGTTGCGGAAGGGCCTGACAAATCTGAATTCCATCTACGTTCGTGGAAATGGGTTGGGTGTATTTTCCGCAATAGGCGACGCCGGCATCCGGCTTTGGATCGAAGGTATCCAAATGCGACGGTCCGCCCCATAGCCAGATTTGGATCACAGATTTGGCTTTGGCTTTTAGTGGATTCACCGCTGCCAGCGCCTTGGAACCCAACCCTCCGGAAAAGGTGAGTCCTGCGGTTCCCAGTGCGCTCATCTTGAGCATATTGCGCCGTGTCATTCCGTCTCTATTTTTCATGATCCACCTCCGCAGCTTAATGCCGCAACATGAATTCCTTACTGTTGATTAAACTCCACGCCAAATCATAGGCCACGTCATTCGCCTGTAACCCGCTGGTTTTCTGATAGTCGAAAATCGTTTCCTTTTCTTCACGAGTCGGATAACGAGAAAGAATCTGCAGGTACAACTCCGTAATCCGCTGGCCCGGATCTCTCTTCATGCGCAGAAGCTTTTTCAGAAGCGGACTGGTCATAATCTTATTCTGAATATGCGACGAGTTAAGCATGTGCAGAGACTGATAAACCGAAACATCGCTATTGCGATCCGATTCTAAAGAGGTGTCGCGGCCCGGTCGTCCGAACATTTCAAGAAACGGCGATTTAATGCTTCCGTCCGCCAGTGCAATCGATCGCTGTTTTTTTGGAATAAAGGTAAACGGCTCCGGGATGGCGCTCGAATATTTCTCATAGGTTCCTGTGATCTGCCCGATCGCGTCGATGAGTACCTCCGCGTCCATTCGGCGCACCCGGGCGTGCGAAAACCCTGCCTCATCTCCCGCATTTTCTGGCGTTGGAATCGAGGTGCGCTGGTACGTGTCTGAATTCAGGATGATTCGATAAATATGTTTCAGGTCATACCCGCTTGCGACCAGTTCCTTTTCTAGAAACGCCAAAAGTTCCAAATTCCACGGCGGATTGTCCGGGCGAATATCGTCGACCGGATGAATGATTCCCCGCCCCATTAACTGATACCAGATGCGGTTGACAATTGCTTTGGCGAACCACGGGTTGTCCGAAGATGTCAGCCAGCCGGCGAATGCGATGCGCGGATCGTCGAGAGCGCCCAGCTTCAGCGGTTTGCCGCCCAGTGGCTGCGGGACAACCGGCTTTTTGGTTTCCGGGTGAAGAAATACGTTGGTCGGATTGAAGTAGACCACCTCTTCTTTCCATTCCGATGTTTTCTTATAGGCCACCTTTGCGAAGAACGCATCCATTCCAAGAAGCGCCTCCTCGGACCAACCCGAATTGTCGAGGCGCACACCCATAAAGATCAGTGCGGCGGTTCCGAAAATATTCCGCGGGGTGCGCTGCTGAAAAGGTCGATAGAAATTAACGGGGGCATCGCGGAAGTTGCTTCCGCTGGTGGTAAGTAGTGCGCGAGCAAACTGGTCGTACGGCATATTGTTACGGACGGCATCCACTACCCAGCGGTGATAAGCCTGCACCGCGTTGGGCCAAAGGTTGCTAGGAAACTCCGCCTTCACCCGCAAGCGGTCGCACCACTTCAAACTCAAATAAAAAGCAAACTCGTCGCGCACCAGCAGTTCATCAATCAATTTCGAGCGCTTAATGCGTCCGGGAGCATCCAAAAACTGCCTCGTTTCACCAACCGTGGGAATGGTTCCGATCACATCCAGATAGACACGGCGCAAGAAGACCTCGTCGGAACAAATCTCGGACGGAGAGAACCCAGTTTTCGTCTGTTGGGCGAGAACAATCTTGTCGATTCGCGCTGCTGGGCGTACCCCTTCCGCACCGCACAACAGCACGGCGAAACAGATGAAAAAAATAACCGTTCCGACTCTTTTCATAGCACCACAGATCCGACCCATTTGAGTACAACATTTGGCCTTCGAAAATATTGTATCTAATCGCTCATAATTCTACTTTTTACCCTCCCTTTTAGATACAAAAAAGGGGCGGTGATTCCGTTTTCCAACCCTTGGAAAAAAACGCACCCACTTTTTTCGAACCTTGGAAAACAACCACACCTCATGAGGTGTGGTTAAACTTCTATTTCCAAAGTCTGGAAAAACAAAAAAACCGCCCGCCGGAATCCGGAGGACGGTTTTGAGACACGAGAGCAATAACTAGCCCTGAAGGGTCATAAGGAACTCCGCGTTGCTTTTGGTCTTTTTGAGACGGTTGATGAGCAGTTCCATCGATTCGAGGGCGGGCACATCTTTAAGCGCTTTGCGCAGCGTCCAGATTTTTGCCAGCTCATCCTTATGAAGCAACAGTTCTTCTTTGCGGGTTCCGCTGGCCTCAATATTGATCGCTGGGAAAACACGTTTGCCAACCAGATCGCGATCGAGCGCCAATTCCATGTTACCCGTTCCTTTGAACTCTTCAAAGATCACTTCGTCCATACGGCTTCCGGTATCAACCAGTGCGGTGGAAATAATGGTCAGGCTTCCTCCGAACTCGATATTGCGAGCCGCACCAAAAAAGCGCTTTGGCTTATGCAGAGCTTTTGCGTCTACTCCACCGGTTAAGATCTTTCCACTATGTGGCTGGACGGTGTTATACGCCCGAGCCAGACGGGTGATGCTATCGAGCAGGATGATGACATCTTCGCCGTTCTCAACGCGACGCTTGGCCATTTCAATGACAATTTCCGCCACTTGAACGTGACGTTCAGGCATTTCATCAAATGTAGAGGACAGCACTTCCGCCTTGGTTGTGCGCTCCATATCGGTCACCTCTTCGGGACGTTCATCAATGAGCAGAATGATCAGCTTCGAATCGGGACTGTTGATCGAAATGCTGTTGGCAATCTGCTGAAGCAGGACGGTTTTTCCGGTGCGTGGCGGAGCCACAATCAATCCGCGTTGGCCTTTACCAACCGGTGTTGCCAGATCCATCACCCGCATCGAGATGCCGTCGGCGGTTGTCTCCAGCGGGAGGCGTTCATCTGGGAAAAGCGGCGTAAGGTTTTCAAAGGGCACACGAGTTTTGTTCTTCTCCGGCTGGTCGTTGTTCACTTTATCAACCGACATCAGAGCGAAAAAACGCTCTTTCTTTTTTGGCGTACGGATCGGGCCTTCGATCAAGTCGCCGGTGCGCAGCCCGAAGCGACGGATCTGAGCCGGCGAAACGTAGATATCTTCCGGGTTGGCTAGATAATTATTTTCCGAAGAACGCAAAAAGCCGAATTTGTCCGGAAGGGTTTCAAGTACGCCACGGGTATAGGCCTCGTTACCCCACCAAATCTGTTTTTTCAAGATTTCAAAAATCAGATCGTGTTTGCCTAGGCCGGCGGGGTCTTCAATCAAATATTGTTCCGCCAGCTCTTTGAGCGCGGGGATTTCAGTCACCTGAAGCTCAAACAAGTTGAGTTTCGGCATTTCCTTTGCATCGGGATCGGGAGCCATTTCGCGCGGTTCATCACCGCCTTGATTGCGCCGGTTATTATTATTCCGCCCACGATTGCTGTTGTTGTTGCGCCGGCCATTTCCGCCTTTTTGATTGCGGGGCGGTCGGTCGTCAGCCTGCGGGCGCTCTCGAGGTTCCAGCTCAGCCGGAACCGGCTTTTCCTCTACGTTGGCGGGGGCCGCGGCAGGGGCATCGGGTTTTACATTTTCTTCACTCATGGGCATTTCCTCTGCTTCGGATGCACTTGATTACTCTCGAGGTTTCCTCTCGAAGTGCATTCAGCGTTTCATTATTTCGTATTACAAAATCTGCCTTGGCTTCTTTTTCGGATAGCGGCATCTGTGCCGCAATTCGTTTGCGGGCTTCGTCTTCATTTAACCCGCGCTTTTCCAACCGTTGGAAAACTCGTTCTTCATCTGCACTCACGCAAACGATCGCATCCCAGCCCTGCGTCCAGTCCACCTCAAACAGGAGCGGGATCAGAATCACGGCATCACTGTGCTGCTCTGCTTTCCACTGCTCCGCGGCACTGATCACCGCCGGATGCACCAGCCCGTTCAGGGTTTTGCGTGCCTCTGGGTCGGCAAAAACAAGGTTTCCGAGTTGGGTGCGATCCATCTCGCCCGTCGCACTCAGAATAGTTTTTCCAAAATTTTCAACCACCCGTTCAAAAACCGGTGTTCCTTTTTTCATCACCTCGTGTGCCAGCAGATCGGTGTCCAGAACGGCAAAGCCTTCTTCTGCGAAACGGCGGCCCGCTTCTGTTTTTCCGCAGGCAATGCCACCGGTGACAGCCAAAATGGTCGATGGTTGAATGGTCATAAAAAAGAGAAACGACGCAAGGAACGAAAAAAACGTTGTGTGAAAAAGGAGAAGTGTTGAGAACGGGTGCGTCGGGATGTGCGGAGATAGTCGGTCGCTAAACGATTTTTGTCAACCCCGTTTATCCCAGCGCATCGAGATAGTTCTGAAGAATGATTCGGGCCGCGACTTTATCAATCACTTCTTTGTGCTTCCGACCATCGAGCCCTGCCGCGCGCAAATCGTTGTGTGCGCTCACGGTGCTGAGGCGCTCGTCCCACTCGATAATCGGCACATCGGTTTTTACAGAAAGTTTTTTAATAAAAGCGCGGACCTTTTCCGTCGCTGGCCCATAGCTTCCATTCATATTGCGCGGAAGACCCACGACGATTTTTTCCACCTGGTGCTCCACCACCAGCGCAACGATCTCGCCAATTGCAGCCTTGCCATTTCGGACGGTGGTCAGCGGTGATGCCAAAAAAGCGGTCTCGTCGCTCATCGCAACGCCAATGCGTACATCGCCATGATCAATACCTAAAATACGCATTATAATTTATCCCAAACATCCACTTCATTTTCATGCCGCTCAAGCAGCGAGCCCTTTTCGACCCCACGACTCAACGTATTCATCACAATCGGTTCCACATAAAGAATGACAGCGAGAAGCAGAGCCGTCACCACCCACGGAACCATGGCATTGAAATAGCCGGTTTTTTCGATCCGTGCGGTAAAGGGAAGAACGAGTGCGAGAAAACATACCAACACGGCAATTCCTTGAAGAAGTAGCGTCCCGCCCAGTATAAATCCGTACAGCCGCGGCGACAAGGGCCATAATCAAAATTCCGGGAAGCAGGGTTAAAAGCGCTTTTTCGCCCTGGCCCGCAAAGCCCGTGGAAAGCTTTTTATAGAGGAGAAATACAGCGACTGAACAAACGACGATCAGAGCCCACATTTCTGCAGACGACTCCCGTCCGAAAAACCCCAATCCGATTTCTTGTAATGCTTTCGTCCGGTCGTTCATAAAAAATCTCCTCTACTACAGCACGTCTTGATACGTCCCCTTCTCTAGCAGTTTCGATACCATCTTCTTAATATCCTGCGCTTTTTCCTTCGGGCAGACCAGCGTGACACCATCGGCCTGAACCACCACCAGATTTTCTACACCGATCACGGCGGTCAGGCGATCCTTCGAATAAATGATGTTGTTCTTCGAATCAATCTGTTCACAGGTTCCAATCAGCGTATTGCCATCTGCATCTTTTGGAAAATGACTTTCAATGGCAGGCCAAGAGCCAACGTCATCCCACGTGAAAGTTCCGCAGGCCATCACGATGTTATCAGCCTTCTCCATCAGCGCATAGTCGATCGAAATTTTTCCAAGGGCTGGATAGGTTTTTTCCAATCCTTGGAAGATTTCGCCGCGCACGGCGTAGTCGGTCAGCGTATCCATCAGCTCCTTCATTTCAGGGCAATGCGCGGCAAACGCTTTTCCAAGGGTTGGAACCGACCAGATGAACATGCCGGAATTCCAGAAAAACTTCTCGGTATCGAGGTAGGTCTGCGCGGTCTCCGCATCCGGCTTTTCGACAAATCGAACCGCTTTTTTAAATGCCACGCCTTCGGCGGTTCCAAACTCATCGCCCGACTCGATGTAACCAAAACCGGTACTCGGAAAGGTCGGCTGAATACCGATCGTCACCAAAATCTCATTCGCTTCCGCCAAATCCATTCCGCCCTTTAGCGTCGCGGCGAACACATCGAGATCCGCCATCACCTGATCCGCGGTCAGAACCACGAAGGCCCCTTCAGGGTCTTTTGCGGCGACCAGCGCGCCGCCGCAGGCGACTGCCGCTGCGGTATCGCGTCCAATGGGTTCGCCGACCACATTTTCCGGGGGAAGCATCGGCGCGGCCTTTTGGGTGGCCTCAACCAAATTGGCATTGGTGACCACAAAAACATTTTCAGGGGGAATGAATCCGTCGAGCCGATCGACCGCCTGCGCAATCAACGGTTGATCACCGACGAGAGCCAAAAGTTGTTTCGGGTGCCTTGAGGTGCTTAGCGGCCAAAAGCGCTCGCCCTTCCCTCCCGCCATGATTACTGCGTAACGTCCTGCCATTTTCAAATCTCCTATTTTCCAAACCTCGGAAGCAACTGCGTTGCGGCTTGCTACTTTTTTCCAAACGTTGGATCTATTTTTAGCGGTTTTTCCAAGGGTTGGAAAAACAAATGATCGATTTTTGAGCAACGAATCAAGCCCAGTGTTGTTCGATATACTCTTTTTGGGAAACAAGAATGTCGATGTAAAGCACCTCCATATCGATCGCTTCTTCATCACTCCGTCGAATCCATTCCGACATCCACCCGGTCCGGATAGTCGCCACCAGATCGAGAAGCGTCGCCCAGGACTGCTGCGAAAAAAGATTCGCCGCCCGCAATTTCTGAACCAGTTGAATCACCAGCTCATGAATCAACGCATCGGGATCATCGAACCCTAGGCAGCCCAACAACAGAGCCACATCATACATTTCAGGCTTCACCCCGCAAAACTCCCAGTCGATAACCGACTCAATCCGCCCCTCGCCCCAGATCATATTTAACGGATGATAATCCCCATGGCAAAACGCGGTCGGGAGCTGATCGTGAACCCCGAAAAACCGCTGTTTTAATTTCTGAAACGATGGGGTTAGTTTCTCCACCAGTTTGGGGTGCCGATCCCCCCAAACCTCCATCCGCCCTTCGGCATACAACGGCATGGAAAAAGACGGTGTCGATGACGGGACTATCGCACGGGCCAGCGGATGCATTTCAATCAGAAATCCGGCCATGGCCTCCGCACGCCACAACTCGCTTAAATAGGAATCTCGATCCAGAGGGATCCCCTCAATAAAGGGGCGAATCATCCATGACTGCCCCTGATGACTCGAAAAACAACTCTGTTGCTGATTCTTCCGGTACGGATCAACTGAGGCCAATCCCGACGACTTTAGGGCCTCTAACTGGAGCGCAATCTGTTTTTTTCGCGCGAGATTTTCTGGATCAATCTTTTCCAGGACCCAACGACCTCCGGACCTGTCGCGAAGTACGACCCGCTCCAATGTTCGTTCGGGACTGCCTTGAATCTCGTGATTGCTTTCTGATGCCGCAAAATCAATCGCCCAGTTTTGGAGCAGTTTGGAATAATCAATATTTGTCATAACATGAACAGGTTCACCGCGATCTCGGATCGCGGCTACAATATTCTGTAGCCGAGGTTGTCGACATCGCTCTTTTCATTCGTGAACATCCGCGCGATTCGTGATCAAAAAAAATCAGACTGTTTTGACCGCGCGAACCATTTCGGCGACAAAGGCGACCGCATCGGCGCGGCCTTCGGGCGTATGCGGGTTGTTGTGGAATTTGTTCACAATGGCGCTGCCGACCACAACGGCATCAGCATAGGACGCTGCCTCAGCCGCCTGCTCCGGCGTGCCAATTCCAAACCCGAGTGCAACCGGAAGTTTCGTGTGCTGTTTGATCTGTGCGACGAGTGCAGGCGCGCCCTCGGCGACGGTGTCGCGGACTCCAGTAACGCCTTCGCGCGAAACACAGTAAACAAAGCCGTTGGCATTTTTGACGATTTGGGTCATTCGCTTTTCGGGAGTCGTCGGAGTGATCAAAACAATGTTGTTCAAATTCGCGGCCTTAATCGCACCCTTATACGGACCAGACTCTTCGCGCGGCATATCGAGAATCAGAAACCCGTCGATTCCGGCGGCGGCGGCATCCGCCATCGCCTTTTCAAAACCCCGGGCAGTTAGCACGTTGAGGTAGGCATAGAAAATCAGCGGGATTTCGGAGTGCTCGCGAATTTTGGCGACACACGCCATCACCCCGTCAAAGGTGGATCCCGCTTCCAATGCGCGAATTGCGGCATCCTGATTGACGCGACCGTCGGCCAGCGGATCGGAAAACGGAAGCCCAAGCTCAACCAAGTCGACGCCCACCTCTTCGAGCTTTAGCACGATATCAACCGTATCATCCAGATTTGGGTCACCGGCTCCGATATAGGCGATGAATCCTTTTTTGCCCTCTTTTTTGAGCGCCGCAAATTTTTTATCCAAACGTGTGTGTTTCATTTTCAGCAGGCTGAGCCTGCACCCTTTCTTTTCCAAGTATTGGAAGCTTTTTTACCGGATTTTTACAAGGTTTGGAAAAACAAAGCTCTATTTTCACAAGGTTTGGAAGATCGCCCTCTCACCACACCTCATGAGGTGTGGTTTTTTTCAGCGCCCTTGGGAAAACGATCCGTTCCCACATCTTTAAATGTTCAGGAATAAGCAAGCAGACGTCCGCGCCAAAAAGAAGAAATCGGTTTGTGTTCAGACTGAGTCTTCTCAATCTGAATTGGAGAGTTTTTTTTCGATCTCGCGGACGTGTTTGGAAAGATCGTTGAGGCGGAATTCAATGGAGTTGAGCACCCAGAATTGGAAGTGCTCCACTTTGGTGCCTTTGTGAATCATCCAAATAATTTTGACGGAAACGAGCAGAACCGCCAGTTCGAGCGAAAACATTTGCGGCAGAGGCATGTCGATATGAAACAGATGCCTCAGAAGGTCGAGGAGAAATAAAGACACCATGGCCACGATAAAGAGGATGTTAATATACTGATCACGTTTTTCGGAGTGCTTGCCACCAATCTGTCCGACTAGCATGCGAATCCGTTCTTTTTCTTTCCGAAATTGTTCAAGCTCTTCCAGAAGCTCTTTGGTATCCAGTTCTTCAGCCATCGGTGTATCCCCTATTTTCCTTCTAAAAAGCAGCGAATGAGTTGCGCACGCTTGATATCTCGCTCTTCCGCACTCAGCGTCGCATTGGCCTCTTTTTGCAAATGAGCGGGGTGAATTCGAATGAAGAGTTGATCAATGTCACGGCGTTTCATGTCAGGAAGTAATCCAATGTCCACTCCGAGGCGAATAGCGGATAGCAGGTCGAGAGCTTCACCGGAACTCATGAGCGCAGCATTGGCCAACACACCATACGCACGGCCGATATGATCGTGCACTTTGATCTCCTGATCGTCCATAAGGCGCTGCCGGGCGTTCTTCTCGTGCTCAATGACCTCGAGAACAATTTGTTCGAGATGCTCAATAATTTCGCTCTCGGTTTTCCCCAGTGTGATCTGATTGGAAATCTGGAACATGTGACCCGCGGCTTCCGACCCCTCGCCCCAAAGCCCGCGAACCGCTAGACCAATTTTGGAAACCGCATTGATGACCGGCTTGACCTCTTCTGTTAAAACGAGCCCCGGCAGATGTAGCATGACGCTCGCACGCATTCCGGTGCCGAGATTGGAAGGACAGGCGGTCAAATAGCCCAGTTTGCTGGAAAAAGCGTAGGAGAGATTCTGTTCCAGCGCGTCATCCAGTGCTTCAGCTGCCGTCAGGGCCTCTTGCAAACTAAGGCCGGGTTGTAAGTATTGAAGGCGGATATGATCTTCCTCGTTCACCATCACGGCACGACATTCGTCTTCGCTGACAAATACACCGCTTCCCTCTTTTCGCTCGGCGAGCTCCCCACTAATCAGATGACGTTCAAAAAGAAGTTCGCGCTCAAGGGAATCCAGCTCATCCATGCGCCAGCGCAAAAAGGCTTCGCTTTCCTCAAACTGGTCGAAGGCCGATACCACTTCGTTCCAAACGCGGTTTCGCACCTCTTTCGATGCCCATCTGGGGAAGGTGGTTTCGCGCAGGTTCCGCGCCAGACGAACCCGACTGCTCACGACCGGCCCCTCCGCCGGGCCCGATTCCATCCAACCGCCATGACGTTCTAATAGACCGCGGAGCGTCATGAGGAACCCTCTTCCGAAGCCGCCTCATTCTGCAAGCGTTTGACCTCGTCCCGGATGTGGGCCGCCTTTTCATAATCCTCGCGCGCCACAGCGGTTTCGAGATCCTGCTGCAATCGGGCGATTTTCGATTTAATCCGCGTTTGCGTTCCTTCGCGTGCCGGAATTTTTCCAATGTGCTGCGAACTGTGATGCATCGCCTTCACCGCCGCCGCCAGTTCCGCCATAAAGGTTTTATAGCAATCGGGGCAACCGAGGCGTCCGGTCTTTCGGAATTCATCGCGCGCCATCCCGCACCGTGGGCAGGAAAGAGTTAAATCATGGGTCACGTTCTGTTTTTCCTGCTGGCCGAGTCCCATCAGAATATCGGTGATAGAAATGGGGCTATCGATATCGACACCCTGTTCCCGGGCATGCTCCTCGCAGAGATGATATTCCTTCATCTCCCCGTTAACCACCTGCGTCATATGAACGACGGCTTCTTGTTCGCAAAGATCGCATTTCATGAAACACCTCTACTCAACCGGCGTGCCGTTATTGTTTACAAAGTACCGGTAGGCTTCGATCAATTTCTTCGTGGCTGGGCCGGGCTTGCCGTCACCGATGGTGCGCTTGTCGAGTTCAATCACCGCGATCACTTCTGCGGCCGTGCCGGTCAAGAAAACCTCATCCGCCGTCCAGATTTCATAGCGCGTCATGACGGTTTCAGAAACCTCCAGACCCAGTTCGGCGGCCAGCTCCATCACCTTATTACGGGTGATGCCTTCCAACCCGCCACACCACGCCGGAGGAGTGGTCAGCTTGTTACCCTTAATGACAAAAATATTGTCGCCAGAGGCTTCTGCGACATAGCCCTGCGGATTCAGCATCAGACACTCCATCACCCCCGCGTTGATCGCTTCGATCTTCGCCATGACGTTATTGAGATAGTTCAAGCTTTTCACACGCGGATTCAGCGCTTCGGGCATATTGCGGATGGTGCCGGCCGTAATGATCCTCATCCCGGTCTCATAGAGATCCGCCGGATAGAGCTGAATATCCGCGGCGATGATGATGACGGAGGCCTTTTTGCACAGGTATGGATTGAGACCCAACGTGCCAATACCACGGGTCACCAAATGACGAAGATACCCATTCTGAATTCCGTTCGCCTTACACGTTTCAAGGGTCGCGGCCTTGATTTCCTCTTTCGTCATTCCAATGTTCAGATCCAGCACCTTCGCCGACTCAAACAAACGATCAACATGTTCATCTAAAAATGCGACCCGCCCATTGTAGACGCGTGTACCCTCAAAAACCCCATCGCCGTACAACAGGCCGTGGTCAAAGACCGAAATCTTTGCATCCTTTTCCTCAACCAATTCCCCATCCAAATAAATTTTCATCGTCCGTCCTATTCTTCCAGTTTTCCGTCTTTTAAAATCAATTCGCGGCCGCAGCTCTGCGCCACCTCTTCATTATGCGTCACCACGATCAGCGTGCGTCTTTCAGACTGCGCTAAATCAAAGAGATTATGCAATGCGTTTTCGCCCGTGTGTGAGTCGAGATTCCCTGTGGGCTCATCGGCCAGAATCAAATCGGGATCATTCATCAATGCGCGGGCCATGGCCACCCGTTGCTGCTCGCCGCCCGAGAGCTCCATCGGGCGATGATCCATCCGTCCACTCAGCCCCACCTGTTCCAGTAAATATTCGGCGCGCGCCTTCACATCCTTCCGGCCTGCCCCGCCAAAGGCCTTGGGGCGCACGGCCAGCGACGGGAGCATGACATTTTGGAGCACATCGAGCTCAGGAAGCAGATGATAGCTCTGGAAAACAAAGCCACACCGCTTCGCACGAAAGGCGGCCTGCTGGGCGGGCTTCATTTTTACGAGACTGGTCTCTTCAAAAAAGACATCCCCCGCATCCGGCTGGTCGAGCCCGCCGAGAATATGAAGGAGCGTACTCTTGCCCGATCCGCTTGCGCCCATAATCGACAACGTCTCGCCGCGCTCAACGCTCAGCGAAACCCCATGCAGCACCTCCACCGCGCGTTTGCCGATATGATAGGCCTTATGCACCTCTTCCACTCTAAGAATTTCATTACTCATAAATTACAATTTGTTGCTCTGTCTATTTTTCCAAGGTTTGGAAAACTCACCGTTCGTTTTTCATTTTATATTGTTCTGCCCACTCGCGCACCATCATTCCTGTTTCGCCTGCGTCGTCGGCAACCACCTTTTCGGCGAGCTCACTTTCAATCTGCTCAACCGTTGGAAGAGACGGCTTTAAATCGTCCGGCAGAGAGCGGGTCAGTTGATAGGTCGAAACGCCAACCGGCTTGTCTAGTCCGCGCAGGGCATATTCCAGAAGCATTTTATTCGAGCCTTCTTTCTCCCGGCACAACACCAGCCCCAGCGAAGGCTGATCATCTGGGTGCCGGAGCAGGTCATCGACCGCATTCAGATAGAAATTCATTTTTCCGGCGTCTTCGGCGGCAAAGGGTCTGGTTTTCAGATCGATCACAAAATAGCAGCGAAGCTTGAGATGATAAAAAAGCAGGTCGATGTAGTAATCTTCTTCGTCGACATCCAACCGAACCTGATTACCGACAAAAGCAAATCCATCACCCAACTCAATCAGGAAATCGCGCAGGTGCGTCAGCAATGCGTTTTCAACCTCCCGCTCGCGGGCTTCGTCGGCGATCCCCAGAAAATCGAACATATAGGGGTCTTTAAAAATTTCTTGAGCCAAATCGGACTGCGGCGAAGGAAGCGTTGTATGATAGTTGCTGATCGCCTGTCCTTTGCGCTCGTAATCCCCTTGATCAATATGCAACGCCAGCACATTCCGACTCCAGCCGTGCTCAATGGTCTTTTCGATATACCAGAGTCGAGGGCTGGGCTCCTTGACCTTTTGGAGGAGATGCAAAATGTGACCCCATGGAATTTGTGCAACAAGCTGTTGCACAAATTGCCGATCAGGGTATTCCTCAGAAAAAGCACGCATATACTTAAGGTTTCGCGCTGAAAATCCTGTCAGGCTAGGAAATGAATTTTTTATATCCTTAGAAAGCCGATCAATGATCTGTGCGCCCCATCCTTCCACGTTTTGACGTCGAAGAATATCCGTGCCGAGATCCCAATAGAGTAAAATCATCTCTTGATTCACGGCCAGTCCGGCGCGGATACGCGCCGTCTGGACGCGGGTTTTAATTCCCATTAGAAGATCGGCGTATGAGTTTTTTTCAATCTCACTCATTCCGTAGCGCCTCCGCGGGTTCGAGTCGCGCGGCGCGCCACGCGGGCACGAGACCTGCGAGGGTACAGATCACCAGTACGGTCGCGCAAACGGTCACCACATCGCTGGTGGTGGTGTGCGCCGGGATCTGACTGAGCTGATAAAGCTCTTTGGGAAGTAGATCGACCCGGAACTGCGAGGAAATAAAATTGAGCAGTTCGTTTCGATATTTCAGTGCTAACAGGCCAAATCCCAGTCCGAGACCGGTACCGATCACGCCCTGCACAGCACCGATCCAAAGAAAAATGTTCACAATGCGGCGATTGGAAAACCCGAGGGCTTTCAGCAACCCGATCTCATGCGTTTTCTGAACCGTCAGCGTGATGAGCGTGTTGGTGATGCCGAATGCCGCGACAATCGTGATGAAAATCAGCAGGAAAAACATCATGTTCTTTTCGGTCTGGAGCGCCGTGAACATCTGACGATTCAGATCAATCCAGCTGCGCGCGTTAAAGTACGGCCCGAGCTGGTCGCCGATCTGTTTCGCCGTGCGCATCGCATTCATCGGGTCGGCCGTCATAACCTGAATGCTATGAACGCCCTGCTCCACATTATAAATTGATCGCGCGGTATCCAACGAAGTCAGCACATAGTTCGCGTCAAACTCCCACATACCCACCTCGAAAACTCCACTAACAGTCAGTTCCTCGGGCAGACGCAACTCATCCTGCGAGACAAAATTTTGCGGCGAATAAACCAGCAACGAGTCGCCCAGGCGGAGGCCGAGGCGCAGGGCCAGATCGCGCCCGATCACAATTTCGCCATACCCGACGGAGAACTCGCCTTCGATGATGTGATTTGGAACCTGGCTGACGGTCGGCTCCAGTATTGGATCCACACCGCGCAGCATCGGCGTGTGAACGTTGTCGCCCGCCTGAATAAACACAAGGCCTTCCAAATTCGGAGCCACGCCCGTAATGCCATCCATTTCGGAAATCCTATCCAAAAGGTTTTGCGGCTGATGCACCACGCCGCCATATTCCGAGACCTTGACGTGCGCGTTAACGCTGAGGATTTTTTCGCGCCAGGTTTCATCGAACCCGGTCATCACAGAAAGAACAACAATGAGCACGGCCACCCCGAGGGTGACGCCCAGCAACGACAGCAAGGTCACAACCGAAAGGAACGACCGCTTCGGCTTGAGATACTTAAACGCTAAAAAGAGTGAAAAGGACTGTTTCATAAAGGTGACGCATCATACGAACCCACGAATCACCTTGCAAAACAAAACAGGAGTTCTGCTACTATTAGCCCTATGACAACCCTTCACTTTATTGGAATCGGCGGATGCGGAATGAACGGCGTGGCACAGCTCGCGGCCTGCCCCGCCGGAGGCCTTGGGGCGCACGCCGGATATTCTGTGTCCGGCTCGGATCGCGCCGAAGGCCTCGATATTTTCCAGTACTTGGAAAAACTCGGGATCACAATTGTGCCACAGGATGGGTCCGGCATCACGAAAGCAACCGACTTTGTCGTCTATAGCACCGCCATCGAATCCGACAACCCCGATCTTATTCGCGCTCGAAAACTCGGCATTCCCCTCCTGCACCGCGCGGAGATGCTGGCAAAGCTCTGCCAAGGCAAAGAAGTCATCGCCGTCGCGGGAACCGCCGGCAAGTCGACGGTTACCGGATTGCTCAGCCACATTTTCCAATGTTTAGGCAAAGACCCGACCGTTTACTGCGGTGCCCGCATGAACAACGTGGGTTCCTCCGTCCGTTTTGGAAAATCCAACCTCTGGATCATTGAGGCCGACGAAAGCGATAAATCCTTTCTTCACTTTCAACCCGACCACGCGATCATCACCAATATTGCGGAAGACCACTTCGAACTTTCCGAACTTCGGAAACTTTTTGCGCAATTCGAGTCACAGGTCTCCGGCATCGTCATAAACCCCGACCCACCCCGCCGTTCCGGCACCCCTCCCAGGAGGGGATTCATATCCAGCTCAGACTCCCCTCCTCCGGAGGGGTGGCCGAAGGCCGGGGTGGGTTCTCAGTTAATTGGAAAACACAATACGGAGAACATCAACAATGCGCTGACACTCTGCAAAGCACTCGGGCTAGACATGGAAAAATGCGTTGATGCCGTTGCTTCGTTCAAAGGCATCGAGCGGCGGCTGGAGAGGGTCGGCGAACAAGTGATCGACGACTTCGCGCACAGCCCCATCAAAATCGCGGCGGCCCTCGAAGCCGTCTCTGGCGAATTCGAAACCTTCAATGTCGTCTGGAGGCCCCACGGCTACACCCCACTTTTCCAAGGCTTGGAAGCATTCGTAGAATGCTTTTCAGATTTTTCCAACGCGCATCCAACCTGCACGCTTTTCATTCTGCCGGTTTATTACGCGGGCGGGACGGTAGAGAAAAAAATCACCTCGGAGCAGTTCGTCGAGAAGCTGCAGGCGGCGGGCGTCCCGGCGGAATTCGTTGAAAGTTTCCACACCTTGGAAAAACGGCTGTTGGATGAGAATTTGTCCGTGTTGGTGATGGGCGCGCGCGACCCGGAACTGCCTAAGTTCGCCCGCAGGCTTGCGTCCGGCCTCGGCAAACAATAGATTTGCCGCCCTTTTATGAGGATTGCCGATTTCCGATTGAAGATTGCCGATTAATATGCAGAAGCTTCCTGCTAACAAATCGACAATCAAAAATCACCAATCGTCAATACGTCACCAACGCTGTTCGCAATGCACAATAGAGGGACGTTTGAAAACGAGAAATTTGGAGATAGAAAACAATGATTAAAGCCGCTGATTTAAAGAAGTCGTCCGTGATCGACATTGATGGCGTACCGCACACCGTCGACAACATCACCCAGAGTGCGCCGACCGCGCGCGGCGGAAACACCATCTATCGCGTCCGGTTCCGCAACGTAACCACCAAAGCCAAGGTCGACAAAAGCTACAAAGGCGGCGACGCCCTGCAGGAAGCCTATTTTGATAAGAAAGAGGTCCAATACCTTTATAAAGAAGGCGACCGCTATACCTTCATGGATTTGGAAACCTACGATCAGTTCGAGTTGTTCGAAAATGACATTGAAGAAGCCCTTCCCTTCCTTGTGGACGACATGGAGGGAATCATCGCGCTGATTTCCGACGAGCAGGTTCTTGCGATCTGTATGCCGCCGACCATTGAAATGGAAGTGGTCGAATGTCCACCATCGATGAAAGGTGCGTCGGCCACCTCGCGCACCAAACCGGCCACCCTTCCCACTGGCCTCGTCGTTCAAGTGCCGGAATACATCGCCCCCGGCGATATCATCAAAGTCGACACCGAAGAGAAAAAATATCTCTCAAGAGCATAAGAAAAGTTATCAGAAAACAGTTATTTGTTATCAGGAAGGAGAGTGTTATCGAATGAAGAGTTGTCGGCACGGGGAGTCTGCCCCAATAACCAATAACTAAATAACTGATAACCAACATCCCATGTTCAAAATCCACAACACGATGTCTCGCTCGCTGGAGGAACTGGTTCCTTTGGAGGACAACCACGTCCGCCTCTACACCTGCGGACCCACCGTCTACAACTACGCGCATATCGGCAATTACCGTGCCTACATGTTCGAAGACCTCCTGCGCCGCTGGTTGAAATACAAAGGCTTCGAGGTCACGCAGGTACAAAATCTCACCGATGTAGACGACAAAACCATCCGCGGTTCTCGCGAAGCGGGTCTTGCCCTTCGCGACTACACGCAGACCTATAAAGACGCTTTCTTCGACGATCTCAAGGTGCTGAACATCGAACCGGCCGAGCACTATCCCGCCGCGACCGACTGCATCCCCGAAATGATCGCGCTGATTGAAAAGCTCTTTGAAAAAGGGTTGGCGTACCAATCTGAAGATGGATCCGTCTATTACGCCATCGACAAGTTTCCAACCTATGGAAAACTCGCCCGCCTCGACCGCGAAGGCATGCGCTCCGGCGCGCGCGTCGCGCAGGACGAATACGACAAAGATAACGCCGCCGACTTCGCCCTCTGGAAAGGCTATGTCGAAGACGACGGCGACGTCGTTTGGGATTCTCCGTGGGGCAAAGGCCGCCCCGGCTGGCATATCGAATGCTCCGCCATGAGCCAAAAATATCTCGGCCAAAGCTTCGACCTGCACACCGGCGGCGTCGACAACATCTTCCCGCACCACGAAGACGAAATTGCCCAGAGCGAAGGTGCCAACGACTGCATGTATTCCAAATACTGGATGCACTGCGCCCACCTGCAGGTCGAGGGCAAAAAAATGTCTAAGTCCGAGGGCAACTTCTTCACCCTGCGCGAGATCCTCGACAAAGGTTACACGGGCCGTGAAATTCGCTACGAGCTGATCGGCACCCACTACCGTCGATCACTCAACTTCACCTTCGACTCCTTAAACGCGAACCGAGCGGCCCTCGCCCGCCTCGACGAGTTCCACGCCAAGGTCCAAGAAGCCGCTAAATCATCCCACATCCCACATCCCACATCCGACAACGCCCCTCTCCCCGACTGGGCCATTGAAATGGAAAAAACCTTTTCTGCCGCGCTCGATGACGACCTCAATATTGCCGGAGGCCTCGGCGCACTCTTTGACGGCATCCATGAAGGAAACAAAGCATTCCCGATGGATCCCAAAGAGGCTCTAGCAGTTTCCAACCTTTGGAAAAAAATCGACGCCGTCCTTGGATTTCTCGAGCCGCCGAAAGCGGACGTTCCCCCGGAGCTCATCGAAATGGCCGAAGCGCGCGTTGCCGCCAAAGCGAATAAAGACTGGGCCGAAGCCGATCGCCTGCGCGCCGCCGTCGCCGCCGACGGCTGGACCATTCAAGACACCCCGACGGGACCCAAGCTGAAGAAAAATTAGTTTAACCACCAATCTTCACTAATCAGGTGGAGCGGGCGCTCCGCGCACGCGGGCTCCGCACCGTCCAACGTCTGCAAATGCGCCCGGAGGTCGCGTTCCACCTTTTTCTCTATTCATCAAACATGCTTGCACACCACAGAGGCTTCCGGACTCCTTGATTTCACGGAAAACGGCTATCGCTACGCTCCCCAACTCTCCACACCCACCGAGCCTGTTTTTACTCGAAAAACTAACATCCGCTGAAAAAAAGTAGATGCGGTGTCCCCACCGCATTCCCTTTCCTGCACGGAACGCGGTGGGGACACCGCGTCTACAAAAGCGTCCCTCTCATCATTTTGTCGATAATGATTTTGTTAAACATTCTCTCTATCCCATCTGCGTTAATCTGCTTAATCTGCGGATAAAACTCTATCTCCTCTTTTTTGTGGTTTCTCGCCTGCCCTGAGCTTGTCGAAGGGTGTCCTCCTCGCTATCCTCTTTTTCCAATGATTGGAAAATTTATAACACTGGAAGGGCCGGAAGGCTCAGGGAAGTCGACGCAGGCCAAGATGATGATTCGTCATCTGGCTGAATTCGGCATTGAAGCGATGTACACCCGTGAGCCGGGCGGAACGGCCCTTGGGGAAGAAATCCGAAATATTCTTCAGCACAATCAGGCCGGTGAAACGCCCTGCGAACGTGCCGAGCTCCTTTTGTTTGAGGCCAGTCGCAATCAGCTGGTCGAAAAAGTGATCCGCCCCGCCCTCGCCAAAGGCACCTGGGTAATCTGCGACCGCTTTATGGACTCTACCACCGCCTATCAGGGCTATGGGCGCGGCCTGCCGGTCGACGAAGTGAAATCGATTCATCAGTTCACGATCAACGATGTACACCCAGATCTGACGCTCCTGCTCGATCTGGAAGTTGAAACCGGTTTTGAACGAATCGCCCAGCGTTTTTTGGAATTGGGTGAGTCTGCCGACCGCTTTGAACAGGAGGAACGCTCCTTCCACGAGCGCGTACGGCAAGGCTACCTGAAACTGGCCGCCGAAGAACCGGATCGTTTTCGGATCGTCGATGCCTCTCAAGAACCCGAAGCCGTTTCCGTCGATATTTGGAAAATTGTAGAAGAAAAGATGAAGGGAGAAATATGAAAGATGAAGCATGAAAGATGAAAGAGGTATTTTTCTACTTAAAGGCCAATACCTGTTTCATAGTTCATCTTTCATAATTCATAGTTCAACATCATGATTTCAAAACAATTTAGCAGCGCCTGGGAAGGCATTGAAACGGGTTGGGCAAACGGCCAGCTGGCGCACGCCTATTTGTTACAAGGCGCACCGCATGGCGCGGCGCTTCGCTTCGCCGAAAAACTGCTCAATCTGATTTTTGATAACCACCCCCAAATCCAAACCCGCGCTCACCCCGATCTGATCTGGATGGAGCCGCAAAGTAAAAGCCGCCGCATCGTCATTGATGAAGTGCGCGCCATGATTCAGCAGCTCTCCCAAACCTCTTTTTCCGGGGGTTGGAAAGTCGGGGTGATTCTCTGCGCCGACCGCATGACCGATCAGGCCGCCAATGCTTTTCTGAAAACGCTCGAAGAGCCGCCGCCCCGAACGCTGCTGATTATGGTGACCGATGAGCCGCAATCGTTGCTGGCAACAATCACCTCGCGCTGTCAGCGCATTGTTTTGAACGATGAGGACGACGAGGCTTCCAACCATTGGAAAGAACCGCTTCTGGACATCCTGCGCGATTTCCCGCCGACCTCGGCTCCCTTCGCCGGACTCGCCGCCGCACGGCTCGCGGCGATCCTCAAAGAGCTGTATAAGATTTTCGAAAAAGAAGAGCTCGAAAACATCCCTGAAGATTTATCGGCCAAAGAAAGCAAAGCGCTGCTTGAGGCCCGATCCACGGCCCGAATGATTGAGGCGCGATCCGACATTTTACGCACCGTGCTTCTCTGGCAGCGCGATGTTCTGTTTGAAGTCCTTGAGCAGGATGAATCAACCCTGCACTTCCCAGACGAAAAAGAGGCCTTATCGCGCCAGGCCCTACTCTGCACGCGCGCGGATGCGTTACAGCACATGACGGCGGTGGAAGAGATGGGACGTCAACTCGACCGAAACCTTCCCGCCGAGCTGGTGTTTAGTAACTACGTTTCGCAGCTAGTTTGAATGTAGCCGCGATCCGTGATCGCGGAGGCGGGGTCACGGCCCCCGCCCTACACAACTACCGCAAGTATTTAACAAGCGCCTGCAGACCCAGAATATAGCTCTGACCTTTGAAGCCCATGATCTGGCCGACACACCCCGCCGCCGTCAGACTGGTGTGTCGAATCTCTTCACGCTTGTGCGTATTGCTCAGATGAACCTCAACGGCCGAAACCACATCGGATACGGCTTTGAGCGCATCGCAAACCGCAAGGCTGGTGTGCGTAAAAGCTGCCGGGTTGATCAAGATTCCATCGTACGAACCGCGCGTTGCGCCGATTCGGGTGATGAGGTCGCTCTCCGCATTACTCTGGAAAAACTCGAGCTCAACCGCGCCCAACTCGGTTGCGCAGGCGCGCAGATCGGCTTCGATGGTTTCAAGCGTTTCGGTTCCGTACACATCCGGCTCGCGCGTGCCGAGCAGATTGAGGTTCGGACCGTTCAGAACAAGTATTTTGAGCGTTTTCATGAGAGAAGTTTTATCACAGATGGAGCCTTTTGCAATTTGTAATTGACTCGTGCAGAGAACTGTTTACTCTCTGCGCTTCCTTGGGGGCGATTAGCTCAGCTGGTTAGAGCATCTCGTTTACACCGAGAGGGTCGGGGGTTCGAATCCCTCATCGCCCACCATCCTTCGCGATGAGCAACGCGAAATGCGAAGGATGCCACGCCGGAGCCTTGGCGAAGGCGGGCGTGTGTATTAAACATAGATTCGGTGTTTCTCATCGGCTACGGCTTGGCAGGCCAAAATATTTTCGATTGAAGATTGATGATTGCCGATTCGCCTTGCGGGTCGGTTTTTTATTTTCCCACGTAGACACGACGTCCTCGTCGCCCTCTTTGTAGTGCGTGTGACCCGTATTCGGGCACGCGCTTCTCCCGCGAAGCGGCTTTCCCTGCGGGTTAAGCCGCCACTACAGCATTGGCGAACAGTCGCGATTTTTCTTAAAACGTACTAAACCGCAACGAAGTTGCTTTCCAGACCTTGGAAGCTTTTGAGGTGATCGTAGGCGGTCAGATCGAGCTGGATCGGCGTGATGGAGACGTAGCCGTCGCGCACGGCGTGGATATCGATATCATCGCCATCATCATGAACCTCGAGCTCGCCGTCGAGCCAGTAGTAGGTTCGACCGCGCGGATCGAGGCGTTTGTGAAATTTTTCGATAAAACGCGAGCGACCCATACGGGTCACTTTAATTCCTTTGAGTTCTTCGTACGGAAGATTGGGTATGTTGACGTTGAGTAGCACGCCTTTGGGAGGCGGGGTTTCAATGATCTTCTGCGCCAGTTCTTTAACGATGCGCTCCGCCATCTCCCATTCGGGATCGACGTAGGTGCAGAGCGAAAAGGCGACGCTGGGGATCCCGAGCACGGTGCCTTCGCTCGCTGCAGAAACGGTCCCAGAGTAGATGACGCTGATGCCAGTATTGGAGCCGAGGTTAATGCCGCTCAGAACGAGGTCGGGCGGCTCTTCCTTCATGAGTGCGCAAACGGCAAGCTTGACGCAGTCAGCGGGCGTTCCTCCAATGGCATCGCCAAAGAAGACCCCGTCTTTTTCTACCGGGGTGCTTTTGATTGGCTCCGAAAGCGTAATGGCATGCCCTGCCGCGCTGCGCTCCACATCGGGAGCCACCACACGCAGTTCTCCCAAGTCGCTAACTGCGCGATGAAGAATGGAAATGCCGGGGGCGTGAATACCGTCGTCGTTACAGAGAAGAATTGTTGGGTTGTGGGATGTAGAAAGTGGGACGTGAGATTTATTTTGCATAATTCTATCGAGTTTCGTTGTTGTCATCCTACATCACACATTTCACCTCTAACAACTCCCCCTCTACTGCCAGACAAAAGCGGGTTCAAGGAGGGGGCCGTACGAATCGTCAAACGGAATGAAAAAGGTAACGACCTCAAAGGCGCCGACACCGGTACGACCGACGGTCATGATGGCTCCGGCTGGAATACCAACAGGCAGGACAGCCCACCAGCCTCGATCGTGACCGGACTTGATCATCTGGCGCGGAATTTCGCCCCACCCCGTAAAAATGTTCCAGACCCCGCGATTGAGCTTCGAAGACATGTCCTGGACGACATCTTCGGCATACGCCGGATCGTTTTCAGCATGAACAACTCCCGCAGTTACAAACAAAACTAATAATAGGATGGTTAAAAAACGCATA